>NZ_JARWNW010000135.1 GCF_029868325.1 Nocardia carnea
GCCCGCCCCCCGTCTGTCCGGGGGGGCGGGGCGCCTCCCCCCCCCCCCCCCCCTGCCTGCCGCTGGGCGGGGCCCGCGGGGGGCGGGGGGGGGGGGGGCGCCCCCCCCCGCCCCCCCCCCCCCCCCCCCCGGGGCGCTCCCCCTCCCCCCCCCCCCCCCTGTTCCCCTGGGGGTGGTTCCGCCTGTCCCCCGCGGGGGGGGGGGCCCCCCCCCCGGGGGCCCCCCCCTCCGCGACGACCTTCAACCTGCCGGGTACGCAATCTCAGGAAGCTTTCGACCTGCTCGAGGAACGGTTCGCCGAACTTCCGCTCGACGGCGGGTCGGCTCAGATCGTGTTCATCGCCGAGAACGGCTCGGTGACCGGTCTCGCCCAGCGGCAGAAAATCGATGACGTGGTCCAGGCGGCGGCCGGGGCATCGGAGGTCGCCGCTGTCACAGGCCCCTTTCAGAACGGGCTGATCTCGGCGGACCAGCGGATCGCCGTCGCCGAGGTGACCTATGCGGTCTCCTTCGAAACGGTGCGTGATTCGAGCCGTCAGGAACTGATGCAACTGGTCGAACAGAGCAGTTCGGCCGATCTGCGCATGGCGGTGGGCGGCGATGTGATGGAGCTGATGCCGGATGTGAGCAAAGAACTCCTCGGACTGCTCGTGGCCGCCGTGGTGCTGGTGATAACTCTCGGATCGCTGGCCGCCGCGGGGATGTCGTTGATCGCCGGGATCACCGGTGTCATGGTCGGCCTCCTGGGCATCCTCACGGCGACGGCGTTCCTGGATCTCGGTGTCACCACGCCGATCCTGGCGCTCATGCTCGGGCTGGCCGTCGGTATCGACTATGCGCTGTTCATCGTCTCCCGCTACACCGACGAGCTGTCCCGCAATCCCGACCAAGAGGATGCCATCGGCCGGGCGGTGGCCACGGCGGGATCCGCGGTGTTCTTCGCCGGTATGACCGTGGTGATCGCACTGACCGGACTGAGCGTGGTCGGTATCGGGCTGCTCACCGAAATGGGTCTCGCCGCGGCGGTGACCGTGGCCGTCGCCGTGCTGGTGGCGATCACACTGCTGCCGGCGCTCCTCGGATTCGCCGGGCTCCGGGTACTGCGGCGCGGGCGGCGCGACCGGTCCGCCGAGGGTGCACCGGAATCCACGGCGGGCCGCACCCTGGCATCGCGCTGGGCCTCGCTGACCACGCGGCGGCCCGTGACAACCCTGATTGCCGCGCTGCTCGGGCTCGCCATCCTGACCCTTCCGGCGCTGGACTTGCGTCTCGGCGTCCCGGACCAGGGGACCTACCCGGAACACACCACCCAGCGCCAGGCCTACGACGCGATCTCCGAAGGTTTCGGTCCGGGATTCAACGGGCCGTTGCTGGTCGTCGTCGACCTGGCCGGCGCGGCGCATCCGACCGATACCGCACAGCGGGTTCATACGGAATTGGCCGGGACCGAAGGCGTCACGATGGCCGCGCCGCCGGAGTTCAACCCGGCCGGTGATACCGCGATCATCGGTGTCATACCGCGGGGTGGCCCGGACAGCGAGGAAACCGAACAGCTGGTGCAACTGCTGCGTGGCAGCGTCACCGACACCGTGGCGGAGTTCGGCGCCCGGATCGCCGTCACCGGAACCGCGGCCATCATCATCGATTTCAGCGACCGGATGGCCGATGCGCTGCTGACCTACCTCCTGGTGGTCATCGGCCTGTCGTTCGTACTGCTGATGACCGTGTTCCGCTCGGTCGTCGTCCCGCTCAAGGCGACAGTGGGTTTCCTGCTGAGCCTGGGCGCGACCTTCGGTGTCATGGTGGCCGTATTCCAGTGGGGCTGGCTGGAATGGCTGGGTATCCACACCACCGACGTCGTGGTGAGTATGTTGCCGATCTTCATCATCGGTGTGGTGTTCGGGCTGGCCATGGATTACGAAGTGTTCCTGGTGACCCGGATGCGGGAGGAGTACGTGCACGGCGCATCGGCGACCGCGTCGATCCGGGCCGGTTTCGGGCACGGGGCGCGGGTGGTTTCCGCTGCCGCGATCATCATGGTGAGCGTTTTCGCCGGGTTCGCCTCCGGCGATGCCAGCGATATCGTGCAGATCGGTGTGGCGCTGGCGGCCGCGGTGGCCGTGGATGCCTTCGTGGTGCGGATGACCATCGTCCCGGCCGTTCTCGCGCTGGTCGGCGACAAGGCGTGGTGGCTGCCGAAATGGCTGGACCGGATACTGCCGGACCTGGACGTCGAGGGCCGCAATCTGCGCGGCAGACCGGAGCCGGATACGACCGAGGAACTCGCCCGTTCGTTTGGCCGGCCGGTCGAGGGTTCGGCAAAATGATCCTATGAGTACCGGTGGCCTGCGAGAACTGAAGAAGAAGCGCACGCGCGAAGCCATCCAGGATCACGCATTGCGCCTCTACCGGGAGCAGGGGTACGCGAACACCACGCTGGAGGAAGTGGCGGCGGCAGCGGAGGTCTCGCCGAGCACGCTGTTCCGCTACTTCCCCACCAAACCGGATACGGTGCTGTTCGACCGCGTGGACCCGATATTCCTGGAGAAATTTCTCGCCGAGCCCGCCGATCTCTCGCCGTTGCAGGCCGCCCGTAACGCCATTCTCGGTGTCCTGAACAGCACGGATGTCGATATGGCTGCGCTGGAAACCATCCGGATGAAGCTCATCGCCACCGTGCCGGAGCTCCGCGCGGCCGTGGTCACCAAGATCGAGACGGATATGCCGCCGTTCATCGAAGCTTTCGCTCGACGCGTCGGCCGGCAGCCCGACGACCCACTGGTCCGGTATTGGACCGGTGCCGTTGCGGGTGTGGCGGTGATGGCCTATCTGCGTGCGGTCGACCAGGACGAGGACATCTACGTCGTCGTCAACGAGGCGCTGGAGTTCCTGGAGAACGGTATGCCTCTCTGACACAGCAGAACCGCCCCCCCCGGCCCCCCGGGGCCGGGGGGGGGGTTGGGGGGGCCCCCCCCCAAGGGGGGCACCGGAGGGCCA
>NZ_JARWNW010000136.1 GCF_029868325.1 Nocardia carnea
CCCGCGCCCCCCCCCCCCAACCCCCCCCAAAACCCGGCCCACCCCCCCCCCAAACAACTTTCCCCGCCCCCCCCCCCCCCCCCCCGCCCCAACTACGTGGGGTATCCGATATCAGCCCGCGCTCGAATTATCCGGCAGGAATGTCGAGATCTCGGGGAAGAAGATCAGGAGCAGCACCACCGCGATCGCCATCGGCAGGAACCACAGCGAGGCGACGAACACATCCTTCAACGGAATCTTGCGGCCGAGATTCACCTCCGGATCCTTGACGATCGAGTGGATCACCATCGCCAGCACACCGACCGGCGGTGACAGGATCGCCAGTTCGCCCATGAACACCGTGAACGCGCCGAACCACAGCAGCGAGATATCCAGGCTCTCCAGGGTCGGGATCAGGATGGGGACGGTCAGCACCATCATCGGCAGCGGGTCCATGAACGCCCCGAGCAGCAGGTACACCACGACCATCAGCAGCAGGAATTCGACCCGGCCGAGTTCCATCCCCGCGATCAGATCGGCGAAACCGTTGCTGATACCGCTCAAGGTCATCATCCGCGACAGCGCCTCGACGCCCAGCAGGAGCAGGAACACCGCACCTACGGTCGACACCGTGCCCACGGCCCCGTCGGCGAGCGCCTGGAACGCGCCGCCGGTCTTACGCTTCCACAGCAGCACCACGCCCACCGAGCACAGCGCCGCCGCGGCACCCGCCTCCGTCGCGGTGAAGATGCCCGACAGCATGCCGCCCACGATCACCAGCATCAGCACCGGAACGGGCCAGACCTGCACCAGGCTGGTGAGCTTCTCTTTCCAGGGCACGCTCTCGGTGCTGCGGCCGCGGTTCGGGCCGGCCAGATCCTTACCGAAGACCGCGAACAGGATGATGGCGAGGGTGAACAGAATCGCCACCAGGATGCCCGGGCCGATACCGGCGAGCAGCTGTTTACCCACCGGAACCTCGGCGATCCCCGCGTACAGCACGAGCAGGATGCTCGGCGGGATCAGCTGCCCGGGCAGCCCCGCCACGATGACGGCGCCGATCGCGAGCCGGCGGTCGTAGCCGGCCTTGAGCATTTCGGGGATACCGATCCGGCCGAGCGCATACGCGGTCCCGGTGGTCGAACCGCTCACCGTCGACAAGCCGGCACCGGCCACATTGGTGCCCACCGCCAGGCCGCCGGGTAGCCAGCCGAGCCAGTGCCGCGCCACCGCGTAGAGGTTGGCGGTCAGACCGGACCGCCACATCAGCAGGCCCATCAGGACGAACATCGGCACCACGCTGAGGGTCCAGCTGGCGACCTGGTGGTACGGCAGTGATGACAGCGCACTGGCCACGGTTTTCTCACCACGAAGTGCGTAGAGACCCGCGAACGACGGAATGATCATCGTCAGGGCCACCGGTAGGCGCAGCAGCAGCAGGGTCAGCATCATCACCAGAGCCGCGCACCCGATCGCCTGCGGCTTCAGCGGCATGAACATCGCCGCGACGGTGCCCAGCAGCACCACGACGAGGACACCGAAGACGGACCAGGAGCGGAGCAGGTGTGTGCGGCTCGGCCCGACCGGCGGTGGGGTGAGGGAGCGGGTGCCCGCGTTCTCCGCGGGCGCAGCGGCGGTGGTCATTTCTTCTCCGAATCCGATGTCGTGCCGGCCGGGACCGCACTGCTGTGCCCGGCCTGGATCTCGCCGCCGATATCGCCGGCCACGGTGGCGTCCTCGTCCTCGGTCTCGTCTTCGGCGCCACGTAGCGCCCGAACCGCGGCGAAGCCGAACTGAACGGTGAGCACGGCGAAGGCGACCGGTACGAGGAACAGCACCGGCCACGACACCAGCGTCGAAACCCCCGCCGTCTGACCGATATCCCGGGCGTGCAGGGCTTCCTCCAGGCCGAACCAGGCGAAACCGGCGGTCACGATCAGGGCCAGGACGTATCCACCGGACAGGACCGCCCGGCGGGCCGGGCGCGGGAGGTAGTGCGTGACCAGGTCCGCGACGATGTGCTCGCCGCGCGCCTGGGCGGCCATGAATCCGAGCAGCGCGATGATCGGCAGGTAGATGTACTGCGTGATCTCGAGGGTGTTCTGGATGGGGCTCGAGGCGAACGCCCGGAGCAGGGCGTTGGCGGTCACATGGATCATCATGACGAAGAGCACGATGACTGCCGGGACCTCGATCAGGAGCCGCAGCCGGTTGGGCCGCGCACCTGAAGCGCGCGCTGATGCGCTCATGTGAACTCCGCAGGATTTGAGGGATGGAACGCGGTGGCGGGTGGGAGTGACCACGCGGCGCGACCGCAGGTGCTTCGGTCGTGATCCACGTCACCGAAGTTGTGAATATCATTCGCCTGAATTCGCGCCAAGTCAAGCTTTCATGCGAATCATTTGCCTTAACTACCTCGAGGCCGCTCGGCCGACCCGGTAGCGGACGGCGCCTGCGTGCCGGCCTATACGCCCACCGAGGGGCTTGCCGGGTCCGTTTTGCCGCGGGCCGGCCGCTGGTCCGCAGCCGCGGCGCTGCACGCGCACATAGGGGCAGGCGACCGATAACCCCTGCACACTGACACCCGGTTACCCGGGTTCACGCACAGCCGGACGGCCGAGCACCCCCACGTGTGTCGGCAGCACACTGATGCTGTCGACGTTCACGTCGGTGGGTGCCGCCGGCGGCCGGTGTACTCCGCCCGCCGGCACGCGAGCGGACCTATTCCGCCAGAGCGCTCAGCTCGGCCGCGAACTTCTCCCGCGCCTGTTCCTCCAACGCCGGCAGGTGATAGCTGGGGAACAGGCCGTCGTGCGGTGTGGCATCGCGCAGCAGCTGGCGGGCCAGCCCGATCTTGTGGATTTCGGTGGCACCGTCCGCAAGACCCATGTGGTACGCCTCGAACAGCCATTTGCCCAGCGGAAGTTCCTTGGATACGCCGAGCGAACCGTGCAGCTGCACGGCCCGGGAGGTCACGTCCAGCAGCACCTTTGGCATCGCGGCCTTGACCGCCGCGATGTCCTTGATGACCTTGCGGTAGTCGTTCTCCTTGTCGATCCGCCACGCAGTACGCAACACCAGCAGCCGGAACTGTTCGAGCTGCAGCCACGAATCGGCGATCATCTCCTGGACCAGCTGTTTATCGCCGAGCCGGCTGCCGCGCGTGGTCCGTGAGACGGCCCGCTCCAGCATCATGTCCAGCGAACGCCGCACCAGGCCGACCGTGCGCATGGCGTGATGGATACGCCCGCCACCCAGCCGGGTCTGCGCCACCTCGAACCCCTGCCCCACTCCGCCGAGGATATGGTCCTTGGGAATCCGGACATCGGTCCAGCGGGTGTAGGCGTGGGTGCCGACCTCGTAATCGTGACCCCACACGCCGGTATTGCGGACGATCTCGTGCCCCGGTGTCTCGGCCGGGACGATGAACTGCGACAGCCGCCGGTGCGGTTCGGCGTCGGGATCGGTGACGGCCATGACGATGAAGAACGAGGCGAACCGCGCGTTCGAACCGAACCACTTCTCGCCGTTGATCACCCATTCGTCACCGTCGAGGACGGCGGTGGTTTCGAATTCGACCGGATTGGAACCGCCCTGCGGTTCGGTCATGGCGTAACAGGAAACGATCTTGTTCTCGATCAGCGGCGCGAGATACCGCTCCTTGAGTTCGGGCGTGCCGTAATGCGCGAGGATCTCGGTATTGCCGGAATCGGGGGCCTGGCAGCCGAAGACGATCGGGCCCGAATGGGTGCGTCCGACGATCTCGTTGAGCAAGGCCAGTTTCAGCTGACCGTAACCCTGTCCGCCCAGTTCGGGACCGAGGTGCGTCGCCCACAGCCCCTTCTCTCGGACCTTGTCCTGCAGCGGCGGGATCAGCTTCTGGCGCAGCGGATCCCGTAGATCCCACGCATGGGTGATGACCTGGTCGATCGGCTCGACCTCCCGGGTGACGAATTCGTCGGCCCAGTCGAGCACCTGCTGGTACTCGGGGTCGGTCTCGAATCCCCAGCTCATATCCTGGTTCCTTTCTGAAAAGAGGTCTGCGGGCGCGGTCAGCGCATCGCGGTGCGGCCGCCGTCGACCGGGATGATCGCGCCGGAGCTGTAGGTGGAGCCCGGCCCGGCAAGGTAGAGCGCGGCGCCGACGATCTCATCGGGATCGCCCGCGCGGCCCAGCGGTAGCGCCTGCAGTTTCTCGGCGACCGCGTCCATATCCCAGGCCTTGCTGATATCGGTGAGGAACGGCCCGGCCATGATCGCGTTGACCCGCACCGCCGGCCCGTAGGCCTGCGCGAATCCCTTGGTCAGGATGTTCAGCCCGGCCTTGGCGGCCGCATACGGCAGGTCGTCGGGGGTGGGGCGCTCCGAGGCGATCGAACTGATATTGATGATCGAGCCGCCCCCGGCGGCGGCCATCCGCGGCGCGATCAGGGTCGTCAGGCGGAACGCGCCTTTGAGGTTGACGTCGAAGACCTTGTCGAACAGAGCCTCCGAGATCTCTTCGAGGCTCGAGTACAGCGGGGACATCCCGGCATTGTTGACCAGGACGTCGACCTTGCCGAACTCGGCGTAGACGCGGCTGACCAGTTGGTCCTGCGCATCCCAGTCGCCGACGTGGCAGGCGACGGGCAGGGCCCGGCGGCCGGTGGCCGCCGTGACCTCCGCGGCCAATTTCTCACAGCTGTCGAGTTTGCGGCTGACGATGACCGTATCGGCGCCGGCCCGCGCGAACGCGAGCACCATTTCGCGGCCGAGTCCGCGACTACCGCCGGTGACCAGCGCGACCTTACCTTCCAGCGGAAGTGCCGGAGCCGTCATGGTTGTTCCTCCTTGTGGGGCGCGGGCGCCGCCATCAGCGCGGTGCCATCCGGATGGCACCGTCCAGCCGGACGACCTCACCGTTGAGCATGGGGTTGGACAGGATATGCGCCGCCAGCGAGGCGAATTCCCGCGGATCGCCGAGCCGGCCGGGATGCGGGGTCTGGGCACCCAGCGAGGCCTTCGCCTCGTCGTTCAGGCCCGCCAGTAGCGGGGTGTCGAACAGTCCGGGCGCGATGGAGACGACCCGGATCGCCAGCGAGGCCAGATCCCGTGCCAGCGGCAGCGTCATCCCGGCGACACCGGCTTTGGAGGCGGCGTACGCGGCTTGGCCGATCTGCCCCTCGAATGCGGCGACCGAGGCCGTCGTCACGATGACGCCGCGCTCCTCCCCCTCGATATCCAGCCGCGACATCCGTTCGGCGGCCAGCCGCACCACATTGAACGTACCGATCAGGTTGATCGTGACGACACGGGTGAACACGTCGAGCGGGAAAACACCCTGCCGGCCGACGACGCGCAGCGACCGGCCGGTTCCGGCGCAGCTGACGACCGCACGCAGTTCGCCGAATTCCTCGGCCGCGTCCAGTGCGGCCGCCACGGCGGTTTCGTCGGTGATATCGGCGGGGGTGAACAGGGCGTTCGGCCCGAGCTCGGCGGCGACCTCGGCCCCGTGCGAAGCCGGCAGATCGAGCAGGACCACTTTCGAGCCCTGATCGAGCACCTGCCGGGCGGTCGCCAGGCCGAGCCCGGACGCGCCGCCGGTGACGAGGGTGACTTTGCCGTTGATGTCCACGTGTATGCCTTTCGGTCAGAGACGTTCGATGAGCAGGGCGTTGGCCATACCGCCGTGTTCGCACATGGTCTGCAGGCCGTAGCGCCCGCCCGTGCGTTCCAGTTCGCCCACCATGGTGGCCAGCAGGCGCACACCCGACGCCCCGATCGCGTGGCCGAGCGAGATGGCGCCGCCGGCGGGGTTGAGCCGGGCCGGGTCGGCATCGAATTCCCGCGCCCACGCCAGCGGTACCGACGCGAAGGCCTCGTTGACCTCGTAGATATCGATCTCGTCGAGTGTGCGGCCGGTGCGGTCGAGCAGTTTGCGGGTCGCGGGGATCGGCGCGGTGAGCATGTACAGCGGATCGTCACCGGCGACCGTGAAGTCGACGAAGCGGGCGCGCGGCGTGAGCCCGAGCTGGGTGGCCTTCTCCTCCGACATGATCAGGGTTGCGGCGGCCGCGTCGGTGAGCGGCGAGGAATTGCCCGGAGTGATCATCCAGCCCAGGCCGGGGAAACGCCGGTCCGAATCCTCGGAGTGGAACGAGGCCCGCAACGTGCCCAGGCTTTCGAGCGTGGTCGCCGCGCGGATCGTTTCGTCGGTCTTGTGGGCGCCGCCCGGTACCGGCACCGGCACGATCTCCCGGTCGTAATGTCCGGCAGCGGCGGCGGTCGCGGCCCGCCGATGCGATTGCTGCGCGTATCGGTCGACATCGTCGCGAGTCAGCCCGTACTTCTGTGCCACCAGTTCGGCGGCCACCCCCTGGCTGATCCAGCCCTCCGGGTAGCGCTGGGCGAGCCCGGCGCCGACCAGGTTCCGGCCCATCGGGGCGGTACCCATCGGCACCCGGCTCATCGATTCCACACCGCAGGCGATCACCACATCGTAGGAGCCCGCCAGCACGCCCTGCGCCGCGAAATGCACGGCCTGCTGGCTCGAACCGCAGGCGCGGGTCACCGTGGTGGCCGGGGTGGATTCGGGCAGACCCGCCGCCAGCGCGGCGGAGCGGGTGATATTGCCGGCCTGTTCCGCGGCCTGGCTTACACAGCCGCCGATGACATCGTCGATGAGGACGGGGTCGATATCGTTCCGCGCGACCAGCGACCGCAGTACCTCGGCCAGTAGATCGATCGGGTGGATATCGGACAGGGCGCCACCGGCCTTGCCCTTACCCGACGCCGAACGGACGACGTCGACGAGCACGGCACTACGCATGGATCCTCCAGAGAAATGTGGAACAGATGATGAGCGAACCGGTCAGGGCGCGACCGGCGCGGTGACCTGCGCGACGAGATCGCGGCGCACCAGTTTCCCGGTGGGTGTCTTGGGCAGTTCGTCCACGAACACGACCTCGTCGGGCGTGCGCGAACCCCGCAGGCGTTCGCGGCACCAGGTCCGGATGGCGGCCGTGTCGGCGTGTCCGGGGCCGGCCGGGACGATCACCGCACAGATCCGTTCGCCCCATTCGTCGTCCGGTACGCCGATCACGGCGACCTCGCGCACATCGTCGTGGTGGACCAGCACATCCTCGATCTCGGCCGGAGCGATGTTCTCGCCGCCACGGATGATGGTGTCGTCGGCGCGGCCGCCGATATAGAGGTAACTGTCCTCGATGCGGGCGCGGTCGCGGGTGGGGAACCAGCCGTCGGCGTCCAGCGCCGACCCTTTGCCCATGTATTCGCCGCTGACCTGCGCACCCCGCACCCACAGCAGGCCGGTTTCGCCGGCGGCCAGCACGGTGCCGTCCTCGTCCCGGATCTCGGCCTCCATCCCCGGAACCACCCGGCCCACCGACGACAGCCGGCCGCGTAGCGACGGGTCCGCCATGGCCTCGCGGTGATCGTCGGGGCCCAGCACCGCGATGGTCGAACTGGTTTCGGTCAGCCCGTAGGCGTTGACGAATCCGGTCTCCGGGAAAGCGCGGAGGGCCCGTTCGAGGACGGGTTGCGGCATCCGGGCACCGCCGTAGGCCAGGGACACCAGGTTCGGTGCGTCGCCGGGGGCGCCGTCGAGGTGCTCGACGACGCGGGCGAGCATGGTCGGCACCACCATGGCACTCGTGATCCGCTCGCCACGGACGATATCGAGCCAGCCCTGCGGAGTGAAGTCCGGCAGATGCACCATCCGCCGTCCCGCGTAGATGTTGCTGAGCACGGCCCCCATCCCGGCGATGTGGTACGGCGGCGTGCTGACCAATGTCGCATCGTCCTCGGCGGCGGACCCGAATTCCACGGTATTGAGCAGATAGGACAGCAGATGCTGGTGACGCAAGAGCACGCCTTTGGGCGCGGAGGTGGTGCCGCTGGTGAACAGCACGATGGCGGTGGCATCGTCGGGGGCCGGTTCGGTGGTGCCGGGTTCGGCGGCCCGGGCCAGGTCCAGGAACTCCGCGCTGGTCAGCACCGTCTCGGCGGCACCGTCGAGGGTGTCCCGGTAGGCGGGGTCGGCGACGATCAGCGGTCGTTCGAGTTGCCCGACGAGATCGCGCAGCTGATCGGCTGCCAGCCGGTAGTTCATCGGCGCCAGCGGGACCCCGGCGCGGGCGGAGGCGAAGGTCAGCACCGGCAGTACCGGGCCGTTGACGCCGACGAACACCAGATGCGCGGCACCGTACCGGGCCAGGACCGCGGCGCCACCGGAGGCCACGTCGCTGAGCTCCTGATAGGTCATACCCGCATCACGCCGCCCGAGCGCGAGCCGCTCGGGATGGACCGATGCGGCCATGTCCAGAACCATTTCGATACCCATTGCACCACCTGGTGAGAACGCTTGGATTGTTGATGTGCACCCGAGGTGCCGAGCCACGCGCGGCAGGGAGACTTTCGGGCCCGTCGCGGCTAACGATAACAACTATGCGCCGGAATATGAAAGAAATCATGACAATGGTTCGTAGGAATGTGTAGTCTCCGGTAGGTGGGTGCCTCCGGCCGCTGCGTGCGACGGCACCCCGTTACACGTCACACAGGGAAGGCATGAGGTGGATCGATGAGGGATCAGGACCCGGTGGACGTCACCGCACTGACGTCATGGCTCGACCGTAACGAGGTGGGCACCGGGCCCGTCACCGATATCGTCCCGTTGACCGGAGGCACCCAGAACATCCTGGTGAAATTCACCCGGGACGGGACCGACTACGTGTTCCGGCGACCGCCGCTGCACAAACGCGGCAACAGCGACGAGACGATGCGCCGGGAGGCGCGCCTGCTCGCCGCGCTCGCGGGTAGCGAGGTACCCCACCCACGGCTCGTCACCGCCTGCGACGACCTCGAGGTCATGGGGTGCGTCTTCTTCGTCATGGCGGCGGTGGAGGGTTTCACCGCCACCACCGAAGTTCCCGAACCGCATGCTTCGTCCGCCGAGTTGCAGCATGCGATGGGCCTGTCCATGGTCGACAGCGCGGCGGCACTCGGCGCGATAGATCCGGCCGTCCTCGGCGAAGCCCAGCTCACCCGGGCCAACGGCTGGCTCGACCGGCAGGTCGGCCGCTGGCGGCGCCAGCTCGACTCCTATCACGAGCTCGACGGATGGCCCGGACCCGAACTGCACGGGGTCGACGAGATCGGCCGCTGGCTCGACGCGCACCGGCCCGCAGCGTGGCGCAAGGGAATCATTCACGGCGACTACCACTTCGGCAATGTCATGTTCCGGCGCGACCGGCCGGCCGTGGCCGCCGTCGTCGACTGGGAACTGGGCACCGTCGGCGATCCCCTGCTCGACCTCGGCCACCTTCTCGCGACCTGGCCCGATCCCACCGAAACCCGCACGGTCGGGCTCGCCCGGCAGCTCGACGGACTCCCCGGCCGCGACGAGCTGATCGCCCGCTACGCCGACGTCAGCGGCCGGGATATGACCGATTTCGACTGGTATCAGGTCCTGGCCTGCTACCGGCTCGCCATCATCCTCGAAGGCACCTATGCGCGTGCCTGCGCCGGGAAGGCCGATACCGCGCTCGGCCACCGCTTCCACGGTGTCGCGCAGGCACTTCTCGATCAAGCCCGCGGGCTGGTCCGGATGCCGTCCGGATCCGCCTGACCAGAAAAGGATTCACGATGACCGAAGCTGTGCTCGACCCCGCCACCCCCGTGGACTACCGGTACCTGCGCTACGAAACACACGACGACGGCACGATCGTGCGCATCGTGCTGAACCGCCCGAAATACCGCAACGCCCAGAACCGTGGGCTGCTCGTGGAACTCACCCACGCCTTCCTGCGGGCGGAAGCCGACGATACGGTGCGCGTAGTGATCCTCGCCGGCGACGGACCCGTATTCTCCTCGGGCCACGACCTCGGCAGCTCCGACTACCGGGCCGAACGGGAACCCGGGCCCGATCAGCACTGGTCCTTCACCTGCACCGGGGCCACCCACGATGCCGTCGAATCCCGTTTCCACCAGGAGTGGCACTACTTCTACGAGAACACCCGGCGGTGGCGCAAACTCCGCAAGATCACCATCGCCGAGGTGCACGGCAACGTTTTCTCCGCCGCCCTCATGCTGGCCTGGGCCTGCGATCTCATCGTCGCCGCGGAGGGCACCCGGTTCGCCGATGTCGTCGCCACCCGGCTGGGTGTCTGCGGTGTCGAATACTTCGGCCACCCTTGGGAATTCGGCCCACGCAAGGCCAAGGAGCTATTACTCACCGGCGACAGCCTCGATGCCGAGGACGCACTCGCGCTGGGCATGGTGAACAAGATCTTCCCGGCCGAGGCACTCGGCGAGAACACCCTGGAATTCGCCCGCCGGATCGCGCGGGTGCCCAGTATGGCGGCACTGCTGGTGAAGGATTCGGTGAATCAGAGTCAGGACGCGATGGGCTTCACCACCGCGCTCGACGCCTGCTTCTCCATCCACCAGCTCAATCATGCGCAGTGGACGCATATTTCGGGCGGTAAATCCCCGGTCGGCACCCCGGAATACGGACTGCCCGACTGGAAGACGGCGCCGCCCGTGGAACGGGCAGATCCCTACCGGCCCTGATCGGATGGGTTCTCCCGCGGGGCGCCGGCCGCTTGCGGTTCCGCGGGGGAACCGTCCGATCTTCCGGCGGCGCTGATCGCCCGGACCACCGGTCGATCAGCCGCGGGTTCCCCAGGCGATCGGAGTATCGAGGACCTCGGGGTAGTTCTTCTCCTCGTATCGCCAGATCCCGTCGATATGCTCTTCCATCGCGGTCAGTGCCGCATCGGCATCCCCGGCGGCCACCGCCTTGTAGATCTTCTCGTGGATATCGCAGGTCGCCACGCGGTGGCGTTCCGGGTACTCCATCCCCACCGCGGAGCCGTCGAGCATATCCAGCAGCGCGTGGATCAGATAGCCGAACAGCGCGTTCCCGGAACCCTGCGCGATGGTGTCGTGGAATACCCGGCTCATCTCGACGAAGATCTCCTCGTCGTCGATGTGCTCGCGCATATGGTCCACCGAATGTTTCAGGGTGGCGAGTTGTTCGTCGCTGATCCGGTCGGCCGCGAGCCGGGCCATCATCGGCTCGAGCGCCGTCCGGGCCTCGACGATGGTCCGGAACGGCGCATTCTCGAATTGCAGCAGCAGCGTGATCGCGGTCTGCAGACCCATACCGTCGGGCTGCTGCACGATCGGGCCGCCGCCGGGACCGGGTTTGAGGGCGATAACGCCCTGGAGTTCCAGGAACCGCAACGATTCCCGCAGTGTTCCCCGGCCGATCTCGTACTCTTCGAGCATCAGCCGTTCCGGTGGCAGTTTGTCACCGACCTTGTTGCCGCGTTTGTTGATGCCCTCGACAATGCGCTGTGCGACCAACATCGCGGTCTTCTGTGGACGAAGCCCTGGCTGTCCCACTACACATACCTCCATACGGTCAGGCCGCTCCCCCGCAACCACTGGAGTTCGAGCCCCGACAATCTATGATTATGTTTACCTCATATTGAGGGCGAATACCATCCCGAACTGCTTCGTGTCCACCACACGGACCCCGTCGACAGCGCCCCCGTCCGATGCGAGCGGCGACACGTCCCGCCCGTCCCTGCTCACCCGCCATCCGCGATCTCGTCGACGAGCCCCCATTCGAGTGCACACTGCGGGCCCAGCGCGATACCGGTGACGAACAGGTGCAGCGCCCGCCATCGGCCGATCCGCCGGGGCACGCTCACGGTGCCGCCCGCGCCGGGGATCAAGCCCATCGTCACTTCGGGCAATCGGATCACGGTATCCGGGGCGGCAACGATATGTCCGGCGAATGCGGAGATCTCGATCCCGGCACCCACACAATGGCCGTGCAGCCGGACCTCGGTGCGCTCCGCCAGCCGGGCCATCAGCCGAGCCGCCCCGCCGCGGGTCCGGATCTGATGGGCAGTCGCGGTATCGGGAGTGTGGCCGAACTCGTCGAGATCCCCGCCGGCGCAGAACGATGTCCCGGCACCGTCGAGCACAATCCTGCCGAATGTGCCGGCGAGCAGTGCTGTACGCAATGCCTCGACCAGAGCGTCACGAAGTGCCGTGCCGTAGGCATTACGGCGCTCCGGGCGGTTCAACGTGATACGGAGGGTATCGCCGTCCGCTGTGAGGAGAACCGGATCGGATTCGGGCGCCGGCGGTAGCGGCCGCCCGAGCCTGCGGCGTTCCGCCAGCCAACGGCCGAACTCCGGGCCGCCCTGGAGGGTGGAGTACGCGAAGGACTCCACGTCGATGGCCGCCGGCACCGGCAGCCCCTCCGAAGCACGTACTACCTGCGCGGCGAAACTCGCCGCCCGCGGGTACCGCCGCATACAGTCGGTGAACTCGGCGACCGCGCGCTCGGCGTCGTCGGTCACGACAACCGCCCGGTCGGCCGGATCCACCGCTCCCGCGGCGTAGGTCAGGTCCAGCGCAGCCGTCAACGGC
>NZ_JARWNW010000137.1 GCF_029868325.1 Nocardia carnea
CCCCGCCCGCCACCCCCCCCCCCCCCGCCCCTCCCCGCCCCCCTCCCGCCCCCCCCCCCCCCCCCCCCCCCCCCCCCCCCCCCCCGGCGCGGCCCCGGGCCCGCCCCCCCCCCCCCCCGCGCCGGGCGCCCAGCCCCCGGCGGCGCTCCCGCTTGGCACGGGCCAAACCCGGGAGGGGCCTCGCTGGACTCGGCGCCATGGACACTCGTCTCGCGAGCCGCCATGGACTTCGGCCTCGCGAGCCGCCATGAATACTGTCCTCGCGAGCCGCCATGAATACTGTCCTCGCGAGCCAGGGATATCGGGGGGTTCGCGGCCTAGGCTTAGGCGTATGGCTTCAGAAACCGATGTACTCGATTCTGTACCGAAGCAGCTGTGGATCGGCGGCCCCGTCGATGCCACCGGTGGCGGCACGTTCGGCGTGCACAACCCGGCGAACGGGGAAGTGATCGCCGAGGTCGCGGACGCCACCCCCGAGGACGCCGTGCGGGCGCTGGATGCCGCTGTGGCGGCTCAGGCGGATTGGGCGGCGACTCCCGCGCGGGAGCGAGGCGAAATCCTGCGGGCGGTGTTCGAGCGGATCACCGCGCGGGCGGAGGACTTCGCGTTGCTGATGACTCTGGAGATGGGCAAGGCTCTGCCGGAGAGTCGTAACGAGGTGCGTTACGGCGCCGAGTTCTTCCGCTGGTTCAGTGAGGAGGCGGCGCGGATCAGCGGCCGCTATCTGCATGCCCCGTCGGGTACCGGCCGGATCCTCGTGCACAAGCAGCCGGTAGGACCGTGCCTGGCCATCACACCGTGGAATTTCCCGCTCGCCATGGGCACGCGCAAGATCGGCCCGGCCCTCGCCGCAGGCTGCACCATGATCGTGAAACCGGCGTCGGCCACCCCGCTCACCATGCTGTTGCTGGCGCAACTCTGCGCCGAGGCGGGACTGCCCGAGGGCGTGCTGTCGGTGATCACCTCCCGCCGCTCGGGTGCCGTGACCCAGCCGCTGCTCGACGACCCCCGGCTGCGCAAACTCACCTTCACCGGCTCCACCGAGGTCGGCCGGTCGCTGGTCGAGAAATCCGCGCACGGTCTGCTGCGCACCTCGATGGAGCTCGGCGGCAACGCGCCGTTCGTGGTGTTCGACGATGCCGATATCGACGCCGCTGTCCAGGGCGCCATGCTGGCGAAACTGCGCAACGGCGGGGAAGCGTGTACGGCGGCGAACCGGTTCCACGTGCAGCGCGGGGTGCTGGCCGAGTTCACCGACAAGTTGGCGGCAGCCATGAACGAGCAGGTCAAAATGGGCCCCGGTACCGACCCGGACACCACACTGGGCCCGCTCATCAACTCCGAACAGCTCACCACGGTGTCCGAGCTGGTCGACGACGCGGTATCCGCCGGTGCGACCGTGCGCCTGGGCGGTAAGGCCCCCGGCGGTCCGGGCTGGTTCTACCCGGCGACCATCCTGACCGATATCCCCGATGGCGCGCGGATCCTGCGCGAGGAGGTATTCGGCCCGGTCGCCCCGATCGTCGCCTTCGATACCGAAGAGGAGGGGCTGGCCGCCGCCAACGACACCGAATTCGGGTTGGTCAGCTACATCTACACACGGGATCTCGACCGGGCGCTACGGGTCGCGGAAGGTCTGGAGAGCGGCATGGTGGGGGTGAACCGCGGTGTCATCTCGGATCCCGCCGCACCCTTCGGTGGTGTGAAGGCCTCCGGATTCGGCCGGGAGGGCGGCACCGAGGGTATCGAGGAGTATTTGTCCACGAAGTACATCGCGATGACCTGAGGCGCGATATACGACCGCCCCGGGGCGTCGACACCCGGGGCGGTTCGCGGCTGTGGGGGGGTGTGGGGGGGGCCGGGGGTGGGGGTCGGTGGCAGGGGCGGGCGGGGCGGGACGCCCGCCGTTTCCAACCCGGGTAGCGTCGGCGCGTCCGGACCGTGCTCGCCGGCGCCGGAACCCGAGCGGCCGGCGGCCGAGCGCTGAGGGCGGGAATGCGAATCCGAACGAGTTTCAGCCGTGGTGTCCATCGTCCGTTCACGCTACCGCTGTGTTTATTTGCGCGCTGGCGCGCGCTGGGTTTTGGCCCTCTGAGGGCCTCGCTGGACTCGGCGCCGCCGGGGCTTACGCAGGCAGGGGGTATCCGTCACTTTGCAGACTTTCCGGGGCGTGGCAAACTGGCAGCATGGTTTGCCCTTTTGTGAAACAACCGCTCCGGCTGGGTGCACAGCGGGACCACAGCCCGGGCACCTGAGGCCGGGAGGGGCAGGTAGGGGGTAACGGGACTACCAGACCCATCGGGTCTGTTTCACGGTGAAGGAACTCTGGACCGGTAACGCGAAGCGGTGCGACGGCGATCCAGGTTCTGACACGAGGAGATGAATGATGAGCACACCCGCCACGGCGACCGGGTCGGATTCGACGACCGGCACGGAATCGGAGCTCCCTCGGACCGAAGCCGAGATCGAGAAGCTTCGTAAGGAAATCGACCAGCTCGACGCGGAGATCCTGGCGGCGATCAAACGCCGGACCGAGATCTCCCGCGTTATCGGCCGCACCCGGATGGCCTCCGGCGGCACCCGGCTGGTGCACAGCCGGGAGATGAAAGTGCTGGAACGCTTCAGCGAGCTGGGCCAGGAGGGTCATACGCTGGCGATGTTGCTGCTGCGGCTCGGTCGCGGCCGGCTCGGCCGGTAGCCACCGGAAACCACACGCGGCGGCCCGCAGACCGCCGCACTGCCGCGAACCCCCCCCGGGGTGGGCGCCCCCCGGGGGGGGGTTTTATAGGCGCCCGGGGAAGGGGGGTTTTTAGGGGGGAAAAAAAAAAACAAAAAACAAGGGGCGCCCCCCCCCGCCCGAAACCCGGGCCG
>NZ_JARWNW010000138.1 GCF_029868325.1 Nocardia carnea
ACCACCCTAGTAGGTGCCTCTTCAGCGCCGTATTCATGGCAGTGCCTCCGGCCCCACCCTTTCCGACCGGCGGGGCGGCCCCGCCCCCGACGCCCGGGTGGAGCGGGCCCTGCACGGGCTCGGCTTGGGTCTGGTTTCCCGGGAACGCACCGTCGCCGGGCTGTCCGGCGGCGAACAGGTCCGCCTGCGGCTGGCCGCCCTGCTCGCGGCCGCACCCGAGGTACTGCTGCTGGATGAGCCGACAAATCACCTCGACGACAATGCCCTGACCTGGCTGGAGGAGCATCTGCGGACTCGGCGGGGAACAACGGTGGCGGTCTCCCACGACCGAGTCTTCCTGGAGCGGGTCACCACCACCTTGCTGGAGGTCGACGCGGACCGCCGGTGCGTGATCCGCTACGGCAACGGCTACCAAGGCTTCCTGACCGAGAAGGCCGCGGCGCGGCAGCGCTGGGTTCAGGCGTATACGCAATGGCAGTCCGATACCGAGCGGCTACGCGAAACCATCGCGACCACGGCGCGCCGCGTGGCCCCGGGCCGGGCGATGAAGGACAACAACAAGATGGCCTACGACCGGGCAGGCGGGCGGGTTCAGCAGTCGCTGGCCGGCCGGGTCCGCAATGCCGAGGAACGGCTGCGCCGCCTCCTGGACGATCCCGTGCCGCCACCTCCGGATCCGTTGCGGTTCAGCGCGATCCCTCGGACAGCTCGGGAACAGGCCACCGCGCCGGGCATGCCACCCGAGAAGGCGGACCGCAGTGCCCTCGACGGCTCATCGGACACCGGGCTCGAGCCGGCTCGGATCGACGTGCCCGGCAGAACGCAGGGTGACGCGTTCGAGCCGCGAGGCGACGTCCACGAGACCAGGCACGGCGACTCGGCCGGCAAGGCGCATGGCGGCGGACACGAGAAGTGCGCCGGGCCCGGTTATCCGGAGGGCTTCGGGCCCGGCAGAACACAGAACGCAGGCAACAATGCACACGCCGACGCGCCCGATAGGACGCCGAGTATCTTCCCCGCCGGGGCATGCAGCGCGGTGCTCGATGCCACCGATATCAGCGTCGCGAACAAGCTGACGCCCACGAGTTTCGCGGTCGCGGCGGGTGAGCGTGTGCTGATCACCGGGCCGAACGGCGCCGGTAAGACCACGCTGCTCCGTGTGCTGGCCGGTGAACTCGAACCGGACAGCGGAGCGGTCACCCGTCGCGGCCGAATCGGTTATCTCGCACAGGAACCCCGCACCGGCGATCCCGGCCGCACCCTCCTGGCCGCCTTCGCGCACGACCGCCCAGGCGTTGCCGACGAGCATGCCGAGCAACTACTCGCGCTGGGCCTGTTCACCCGCGCCCAGCTCACGACCCGAGTCGGTGAGCTGTCCACCGGCCAGCGGCAACGGCTGGCGCTGGCCCGGCTGGTCACCGAGCCCGCGGCGGCGCTGCTGCTCGACGAACCCACCAACCACCTCTCCCCCGGCCTGGTCGAAGATCTGGAGACCGCCCTGACCCACTACCCGGGTGCGCTCGTGATCGTCAGCCACGACCGGCGGCTGCGCAGCCGGTGGCACGGTGCCCACCTGACTTTGCAGGCCCCCGCACCCGCCGGTGTCTGCTGATCCACAGCGGACAACTCGATCCACGCCAGGCTTTCCCGAAGGAGTTTCCGCATTGCCCGACCAGCCCGCCCCTGTTCCCGCCGACCCCACCGTGCTGCACCCCATGCCCGGCCAACCGCGCGTGGTGCTGCTGAAACCACTGGTCACCTCGCCGCTGATCGAGGTCGGCGAGTTCTCCTACTACGACGATCCCGACGACCCCACCGCCTTCGAAACCCGTAACGTCCTCTACCACTACGGACCGGAGAAACTGATCATCGGAAAATTCTGCGCCCTGGGCACCGGGGTCCGGTTCATCATGAACGGCGCCAACCACCGCATGGATGGCCCGTCGACGTTCCCGTTCCCCACCATGGGCGGCTCGTGGTCGCAGCATTTCGATCTGATCACCGATCTGCCGGGCCGCGGGGACACCGTGGTCGGCCACGACGTCTGGTTCGGTAACGGCGCGACGGTGATGCCCGGTGTGCGGATCGGCAACGGCGCGATCATCAGCACCGGGTCGGTGGTCACCGGCGACGTCCCCGACTACGGCATTGCCGGAGGTAATCCGGCCCGGCTGATCCGGAAACGCTTCGGCGACACCGATATCGCCCGGCTGCTGGCGGTTGCCTGGTGGGATTGGCCGCTCGACCACCTCACCGAACATATCCGCACCGTCATGTCGGGCGATCTCGCCGGCCTCGAGGCGGCGGCACCACCGACGTGAGTGTCGCGGCGGTCTCCGGAGCCGAACGCGACCGCGGCGCAGGCTGCCGGTGCGAACACCTGGCTGATCGGCGAGTAGTTACCCGGGCGTCGAGTTCACGCGACTACGCTGTCCTACAGCATATTCGGAGTTCGAACATGCGCCGGCGCTTGCGGCCCCGCGGTCGGCTGTCCTCTGCGGTGGTGTTCTCGGGAACTTTCTGCGATCGCGACGATTTCCCCGCGCAGCGCATCCGGGGCGATCACTTCGACCTCGGGCCCGAAACCCACCAGCATGGCGGCTGCGGCCCGCAGACTGCGCACCTGCATGCTGAACACTTCCGGATCGCCGGCGGCGGGTTGCGGATCGGCGAGCATGGTGACCGATAGCGATCGCAGCACCATCGGCAACCGCGGCCGGTGGATCCGCAGCGTGATCTCGGTGCCGGGCACACTGCGGAAGTCGTCCCGCATCTGCTCCCATACGCTGCGCAGATCCAGATCCGGCGGCCGTTTCGCGGGTGTGCCGAGCCGGCGGACCGCGCTGATCCGGGAGATCCGGTAGCTGCGCGGGCGGTCGCGGTGGGTGGCGATGAGGTACCACGTGGTGCCGACCTGGAGCAGCCCCCACGGGTCGACGGTCCGCTCCCCCGGAGCGGCGGCCGCCCTGGACTGATAGCGGATGCGGATCCGTTCGTCGTCCAGTACTGCCGCTTGGACCTCGGCCAGCGCGTCGAGGGTATCGGGATCGCGGTGCCAGCCGCCGGCGTCGAGGACGATCCGGTCCCGGACGTGGTCGACCAGCCGGTGCTCGTGTTCGGGCAGCGCGGAGGCGAGTTTGCGTAGCGCAGTATTGAACGAGCCGCCGAGGCCGAGTGCCTCCGCCGTGCCTCGCCCACCGGCTACGAACAATGCCCGCGCTTCCTCGCTGGTGAGCTGTTCGACATCCGGTTCGTAACCGGGCACCAGGGCGAATCCACCGCCGCGGCCGTGCTCGGCATAGACCGGGATACCGGCGGTCGACAGCGCGTCCATATCGCGCAGCACGGTCCGTTTGGTGACTTCCAGCCGGCGGGCCAGCTCCGCGGAGCTCATCCGCCCGTGCCGGCGCAGCAAGTGGACGATCTGAAGGAGCCGGTCCGCACGCATCTGTTCAGGATTCCACGAAAAGGTGACATGAGATGTCACCGCAGGGGTCGCAGGCTGGTGTCATGACACAGATTCCCGATTTCCGAGCAGATCTCGCCGCCGCCCATCAGTGGGTCGCCGGACTCATGAACGCTGTCCGGCCCGAGCAATGGGCCGCCTCCACCCCCTGCACCGATTTCGATGTCCGTGCCCTGCTGGAACATCTGTCCTGCCATCCGGCCAAGATCACGGCCACCGCCACCGGCGGGGACCCCCGGCCGCTGCCCGCCCGCGCCGATATCGACGAGAACCACCCCGGCGAGGACTACCTGAAACGGGCAACCGCCGCTCTCGACGAATGGGCCGACGATTCCCTCCTCACCCGCACGGTCACCGCCCCTTGGGGCGAAGCACCCGGCGGTCTCGCACTCGGCGGATACCTGATGGAAACCGTCGCCCACGGCTGGGATCTCGCCGTGGCCACCGGCCAGGATCCCGAAGCCGACCCCGCGCTCGTCGCCAAAGCCCAGGCCGTCGCCGACCGCGCCCTCAGCGACGCCTCCCGCGGCCCCGGCGCACCGTTCGGCCCGCGCCTCGACCCACCCGCCGAGGCCGGTCCCACCGAACGACTCGCGGCCTTCCTCGGTCGCTCCCGGCCCGCGAATCACTGACCGTCCGCTGCGGCAGCCCGTCCACTCTCGCCGCCGACGGCGAGTGGCCGGGCCCGGCCGCCGGTCGCATTTCCCATCGGGCCACTGACCTTTTGCCGGCAGCGCGCCGCAGTCCGGCTACCGTGGAGTCGGCAAGATCGGCACGAGAAGGATGTGCACAGTGACACTGGTCGCTCCGGGCCCCGGTGGTCTCGATGAGGTTCTGGCCGATCTGCGGTGGCGGTTCGTCCGCCGCGAGGTGTTCGTGCTGGAGCCGGGCGGATGGCAGTTCCTGACGGGCGAGCCGAGTGCGCTCCTCGTCACCGACGGGCTGGTCCGGGTCGAAGGCCTGGACGAGGCGGAGGACCTCGCGCCCGGGGATTTTCTGTTCGTCCCGCGGACCGGCCGTTTCGCTCTCAACGCCCTCGCGCAAGCACGGGTGCTGCGAATCGAGCTCGCGCCGGTCACCGCGGGCGGTGCCATGGACGCACTGCCGCCGCGGGTTCTGCTGACCGAGTTCCCCCGCCATGCGCCGCTGGCCGCGACGATGCTGCAGCATCTTGTCGAGGAATGCCCCGACCCGCACGGTGTGCAGGGCGACCGGGTTTCCACGTTGATCGCGTCGATGGCGATCGAAACCTGGCATGCCCGCGGCTGCGCCCCGAAGCGGTGGCTGCTGCGTGTGAACGAGCCGGGAATCGCGCGGGCGGTGGCGGCCATGCACGCCGACCCCGGGCAGGATTGGACGGTCGAAGCGCTCGCACGTGTCGCGTTGGCGTCGAGATCCGGGTTCGCGGCCCGGTTCCAGGCGGCGACGGGCCGCACACCGGGGCGTTATCTGACGAACCTGCGGATCGAGCGGGCGCAACGCTTCCTGGCCGAGCAGGAGATTTCGGTGAGTGCCCTGGCCAGGCAACTCGGTTACCGGTCGGAGACCGCGTTCGGGCGGGCGTTTCGCCGGCATACGGGCCGCACGCCGTCGGAGTGGCGGCGGGCGGCCCGGGTACCGGCCGTGGAGCCGGCTAGCGCGGCGCCCGGCTGAGCGAGATCCGGATCAGGATGCCGCCGATCACCGCCGCCGCGGCGGCCAGACCGTAGGTCGCGGCGAGGCCGAGACCGTCCACGCCACGCCCGCCGACCGCGGAGCCGAGGATGATCGCGAGCTGGAAACCGCCGACCACCAGCCCACTTCCGGCTTCCATCCGGTCGGGCAGCATCCGTGAGATCCACACCTGCACGAGGTTCAGGATGCCGCCGAACGCCGCGCCCCACAGCATGATCGCCAGGTAACCGAGGGGCGGAAAAGCACCGGAGGCGATGATCGCGATCAGGGACAGCCCGATAACGGCCGGGACCGCCGGCAGCAGCACGCTCAGCTGCCGATCGGCCAGCGCGCCGAGTACGAAATTGCCGATCAGACCACCGATTCCGAACAGTGCGAGCAGTACCGGGATCACGGCCGGCCCGGCACCCAGCAGTTCGGCCAGCGCCGGCCGCACATAGGTGTATCCGGCGAAGTGCCCACCGATCACGGCGACGACGCTGACCAGGCCCAGAACCACTCCCGGTGCGCGCAGTGCGCTGCCCATCGCGGACAGGCCGATTCCCGGTGTCGGGGCGATACGCGGCAGAACCAGATGCACCGCGACCGCGGTGAGCACGGTCAGTCCCGCCGCGACCACGAAAACGACCCGCCACCCGGCGACGGTGCCGAGCAGCACCCCGAGCGGTACTCCGGCCACCGTCGCGACCGTGGTTCCGGCGTTCACGATCATCATTGCCTTGCCGAGCCGGTCCGCCGGCACCAGTTGCGACGCGATCACCAATGCCATCGACCAGTAGCCGCCGACGGCAACGCCGAGGAGGAGCCGGGCGATCAGCAACAGGACGATATTCGGCGCCGCGGCGACCACGATGTTGGAGACCGCGGCGGCGACGGTGAGCGCCACCAGCAGCGCGCGCCGGTCGACCCGGGGGAACAACGAACTCAGCCCGAGTGCCGCCATGAGGGCGGTCAGCGCGGTCGCGCTCACCGAGAGTCCGACGATTCCCTCGGCAACGTTCAAATCGTCGGCGAGCGTGGTCAATACGCCGGGCGGCAGAAATTCGGCGGTCACCAGGGAGAAGCTGCCGAGGAACATGATGAACAGGGCGGGCCACGCCCGCCGGGTCGATTCCGCTGTCGGCGCGCCGGGCGGCAAAGTGCTCGTTGTCATGCTCGATGCAACAAGCGGTCAGCGCCGGGCACGCGACCGAAACGCCACAGCAACCGACTCGAACGCCACGGTTGCGCAGGATCCGCGGGGAGCGTCGCCTCGTACCTGCCGGTGCGGTGGATCGCCGCTTCGTCACCGACCGGCCGCTGTTACCTGGTTCCGGGCCGATCGACACGGACGGCCGGTTATGTAGGGCGCACGGGTTTTCCGTGCCGAGGCAGCGATCCAGGGCTCAGCCCGGCACCAAACGCCACAGGGAGGTGATTTCCTGGCGCCGTGCCTCGTGGAGTGGGTCGGCGGCGTCGGTCGCCTTCGGATGTTGTGGCGAGGTGTCGTAGCGGCCGGCGACGCGGAGGCCGGCCTCGGCGATATGGGTGCGGAGTTCGTCGCGGGCGCGCAGGCCGAGGCGTTCGGCGAGATCGGACAGGATGAGCCAGCCCTCACCGCCGGGCGTGAGGTGATCGGTGAGTTCGCGCAGGAAGCGGCGCAGCATCGCGGAGTCCTGGTCGTAGATGCCGAGTTCGAGGGTGGAGGTCGGCCGGGCGGGGAGCCACGGCGGGTTACATACGACCAGGTCGGCGCGGCCGGTGGGCCACAGGTCGGCCTCGACGACCCGCGCCCGGTCTGCGATACCGAGGCGGTGCAGGTTCGCGCGGGCACAGTGCACTGCACGCGGGTTGATATCGGTGGCCACCACCCGGGCACCGCGGCGGGCGAGGACGGCGGCGAGCACGCCGGTGCCGGTGCCGAGATCGAATACCCGTGGCGGTTCGGCACCCGGCGGTAGCGGTGCGCGGGCGACGAGGTCGATGTATTCACCGCGGACCGGCGAGAAGACGCCGTAGTCCGGGTGGATACGTGCGCCCAGCGCGGGTATGTGCACGCCCCGTAGATGCCATTGGTGGGCGCTGAGCACACCGAGTAGTTCCGGTAGCGATACGCAGATCCGTTCGGTGCCACCGGCGGCCGGGCCGTCCGGGGCGGTGCCATAGGCGTGCTCGCAGGCCGCCCGCACATCCGGCGCCCGGCGCAGCCCGAGCTCATATCCGGGTTCCAGTACCACCAGCACTCTGCCGAGCAGTTCGGCGCGCGCCGCTCGTTCGACGCGTTGGCGCTCGAAGAGCGAGGCCGGATCACTTCCGGTCACCGCGGCGCGCGGACTCCGTTGCCGGCGACGTTCCAGAGCCCGGATGAGCTGGCGGGCATTGTGGAAATCACCCCGCCACAACAGCCCTGTTCCGGCCTTGGCGAGGCGATGCGCGGCGTTCGCCGTGGTGCTGTCATCGATGACGATGAATCGGGCGGGTGCCGGGGACGCGTTCTCGGAATGCCAGCGTGCCGAGAACATCGACTCGTTTTCTGTCCAGCCGATGGTGATCATGTCGTACTCCTGGGGAAACGAAGGTGCCTCGGGTCGGCATCGCTTCGATGCAGGAATACGGCAGGAACTATCCGGCGGCGGCTGTACGGACCGGGCAGAGCGCACCCCGTATCGAAGCGCGGGGACAGTTGTCGCCCAGCACCATGCCCATGACCACGGTCGATTCCCTCCGTTGTGTACCCCCATCCTCGCACGCGCATCGATCCGCGACTCGACCGCGTGCGATGCCCGCGACCAGGACGCAGGGGTCCCCGGGTTACAGAAGGCCCGTTGCCTCCGGGCGCAGGGCGGTGTCGAGAAAGCGGCGGGTGGAGCGGGACTGCGCCGGCGTGCGACGCCAACCGAGATACACCGGGGAATCGGGGATATCCGGCAGCTCCCGGTAGACCACGCCCGGGTGGGGTGCGCGGTGCACGGCGATGGCAGGCACCGCACCGATACCGCGTCCCGCGCTGACGAGTTCCAGCCATTCGTCGAAATTCCGGCAGGTGACGATTTCCCGCCCGGGGTGCGGCTCGGCCCAGCTGTCTGGTGTGGTGGTCCCGGACCGCGGGTTGACGATCAGAGGCTGGGCCGCGAGCTCGGACCAGCGGAGGCCGGGGCGGGCGGCGAGCGGCGAATCCGCGGCGACTGCCAGGACGCGGCGTTCGGTGCCGATGCGCTGCCAGGTGATGGTGTCGCTGCCGTTGCGGGTGTTGCGGACGAGCGCGATATCGAGGTGACCGCGGGCGAGGTCCCCGACGGGGTCGTCGGTGCGGTGGATGGCGAGGCGACCGCCGAGTTCTTCCCAGGCGGCGCGCACCCGGCCGAACCATTCGGAGGGCAGTAGCCAGGCGAAGCCGAGGCGTATTTCGGCGCGGCCGCGCATATCGGCCTCGAGTTCGGTGAGGTCGGTGAGAATGCGCTCGGCTCGGGTGCGTAACTCACGACCGTCGTCGGTCAGTTCCAGGCGGCGGGTACCGCGGTTGACGAGGGTGGTGCCGAGGATCCGTTCGAGGTCTTGCACGGTGCGGGTGAGCGACGGCTGGGTGAGATGCAGCCGGGCGGCGGCGCCGGTGTAGGTGCCTTCCTCGCACAGCGCGACGAACGCGGCGAGGTGCCGCACCTGCAACTCCATACGTTCAGCGTATACCTCATGATCAACCGGCATTTCCACGTACTTCCGCGACCTCGTAGCGTGGTGGGACGTGAGCGATGTACGGATAGCCGCTCCGCCGATGCGGGGCCGGATGGTGGGGGTGGCCGCGGCGGCGGGGCTGGCCGCCGCGATGGGTGTGGGCCGGTTCGTCTTCACCCCACTCCTGCCGATCATGACCGAGTCGGCGGGGATCAGCGCCGGGGACGGTGCGCTGATCGCCACCGGCAACTACGCCGGCTACCTCGTGGGCGCTCTGCTTCTGGCCCGCCGGCCCCGGCTCGGGACCCGCGCACCGTTCCTGACCTGGTCACTGCTGCTGGTCGCGAGCGAGGTCGCGATGGCCGCGACAGCTGCGGTCTGGGCGCATATCGGGCTGCGCTTCTTCGCGGGCGTTGCCAGCGCGGCGATCTTCATCGCCTGCGCGTCGACCGTCGCGCAGCACCGAGCCGAGGGCGCCTCACCCGGTGTGGCGTTCGCCGGGGTCGGCGCGGGTATTGCCGGTACCGGCATCTACACCTTGCTCGCGGCACCACACCTGTCCTGGCAGGGCCTGTGGATCGGGTCGGCCGTGCTCACCACGATCCTGTTGTTTCCCGCACTGCTGCTGGATATCCGCCCGGAATCCCGCCCGGTCGGTACCGCCGACACCGGCAGCGGCGGTCCGGTGGCACGGCGAGCGTGGCGGCTGCTCCTGGGTTCTTATTTCGCCGAGGGCGTCGGCTACATCATCGTCGGCACCTTCCTCGTTGCCGCCGTGTCCGGCGCCGGTAGCGCGTCGGCGGGCGCTTCGGTCTGGATGCTGGTCGGACTCGCTGCGGCGGTGAGCACAGTGGCCTGGCATGCCGTGGCGGGGCGAATCGGCACCGGCCCGGCCCTGGTGACGGCGCTGCTCGTCCAGGCCGCGGGGACCGCGGCGGCCGCACTATCGGACAGCGTCGCCGCCGCCGTGGTCGCGGCCGTGGCCTTCGGTGGCACCTTTATGGCTGTCGTGGTCCTGACACTGGATATCGCGCGCCGGCTCGGTATCGCCCACGCCGCCGCCGTGCTGACCGCCGCCTACGCGACCGGCCAGGTCCTCGGACCCCTACTCGTCGTCCCCCTCGTCGGCGCCTCCTTCACCGCGGCGTTCGCCTTGGCCGCATCGATCATCGCGTGGTCGGCCGCCCTGGCCCACGCGGCCACTCGAGTGGGCCGCCGGCATCGCATGCCCGGCGGTGGAGTCAGGTGAGGCGCCGAGGGGAGCGCGTGCAGTTCGGCTCATCGCCGCCGGCAGTGCCGGAGGGCAGTTCCGGGTAGCTTCCGCCGACGCTCGGACCGCGCGCAGCGAAAGTGTCAGCTGTCGACTTCGGGTTTGTCCCGGTGGTCCGGCGCGGTGTCGCCGTCGGCGCCGGAGTCGCCCTTCATCGCCAGGCCGAAGGAGATCCCGATCGCGACACCGATCCCCGCACCGATGGCGAGGTTGCCGAGCGCGGTTCCCACGGCCACGCCGATCGCCAGCCCGATTGCCAGCCCGGCTCCCATACCGCCACTCAGGGGACCATTGCGCTTCGCAGGACCGACCATGCCCCCGATGCTACGTCCCGGGCTCGCGAGCGTTGATCGAGGTGGCTTCGCGCCGCGCAACCGGGGCCGTGACGACCCCGGTCCAACGCTCACCGAGCGGCCGATTCGGTGGTGAATCGCCGGCGGTAGGCGGTGGGCGTGGTGCCGAATGCGGCGGTGAAGTTCTGCCGGAAGGTGACCGCACTGCCGAACCCGCAGGCCGCTGCCAGGTTTTCGATACCCCAGTCGGTGGTTTCCAGGAGCGCCCGCGCTTCGTCGAGCCGGCGTTCCAGGATCCAGCGGGCCGGTGTGGTGCCGGTGGTCTGCTGGAAATGGCGGACGAAGCTGCGCCGGCTCATCCGCGCCTGTCCGGCCAGCATATCGACGGTGAGCGGCTGGTCCAGCCTGGCCAGGGCCCAGTCCAGTACCTCCCCCAGCGCGCTCCCGGTAGCCGGTCGCGCGAGGGGGCGTTCGATGTACTGCGCCTGCCCGCCCTCTCGGTGCGGTGCGACCACCAACGACCGCGCCACCCGGGTCGCGGCTGCGGCGCCGAGATGCGTGCGGACCAGGTGCAAGCAGGCATCGAGCGCCGCCGCGGTGCCCGCCGAGGTGAGGACATCGCCGTGGTCGATATAGAGCACCGAGGTGTCGACCTGGACCCCCGGGCGGCACTCGGCCAGCAGCGACATCGCCGTCCAGTGGGTGACGGCTGCGCGCCCGTCGAGCAGGCCCGCGTCGGCGAGCGGGAACGCGCCCAGGCACAGCCCGGCGATCGTCGCACCGCGCCCGTGCGCCGCGGCCAGCTGTTCGCGCAGTTCGGGTCCGGCCGGCGCGATCGGTAGCGACCAGGACGGAACGATCACGATATCGGCGTCCTCCACGATCTCCGGACCGGAGATACCACCGATCGGATACCCCTCGGCCGTCCGGATCGACCCACCGTCCGACGACCACAGCCGGGTCTCCCAATCGGTCGCGAGCCCGAGACGGCTCACCTCGCCGAACACCATCAGCGGTACGGACAGATGGAACATGGTGATCTCGTCGAAGGTGAAGATCGCGATTCGCATACGGGCTCCCATTGTGGCCTGATCTCATCGAAAGTATGCATTCGTGCCACTCACGGTGGTCCTGCCGGGCGGCGAACAATCGAAGTGGACGCCCTCCCGGCGTCCGATCCCGACTTTCCGAGGAGCAGATTCCCCATGCCGACCGCCCGCCGCGCCCTCATCGTCGTCGATGTCCAGCAGGAATACTTCGCGGGACCCCTGGAGGTCCAGTTCCCGCCGCGCACCGAATCACTCGCCAATATCGTCCGCGCGATGGATACCGCCCGCGCCCACGACATTCCGGTGGTCGTCGTTCAACACCGCAGTCCCAGCGGCGCACCGGCTTTCGTGGAGGACACCCCGGGCTGGGCGCTGCACCCCGCCATCGAGGAACGCACCGCCGCCGCGAGCAAACATCTGCACAAGCAGTACAGCAGCGTCTTCGCCGGCACCGGCCTCGTGGAGTGGCTGCGCGCCCGCGATATCGACACCGTCACGATCGTCGGTTACATGACCAACAACTGCGATCTCGGCACCGCGGTGGAAGCGGAGGGTTACGGCTTCACCGCGGAGATCCTCGCGGACGCCACCGGCGCCATCCACCTCGCCAACGAGGCGGGGCAGGTTTCGGCGGAAGTTCTGCACACGACGCTGATGGTGCTGCTGCAATCGAACTACGCGGCCGTCGCCACAACGGCCGAATGGATCGAAACCTTGCCCTTCGGCACACCTTTGCCCAAGAGCAACCTGGTGGCTTCGGCGATAGCGGGCAGCTCGGCCGCCACCCCCGTCCCCAGCTCCTGACGACCGGCCCGCTCGCTGAACCCGTCGGGCTCCTCCGAAACCGTAACCGGGACTTCGGAGGAGCCCGGCACCTCAGGACCGGATCGGCGCCCGATCTGATTCGATTCAGCCGCGCCGGCCGAGGTGGAGTATCGGGAAAGGCCGGCCGTCGGCGTCGGTATCGGAGCGATCGAGTACGACGAAGCCGTGGCGCCGGTAGAAACCGAGTGCCTGCGGGTTCTGTTCGTTGACGTCGACCAGCAGGCCGGGAATCCGGGCCAGCGCTTTGCCGAGCAGGGCAGAGCCCGCGCCGTGCCCGTGGTGCACCGGGTCGACGAAGAGCATCTCCAGTTTCCCTGCCGCGACTCCGGAGAATCCGACGGGGACTTCGTCCGACTCCGCGACTGTCAGGTCGACAGCACCGAGATACTCGCTCGCCACGCGATGCTCGTAGTAGTCGATATCTTCAGCTGTCAGGAAGTGGTGCGTCGCCTCTACCGCGGTGCGCCAGATCCGCACGAGAACGGGCCACTCCTGTGTGCCATGGCAAGGACGGAGCACCAGCCCCGCTCGACCCGAATCGTCCATTCGACCGAGCGTATCGGCGGTCGCCATTTCCGCAACGAATACTTCCCGGCAAGGCTCCCTCGTGCGCTGCGATCGCGCAGGCGGTCGCTGCTGCCAGGGGCCACCGGATGAGCATGGACATCACGCCGTGGCCCCGCCCGGCATGGGAAGCATTCAGATGACTACGACCCGACGCCCACGCGTATGACCGGCTCGGCTGTCGATATGGGCGGATGCAGCGTCGGCGAGCGAATAGGACTTCGCGATCGGAATGTGCAGCTTTCCCCGGGAGATCAGGCTCGCGGCCTCGGCCAGCGCATCGAACAGATTCCCGGCCACACCGGAGAATCGCACACCGAAGTCCGCGGCACCGAATTCGGCGATGGAGATCACCTTCTGCGGATCCCCGGTCAGCTCGACGAGATCGGGGAGCACACCCGAGCCGGCCAGATCGAGAGCGGCGTCCACGGGGCCGTGCTGTCGCACTCGTCCGACCCAGCCCGTGTCGTACGTGGTGGCGACGGCACCCAGGCTGCGCAGGTAATCCTGGTTCGCGGCCCCGGCTGTGCCGATCACCCTGATGCCGCGGTCGCGGGCGATCTGCAGGACCGCCGACCCGACTCCCCCGGATGCGCCGCTGACCAGCAGCGTCTGCCCCGGCTGCACACCGGACTCCCGAAGAATACGCAGTGCGGTCTCCACAACCGAGGGGTAGCCGGCCGCCTCTTCGAAGGACAGCCCCTCGGGCATCCGGGCCCACGCCGACAGCACGGCGAATTCGGCATACGTGTCGACGCCTTCGCCGAACACATGGTCGCCGACTTCGACCCCTTCGACACCGGGCCCGACCTCGTCCACGACCCCAGCGGCGTCCAACCCGGCCCCCGCCGGCAGCTGAGCCGGACGGGTCTGCCGGAACTGGCCTTCCCGTATCCGCCAGTCGATGGGATTCACGCCCGCTGCCCGCACGGCGATGCGGATCCGGCCGGGGCCCGCGTGAGGTTCCTCGGCATCGACGAGTTGCAGGACATCCGGGCCGCCGAATTCGGCGAAGCTCACCTTCTTCATATCGCCGACACTAACACTAACGGTTAGTGTTTTGAAACTGTTGCACTTTTGGCCTTGATAGTGTTAGCGGATGACCGAGCCGCCCGGACGTCGCGAACGCAAGAAGGCCGCGACCCGCCAGAAAATCGCCGATACCGCCCTGCGGCTCTTCCTGGAACGCGGGTACGACGAGGTGGGCATCCGCGATATCGCCGCCGAGGCCGACGTCGCCGTCACCACACTCTTCTCCCACTTCGCCTCGAAAGAAGCCCTGGTGTTCGACCAGGACCGGGACTTCGAACAACGCCTCACCCGAGCGGTCACCACCCGCGCCCCCCACGCCCCACTCATCCCGGCGTTACGCACCGAAATCCACGCCCTGGTACGGCATTGCACAGCCGATGGCGCCGCCCCCCTCTGGCGCATGATCGACGACTCACCGGCCCTCCGGAAATACGAGGACTCCATGCGGCTACGCCATGCGGAATCGCTGGCCGCCGCCATCGCCGCCGACCCCGGCCTGGCCCAAACCCCCACGGCCGCCCGGACAATCGCCAGATTCGTGATCGACGCCTACTCACTTGCGCGCGAAGCCCCCGACCCCGACGCTGCCCTGGACGAAATATTCCGCATGATCGAGGCAGCCTGGGAGGCAACGCGCCCCTCTCCGCCTGCGCAGGGAACTACCCCTCCCCACCGAACAGAGGCCGATCGGGCCGGCGCGAGTCACTGATGGTCTCGAAACAGGCCGTGGTTTTCCTGCCCTGGGCGTAGGCACGCTATGGAGAACCGAACTCCGTCAGTTCGACGGAGGCCGCGATGCGCACCTCGGGCAGCCTAGTTGGGTCGGTACCGAGTCACAGACTTGATGATTTCGAAACCGGGAAACCCGGCCTGCTCCCATTAAGGTTGGTGGGCGGCCTACCCATTTCAGGGAGATGGTTGACATGGCAAATTCGGTTATGGACGACTACGTCAGCCAGTTGCGCGTAGCGCTCCATCAGATCCGCGATTGGCCCTACCCCGATCAGATAGATCACGAACTCTTCCGCGCATTCATGAAAACCCCGCACGACGTGGGCGGCGAACCCGATGCACCGGCTGTTTTCGAGGACAAAGAGGAGGAGGTCTGGGAGCTCAATACGTTCGTCACCTGCGAAGTGCTCGGCTGGCGGGGTATCTGGACGTCCGAGGAACGCCGGCGGATCGGGAACGTCGATATCGGGCGGACGCAGTATCTCGGGTTTCCGTATTACGGCCGCTGGGTGCTCGCCATTGCCCGCTGTCTCATCGACAAACGGCATATCACGCTGCGTGAACTGCTCGAACGCACAGAGGAGGTCCGTGAGCGGTACGCAGGCCGGCCAGGCCCGTTGGAAGCCGCGCCCCGTAGCGTCGGGGACGGTGCCGACGTGGCCCGCAATAGTCATCACCGGGACGCGGTCGGTCTGGGCGACCCCCAATGCTTCGCCGGGAAAGCCGGCACTCCCCGATTCGCGGTCGGTGACCGGGTTTCGGTGCGGGATCTTCCGACGATCTTCTACACCCGCACCCAGGAGTATCTGCGCGGAAAACAGGGCACCGTCGTCAAGGTGTCCTACGAAAGCCCGATACCGGAGGACGAGGCGTTCGACCGCGAGGACCGTCGGCCCGAGTGGTTCTACATCGTCCGCTTCGATATGACAGAGCTGTGGGACCCGTATCGAGGGTGCGCCGGCGACACTTTGCAAGCGGAAATATCGGAACCCTGGCTTCGGCCGATCTCGTAGATCCCGTGGCGCCTCGAGGAAAGGAACACGATGGGCGGGATACCGAACGAAGGCGAAAACGACGCGGCTCCTCGGCATGCGGCACCGATGGTCGAGGAGGTCACCGATTTCGAGGTGCTCGAAATCGCGTTACGCGAGCTGGCGATCGAGAAGGGATTGTTCACCGCCGAGGATCACCGCCGGTACACGGAGTATTTCGAGCAACTGGGCCCGGCGCCGGGCGCCCGGTTCGTCGCCAAGGCGTGGTCGGACCCCGATTTCAAGCAGCTGGCGCTGGAAGACGCCGTCACCGCCTGCCACGAAGTCGGTATCGACTGGTTGAAGCCGACCGGGTTCGGGACCCCCAGCGATTTCACGGCGCTCCACATCCTCGAAGACACCCCGACGCTGCATCACGTGATCTGTTGCAGCCTGTGCTCCTGCTATCCCCGCCCGCTGCTCGGAAATTCACCCGAGTGGTATCGGACGCCGAACTACCGCCGCCGGCTCGTCCGCTGGCCGCGTCAGGTTCTCGCCGAGTTCGGCCTCTACCTCACCGAGGACGTCCGGATCCGGGTCGAAGACTCCAATTCCAAGCACCGGTTCATGGTGTTACCGGTGCGCCCGGACGGTACGCACGGATGGAACGAGGAGCAGCTCACGCAGATCGTGACGCGTGACTGCCTGATCGGGGTCGCCCTGCCCAAGCCCGGAAGAACCGCGGATGTGGATCGCCCGGTACATGCCGCGATCCACCCGGCGCAGAACCACTGACCGACCGGAAGGACAACAGATGCCAGTGGACCAGGATGTCACCCGGATCAGGGTTCGGCTGCTGGAGGAAATGATCGCCCGGGGGCAGGTGTGGTCCCGGATGGCCGATAAGTACGGTGTCGAGAACCCCTCTCCGCCTTGGAAATCGAGCCTGGACGGCGTATGCGACGCGCTCGATCGGGAAGGAACCACACTGCCGCTGCTCGCCCGGCGTGACGAGGAGGATCGTCTCACCGGGGAGGTATACCCGGCGCTACCCTTTCCAGAGAATCAGCTTGTCGCGCTGGCGCATTCGTTGATCGCCCGGAAGGTCATCGGCGAAGACGAACTGGCCGAACATATCGCGGAGGTCCGGGCAAGGCTGGAAGCGGACGGCGGCACCCCGCCCAGCTCCTGAACCGGATAATCGGACATACCTCTCCCGTCGTACTCCGGTGCCACACCGATGTCGTACTGCAGTCCGGTGCGCACAGCGGTGACAGTTTCCTACCGTCGCTTCATGCGTATACAGGCTGCCGCCTTCTCGATCTGTACCGCCGCGGTGTTGCTCACCGCCTGCAGCACAGCCGGGGAATCCACTGCACCCGTCGTGTCCGCCGATCGTGTGAACAATGTGCAAGCAGACCTGGATTCAGCGGTCGGTTCGGGTGCTGTCGGTGCAATTGCCACACTCACCGAAGGGGACTCGGAAACCGTATTGACCTCAGGAGTCGCCGATATCAGCGCCCGGTCACCGATCCCCGCCGACCGTCCGCAGCACGTCCGCGTCGGCAGCGTCACCAAAACCTTCACCGCCGCAATCGTGTTGCAACTGGCAGCGGAACACAAAGTCGATCTCGACCGCCCGATCGGCACCTACCTGCCCGACCTGTTCACCGGCACCGGCGTGGACGGGCAGGCCGTCACCGTCCGGCAGATCCTGGGCCACCGAAGCGGACTGCCCGAACTGACCGGTTCTCCTGGCGAGAGCGAATACAGCGCCGCGCACGATGGCCGCACTTTCGCCCCGGATCAGGTGATTGCGCTGGCGTTGCGCAATCCCGCGCAGTTCGCCCCAGGTGCACGGTTCCAATACACCAACACCAATTACCTCGTCGCCGGACGGCTGATCGAAGTGGTGACGGGCCACCGCTACAGCGATGAGCTTCGCGACCGCATCACCGCGCCGCTGAACCTGTCCGGCACCTATCTGCCGGCTGCCGGTGACACCGATCTGCGCGACCAACATCCCATCGGATACCGGACGATCGACGGCGTGCTCACAGATGTCACTCACATCGAACCGTCGCTACCGTGGAGTGCGGGCGCGCTCGTCAGCACCGGCGCCGATCTGAACCGCTTCTACACCGCCCTGTCGGCCGGGCGGGTTGTGCCGCAACCCCAATTGCAGCAGATGCTGGACGGTGTGGATATGGGCAACGGTGACGGCATGTTCTACGGTCTCGGCCTCGGATACACCGAACTACCGTGCGGGACACAATTCATCGGGCACAACGGTGGGATCTTCGGCTTCTCCGCGATCAGCGGCGCCACGTCGTCCGGGCGGGCGGTCACCCTCTCCTACACCGGGACACCCGGCGATATCGATAGTCGCAGCCGGCTCACCCACGCCCTGTGCGACTGATACGGGAAGGCAGGCGTGCAGCACGGAGCCATCAGCACAATCACGAATACTCGAGATCGAGCTCAACCTGGTCACAGCCGGGAGTCCACCCACTCGCGAACCTCCCGGCGAGTGAGCAACCAGGTCGCGCCGAGTGGGAAGGCGCACAGGATCAACCCGAGTGGGATCAGCGGCAGGAACTCGTTCGCCCCTCCGGCCGAGGTGGTTGTGGATTCTTCGTCCTCGAAGAGGAAGCCGTTCTGGTCGGAGGTGCCGGTGTCGTCGGGGACTCCACTGTAACCGTTGTTACCGCTGTTTCCGGAGTCGTCGAAACCGTCGAGGGTCCAGGAGCCGGGGAATTCCTCCGAATCATCCCAAATGGTCGGTGGTGAACTCGTTTCCTCGGAGTAGGAGTTCTCCGTTCGGCTCGAGGAATCATCGTTGCTGGGCATCGGCCAGAACATGAGAGTAGCCAGCAGGACGGCCACCCACACACCCCAGATCCGAGCGATGCCGATCGCCAGCGGGCCACCGCGCCACACCCGCCACATCCACAGGATCAGGATCAGGAACCAGGGCAGGAGGGAAGCCAGAACAACCACGTAGAACATTGCGGATATGCTCGACGACAGATCTCCCAGCCCCGAGGATTCGTCGACAGCGCCGGCCATCAGCCGCTCGGCAACCCGGACGGCGGCAGCGAACAGAACGAACGGCAAAACCCACATCGCGACGACCAGTGCGATTCCGACGGGCACGGCTGATGGGCGCGGGGTGGTGGGCGTGAGACGTCTCGGCAGCCCCGCCCGATGAAAGACCTCTCCGAGGGAACGGCGCATGGTCCGCTGTGTTCGGCGCGCGAAGTTGATGATCGGCACCCACGCGGCCAGCACCTCGACGTGTGGTGTCCAGTCGGCGTCGAACCAGATCACCGCGCGTACCGACGGGGCTTTCAGAAGTTTCTGGCGGATGCTGAGGGCCGGGTAATCCGGTAGCCCGCGCGGGAACTGGGCGCCCAGCGCCTGTTGAAAGTAGGAGTAGGCATCGCGGTCGTGGCCCACCGTCAGGACCAGGCGGGTGGGGTTGTTCCGGCCCACCACCTGCTGGACCTCCCAGCTCAGGTTGCGGGTCGCTCCGATCGCCAGGACCACGAGTTCGGCGCGATCGAGTGCGCCGAGCACTTCGGCCTGCCACGTGTGGTCGTCGGCATACGAGCGTTGCGCACCCAGCGGTGGCAAGGTCTCCGATGGGTTGCCGAGTGCAACCATGCGGCCGAACGAGGCGACAGCCGTGGCGATCTGCTGTTCTTCGGTTTGCAGGTCCGCGGCGGTCGTCGGCTGACCGGTGAGCACGGAACGCAGCCAGTAGAAGCGGGCGGCGACCGGCCGGAAAAATGTGGCGTCCGCGTTGAATGCGCGCAGGAACAACACGGTTCGCTCACCGGGAGGCAGGCTCTGCAGAGAGGGCAGAACCGGCGCCAGGTGTTGCCGTCCGCGCAGTATGGCCCAGGCGCCGACGACGGTCAGCACCGCACCGATGATCCAGATCACGAGATCGGACGTCGTCGCCTCTCCGACCTGGACACCGATCCCCGCTGCGCCGATTGTGAGAGCGACCCAGCCCAGTGTTTCGTACCGGCGACCCCGTCCCGGCGATTGTTCGATCGTCGCTGGTGGACGAGCGGAACGGGCGGCCGGTTGCGGGCCTTCCTCGGTTGTGTTCGGCGAAACCAATGTGCCGCCCTCCCGTATTCTGTTGCACCCCACTGCTTTTTGGCAGTGTAGTTGAGACAATGGCGGGGTGGAAGGTGCGACGGAATCCGCTGTGCGGTGGGCATGGGATCGCCAGAGCGTGTGGTCACAGGCGGCTGATCGAGTGAAGCGGTCGATCGAGAGATATCGAGCGGCCGGTCTGATCCTGGGGATTATCGGGGCATGTGCGGCAACCGCGGCGACCCAGCTGATGGCGTGGAGCAGCGGCACCGGGAAGGCATTGGCGTTGTTATCCGCTGTCGCTGTGGGGTTCATTCCGTTGACCACCAAATATGCGGGACCGCAGAATATTCAGGAGTGGACCCGCCTGCGTTCGGTGAGTGAGAGACTGAAAAGCGAGGTGTACATGGCGCTGGCGGGAGTCGGCGCCTATCGCGACGGCGATGCCTCCGCTGAACTCCTCGATCGTGTAGGCCGGAGCGCCGACGAAGCCGCCGACCTGCTTCCCTGGACCATCGGAATTACGCCTCTAGCACGCTCTCTGCCTGAGGTTTCCGATGTCGATTCCTACATCGGCACCCGAGTGGCCGGCCAGATCGAAGGATACTACCGCCCCAGGGCCGCCCAGGTGCATAGGCGCATCCGCCGGATTCGCCGGTGTGAGTTGACCTTGGCCGCGATCGCCGTCGTACTCGGTGCGATCTCCGTCGTCTTCGCGGCAGGATGGGCCTCCGCATGGGTGGCAACCGTAACCACTGTGACCGCGGCTGTCGCGGCGCACGTCGCCTCCACCAGATACGCCTACCAGGAGTTGGAGTTCTCCCGGGCCGCAGCCGAACTGGAGGCGATCACGATCGGTCATCGCAGTGGCGTACCCGACACCGACGATGCCCTCGTCGAGCAGTGCGAACAGGTGATTTCAGCGCAGAACGAAGGATGGATCGCGAAATGGCTGGCCGAATAGTCTGCGCTGTCACTTGCCTAGCGGGGCCACGGCCCACCAGTCCCGGAGGATGACGGTGGCGGGCGTGTCGGCCCCGCCGTCATCGGTCCGCCGACGGTCGGACAAGACCGGGTCGCCGACCCCGCAGGTGCCGAAGTCGATGACCACTGGGCGATCAAGGTCGGGAGCCCTCCGTGGCAACAATCCCGCATGCCGCGAAACAGGGCCTCCATGTCGAGGTCACTGCGAATGAACTTGCGAGTGAGCCTCTTCGAGAGAAGATCCCGCCAGAAGCGCCGCGACCCCGCCGGCAAATTTGGGGCAGTCGACGATGTCCTGAACGTGAAACTGCCGGCGACCCGAGTTCGGACCCGGCACCGGAACTCCGTCCGGACGAGCCGAATTCCGCAACCGTCACCCCAGCGCCGTACGGACGGCGAACCAGCCCTCCGTCTCGGATCGGAGCGCCGATCAGGCGCGCAGGAGGACGATGCTGCGGCCCGCAGGTGAGATGACGTCGCTGAACTGTGTGCGTTCTGTGATCGGTGCGGCTTTCGGACGACGGTCGAAGATCACCAAGACCCCGGTAGACAGTTCCAGCCGGTCGAGGTAGCTGTCGAGTTGGACCAACCCCTGCGCCAGCGGGTCTGTCTGGTCGTCATCCCGCCAGACTTTGAGCTCGAGCGCTTCACGTTGAACGGCACGGCGGCCGGCACTGTCGGTGTAGGGCTGGCGTACGAGAAGGTCTATCCGGCCGCGGCCCACACCGTACTCGCGGTCCACGTAACCGCCGCCGTTGACGATTCGATGCAGGAACGCCATAAGCACCATTTGTGGTGCGACCTCGTGGTATTTCTGGTCGCCGGAGAGTATTTCGCCGTGCAGTTTCCAGAACGAGGCGAACTCGGTGAGCAGCAGAGAGAAATCCAGGCGGCCATCGGAAAGCCGGAAACCGGCCGGTGCCGCAGTGATCACACGTTCTATGCCTGAGCCCAGAACTCGGACGATGACCTCTTTGTAGATCGGATTGGCTATCCGCACAGGACTGTCCGGGGCGATCAGCCCGAGATCGGCCACATACCCGAATGCGTCGTCGAAAGTGGAGTCGACAGTAGGGTGCACACCGGCGATGAGCGGTTCGATCACACGCTGTACCCGGGCTTCGGTGAGTTTGTCGGCCAGCGAATCCAGATGGGTGGCACGAGCCACGATCAAACGCTCCTTGGCCCGATCGATATGGTCCTCGGTGATCGTCGACTCGATACCCATCTCCTCGATGACCTCGGCAGCCAGCGCGTTGACCAGCCAGGGCTGACCCTGGGTGTAGAAGTACGCCAAATCCAGTGCCCGGTCACTGAATTCCTGCCCGGTTTCCGCGGTGTGCTGTGCGTACAGCGCGGCCACTTCAGCACGCGTGAAATCGTCGATCCGGATCGACCTGACCTTGATGTTGAACGGACTCGAACTCCCCAGCCGAGTGGGGTCTCCACCAGCTGCGGCCTTGTAGTCCCGCACATCGCGCAACCCGCACAACACCACCGAATGCACGAAACCTTCACGATTGATGGTGTAGCCGTCGCGAAGCTGCCGCAACACGTTGATCAATCCGGCACCGGTGAGGGAATCTATTTCGTCGAAGAACAGCACAAGCGGGCGCGGGCATCGGGAAACCCAATCGGTCAGCGCGTTGGCCAAAGCGGTACCGGGCGTGCCATCCGGCCAGTGGTCCGGCGGCTGCAATTCGGGTCGGTCGGTAGCCGCCAGGGTCGCGGCGCGGATCCGGTCCAGGATTACCTGCTCGACGGCACTGATGTCGTTCCCGAATGCACTGGCCGCTTCGCAGGAGAAATGCACCGCGAAGTAGTCGCCTTCAGCGGTGAGGGTACGCGCAAGATCGGCCAGACTCGTGGTCTTACCGGTCTGCCGGGGCGCGTGCACAACGAAGTAGTCGCCGTTGTCGATGTACCGGCGAGCATCGGGCACACGCTCGAGCGCGGGCAGCATATAATGCCGCTTCGGCGAACACGGCCCGGTGGTATTGAACCTCTTACGCACTGTCCTCCCCAACCTCGCCTCGGACGGCCCGGCGCCGCCACCATCCGCAGCCTACCTTCGCGCTACCTCGGCCGACGCGGTCAGCGCTGCCGGCAGCCGCAGGTCGGCGGCGGTATCGGATCCCGTGGGCGTGCTGTTGATCATCATGGGCATATCCGGGTCGTCGAGTGCGCATATGGCGACGTAGTCGAGGGCGAGCTCCCCGATCCGGGGATGGCGGAACCGCTTGCGGCCACGGAGAGTTCACCGACGCGGTTGCCTTTGCTTCAGATCGTCGGGTCCCAAAGCCCGTCGGCTTCACCGCGGGCAAGGTGCTCGGCGTAGACGCCGACTTTCCAGGAGATGACGGACCGGCACTCCTCCAGCGCCTGGATCTGTGCGTCGACGCGTTGCCGATGGGCGTCCAGCAGTCGCAAACGTTCCTCCTCGTTGCCCGGTCCTCGGCGCACGAGTTCGGCGAAGTGCTCGAGGTCGGCGAGCGGCATACCGGATTCGCGGAGCTTGACGCAGATCAGCAGCCACTCGACATCGACAGAGGTGTAGCGCCGTCGGCCGCCCGACGTGCGATGGACCGGCCCGACAAGCAGGCCCTTGCGCTCATAGAAGCGCAGCGCGTGCACGCTCAGTCCGGTCCGCTCGGCTACCTCGCCGATGCTCAGCGACTGCCCGGCAGCCTCGGTGGTCGTCATCCCGCTCACTCCTGGACTTGATCTAGACCTCGCTCTAGATCGTAGCGTCGGCGGCATGACCATTACTGATCAGCAGCCGCTCGGCTCGGCCTTCTCCGCTTCCACTACCGCCGAGGACGTCGTGGCCGGCCTCGATCTCTCCGGCAAGACGGCCGTGGTGACCGGGGGCTACTCCGGGCTCGGCCTGGAGACCACCCGGGCTCTGACGGCCGCCGGAGTCCGGGTCATCGTTCCCGCCCGCCGCCCAGATGTTGCCCGTGCCGCTCTGAAGGAGATGAAAAACTGCGAGGTCATCCCCATGGACCTGACCGACATCCACAGCGTCCGTTCAGCCTGCGCGCACCTCAGCGACCGGCTCGACGCGCTCGATCTCCTGATGGGCGTTGCCGGAGTCATGGCCACCCCCGAGCGGCGGGTCGGGCCCGGCTGGGAAGGCCAGCTCACCGCCAACCACTTCGGGCACTTCGCCCTCGCCTGCGAGCTCTACCCGCTCCTGGCCGCCGCAGACGGCGCGCGCGTCGTCGTCAACAGCTCGGCCGGGCACACCCTGACCGGCATCCGCTGGCACGACCCGCACTTCCGTACCGGCTACGACAAGTGGCTGGCCTACGGCCAGGCCAAAACCGCCAACGCTCTGTTCGCCGTGCACCTCGACACCCTCGGGAAAGGCGACGGCGTCCGGGCATTCGCCCTCCATCCCGGAAAGATCATCACCGGGCTCCAGCGGGAGATGCCCCTCCAGGAGCAGATCGACCGCGGCTGGGTGGACGAACACGGCAACGTCATCGGCGATGGTTTCAAGACCCCCTCCCAGGGGGCCGCCACCGGCCTGTGGGCCGCCACGTCCCCGCTCCTCGACAACCGCGGCGGCCTCTATCTGGAGGACTGCGATGTTGCCTATGTTTCCGCCCCAGGAACACCCATGGACGACGGTGGCGTCCGCGCATACGCCATCGCACCGGACGAGGCGGCCCGGCTCTGGTCCCTGTCTCTCGCCGTGACCGGCGCGACGCCGATCAGTTGATGACACCACTCTCGAGCCGTGATGCCGTACTCGTCGATGAACTCGCGGGCGTACAGAAGCTCGTCGGCCCGCGATAATCCCGGCCGATGGTGATCAGCGCGAAAGGCGGAGACCCCCATGGCCCTTCATCCCGGCAGTGAAGGCCGTCCACTCTGCCGGGCTGAACACCAGCGCGGGCCCGGTCGGGTTCTTGGAATCGCGAACACCGACAAGCCCCGCGTCGAGCCAGGCAGCTTCGACGCAATCTCCATCTCCGCCGCTGTACGACGACTTGAACCACTCTGCATCAGATAGACCGATAGTCATTGCTCATATCTCCTTGCTATTTTCCTGATCCGATCACGTGACATCTGTTCGTCGAGTGATGCCGTCCGTAACTGCTCATACAGCGACCGAAACCGCTTCATATCGTCGTCGTCTTCGAACATCATCCCGCCGATCGCGCCCTCGGCGTGCACCACAGAAGGCTCGGTGTCCGGGAAGTCGAGGACGATGAACGGTGGAATTACCCCGCCGGTGGGGAGACCTGCGGAGAAGGGCATGACCCGGATGACGAGACCGTCGCGAGTGCCCAGATCGGCAAGATGGCGGCACTGAGCAGCCATGGCTCGGTTCGATCCGACAACGGTGTGCAGGACGCTCTCGTGCAGGACGAACTCGAGTTGAATATCGCAGCGCCGCTTGAGTAGGCGCGCTCTGCGTTGGATCCGCATTTCGACACGCCTGTCGATCTCGGACTGCGGATCATCAGGGGCGAACGCACGAAAGATTGCCCTGGCGTAGTCGGGTGTTTGCAACAACCCGGAGACAGCCAGGGGCTGATAGAACTTCAAATCCGTAGCGTAGTGCTCCAGTTCGAGATAGGAACTGAATCCATCACTGAGGTACCGCCGGTAGTCCTGCCACCAGACTTTGGAACTCGCCTCTGAGGCAAGATCCATCAGATACTCGGCCCGTCGCTCCGCCAGACCGTAGTAACGGCAAAGGTACTCGACCTCTCGGACCTTGATCTTCTCGTACTGCCCCAGCTCGATCCGGCTGAGCGTAGCCCGGCTGAACTCGGTCTCCCGCGCCACCTGGTCCAACGTGGACCCGAGTGCGTGGCGGGCATCGCGCAACGCCCGCCCGAGTTGCCGCCGCGGCAGCGTGGTGCCGCTGAGATCCGCCTTGCTCGGCATAGCGCCTCCCCTTGTTTCTCAATGGAATCGCTCGGCGTTTCTCAGGTCGAGAATCATCGTAGGCGTGCCCTGGGAGTCGTGCTGGGCAGATACACCAAACCTGCGAGGGCCCCTCATCGAGATATTCCAAGCCTCTGACGTGCAGCAACATAACCACATGCCCGAGAGACACGGAAGCCGTTGGCGCAAAGGATCATTACCGCGGATGCGCAGTACCGGCCGAGCGAACCGGACCTGGTTCGGAATCAACGCGAATGGGTTGGCGGCCCCAGCGCACACCGGTCCGCGCAGTGGAGCATTCGCCGACCGGACCATCACAAGGTTCCCGCGCGCGACACGTCCGGCAGATCAAGGCACCCGGTACACCGAGGTCGACGGCTGGTCGGCCGCATGGCGCTGCGATCGCGCGAGTATCCGCATCCTCCGGGTGCGCTTGTCGTCCGGCGCCCCGGTCGAGCTGTCGATAGTCGGCCCGTACATCCCGGACCTGGCCGAGATGCGTGAACGGTTCCCCGAGCACCCCCGTTTATGGGATGCGATCCGCCACGAGTTCTGGGCGAATGCCATGCCGGAAGGCCGCACCGGATGAGTACCATCCAGTATCCGGACGACGAATCCATCGCGGAGATCACCGCGCACTATCTGCTCGCCATGCCCGCTGGACTGTTACCCATGCTGTACGGCTTCCGGTTCGACGGCCACTCGATCGACACCGACTGCGTACGAGTCGAATTGGATCACGATCGCAAGGCGGACGAGCCTAATCCGCTTCACGTGAAAGCAGCCCAACTACGAACCATTCTCGGCGCCGGCATGTTCGGATTCGGATTCGTCTTTCCGGTGTTCGCCGATCAGCTGGACCCGAGTGCGAATAACCGCCATATTCCCGAGCCGGTCCGGACCGTGGCCGACCGGTTACCCGACACCGAGGACCTGATTGCGGCCGTCATCATCGACGCAACAGGTCGGCAATGGTGGGCGGTCGTTCCCCGGCACGTCCCTGACCTGGAACCGATCCTCCTCCACCTGCCTGCGACCCCACCGGAGAGCTGGCGGATCCCCGAAAGCCTGGATGCTTCCCTGTGGACCGCCGCGCTCGCCCTCGACGAGAACAACCATGCCGCGCTGCTACGCCTGGGTACCACGCACCCGGATTCGAGTTCGGCCCGGTGAGCGCCGTAACGGAAGGACACGGCGGCGACGGTCGGCGTTCGCCCGCCGGCGGCGGCAGATTTCGAGCAGCGGAACCCGCGCTGCCGGGCAGCTCACCAGACGTCGGCGCGTTCCTCTTCCAACCGCTTCCAAGCGAAGTCCAGCCACCTGCTGAAATGCCGGGTGAACTCTGCCGGTGTAGCCGGACGCACCGTCACATGATTGCCACGCTGTTCGGTGTAGCGGCCGTCGCCGGTGATGTCGTACCACTCCAGGGTGCGAATCGGATCCGTAGCCGCGTCGTACCGCCCGATACGCAGGACCGCGCACCCTCCTCCATCGGCTTCCCGGCCGACCAGCCGCCGGTACGCGTCACGCGAGCGAGTACGCCGGGGATCTTCGAACTGCTCCGTGCGCGGTTCGAGATCGCCGGGATGAAAGGTCGCTGGTTCAGCGGACCCCGGTGCGCAGCCGGGCAATGCGGAGACCAATCGGGCCGCAAGATTCTCCGGACGGAACAGTCGCAGCTGGATGGAACCGAAATCGTCTGCGTTTCCGGCCTGGGTCAACGTTACGGCATGGGCGTCCGTGCGGGCGCCGATGATTCGGTAGTCACGCATATCAGTACGTCCGGTGCTGCGTTTGTGCGCAACGGTGCCGCCGAATATTGCGATACGCATTCCCGATGTACCCAGCGTGTCCAGCGCCACCTGGATCGCGGCACGCTCTTCGCGCGAATACCGTTCCCGCACTGCGACCCGATGCGCGCGGAGTTCATCGTTGAACGTGAATCGGCTGGTGTAGCGCAGCGGGCTGGGAAACCTGTCGTAGGCGTCGCTGTACCACAGCGCCGCGAAATCGTCTTGCTCCCAGGTCCACTCGGACATCTGTCGTTCCCTTTTCCAAATCCGAAACAGCGCTTCCGGCAAATCGGCAATGCCCGGGCGCGCCCGCGCCGGAGGAGGCGCTCCCGGTGGCCGGGCGATCCTCGGCCCTATCGAAAACCGCCGCAATTACTCCGGATTGGAGCCGATCACGCCGCCCTCGATGGTCGGGGGAATATCACCCAAGAGTTCGTCGGTATTCTCCTGATTGATCAGGTAGTCGGGTATCGAGCGGTTCGATTCGTCGTCCTGGCCGCCGCCCCGACCAGCGCCCGCCCCTCCCATGGGCATACCGGTCATACCGCGTGTTCCGGCTGCCGTGGTCCCGGTGGCGGCGGCGACACCAGCCGGGCCGCCAGGAGCAGCGTTCGGGGCACCAGGGACCGTACGCCCCGGCCCAGGGGTCTCTGTTCCAGGCGGTGCGCCACCCGGCGAACCAGGCCCGGTGGTGACCCCAGCCGGCGTCGTGCCTGCCGGAACCGTGGGCGTGGTCGGTGGTTGGGTCCCGGCCGGTGCGGTAGCTGTTTCACCCGGAGATGTGGTGGTCGATGGGGTCGTCGGGTCGTCCCCGGGAGTTTTGCTCTGCGTCTCTTCCTCGGTGGTGCCCGGCGTTTCACCGGTGGGGGTTTCGCCGGGCGCGGTGCCGTTGGGGTTGCCCGAGGTTGTGGTCGAGGGGTTTCCCGTATCGGTGTTGTAGCCGCCGGGCGGGGGTGCGGGGATATCGGCGGTCGAGGTGGGGCCGATCGGGACGGGAATCACCGGGATCTGGGTATCGAGTGTCCCGAACGGTTCAACGTATCGGCTCTTCATCGCCTCACGCGCTTCATCGGTTCGCCGACTGATCTCTTCGTCGTGCCAGAACCCGTTCCACGTCCTGTTTACCCAACTATCTCCGGCGTCCATCGGTTCAGGGATGCCCTTTTTCGTATTCTCGATGGAAGTAGCTGCACTGCGAACACCTTGTGACAGCATTTCGAGCGCGGGGGTCACCGGACGGGCATGCTTATCTATGTAATCCTTGATCGCTTGTTTGGCCTGTTCGGCGGCTGGTCCGGACCATGCCTCCGCAAGCGAGGCCTCAGCGGACCGGACAAAGGTCTCGACCCCCTCCTCCCACACATTCCGCATCTGCCAGTACTTGTCTGCCTGATCGGTCGCGTCTTTGATGTCGAGCGGGCTGAACGCCCTACTGATCTTGGGGTGATCCCAGCCTTCGGGGACCTCCCCGCCACCATGGATTATCGGTTCCTCATAGTCGGGCACGTTATTCACCTGGTGGATCCGTCAGGGAGGATGTGTGGACCGGGAGTAGGTCCGACGGGCGGACGTTCGGGGAGAGTGGCGCTCAACGAGTTGTATGCGGCCGCCCATTCGCTATCAGCCTGCATTATGCGATCACGGATGGTGCGATAAACATTCTGGATATCCTCGACGATCAGATAGTGCTGCTCCATTATCTCCCATACACCGTTTCCATCCGGCGCACCCTTCGCCTTCACCTTGTAGCGCCCCACCATTGCCCGCGCCGAATACAGATCATCGTTCGCCTCCCCCAAACCCCAATGTTCCATTTGCGATATCTGTTCTGCGCTGCCCTGGACCTGCTGTATCGCCAACTTGAAAGTTTCGCAGTCACGATCAAGGTAGATGAATTCCTCTGGCGACATTTGGACCGTCACTTGTCCTTCGTTCGCAGCAGCGAGCATGTTGGCCATAGGCCGGGGTGCCGGCTCCTCACTCATTACCTTTACCTCCCCAGTAGAGTGGATACCCCATCGATTACGCGCCCGCCGGTATCGACGGAACCACCTTTTCGGCCAGCGATCGCGCCAGTTCACACGTGTCCAAGTGCCCGGTTTCACTGCGAGACGGCGGGTTGCTCAACGAGAATTCCAGACTGCCACCGGTCAATTCCACGTTCACGCTACAAGCGGCTTCAGTGTGGGTTTCCTGCCGCTGTGAAGTAATTGCCTGCCTGCCATCGACCGTGAATTCGACTGTGCCGGGAAAGCCCTTGTCACGCACCATCTGGATAGTGAGATTTGTGGTCTGGATGCTGGCTGCGTAGCCATCCACCTTCGCCCACTGGCACCCTTCCCATTCGACCCCTCCCGCGCCGAAATCGTCGTCGGTCTTCATCCGGAGCCCCTCCGCGTCCAGCACGCTCTGCGGGATATCCGTGCACGGATCGAACCCCGTCGGCACACTCGCCGCCATACTCGGAGTCGTCGCCGTCGCCTCCCCCTCGGTGGTGGACGATTCACACCCCGTCAGCGCCAGCACCGCCCCACCGACCAGCGCAATCAGCAGCCGTCGCTTCCCCGCGATCACCAATGCCGACCTCCACCGCCGATACCACCAGTAGTCCGGCCCCGGGGAGGACCGGCGTCTCCGCCCCCTGCTGCCGGCCCGGCAGACGTTACCGACGGTCACGAACCCGCGCAACCGCCGCACAGGCCGGTCCGCACCCCACGATCCTGCGGGAGGTTCGCCTACTCCGCACCGAGGATGGCAGACTTCGCAAGTTCGGTCGGCCCGCGGAGATTTTCTCGGATCGAGGGAACCAACTGCCCTCCGGCTACGTCGGATACGGGTGAAGGATCTGTCTGTCGACATGGAGGGGCCCGCGATGCGCCGCTCGATTCCGTGGGCACGGGAGCTTGCTCTCACTGCAGCGTGGAACCGGAGGTAATCGCGGTGGTGGTGTGCTGAATGGGTATCGAGATCCCCGAAGCGTTGCAGTGGGTCTGCAAATACGTCGTCGGCGCCGGTGACTGGCCCGAGGGTGACGAGACAGCGATGCGGCGAGTGGAGACCGCATGGGTCACCTTGGCGTCCGATCTACAGGAGATAGGCCCCGACGCCAATCATGCGATAGATCAGGTCCTCGCCGCGATCGAAGGCGACACCGCCCAGGCCATCGCCGACCGCTGGACCGAACTCGGCCACGGCCAGGGCGCGTTCGACGGGCTGATCGAACACATCGAAACGCTCGGTGACGAGATCGGTGACGGCGCCGCCGATATCGAACACACCAAACTCGTCATCCTCGCCAGTCTCGCGATCTTCGCCGTCGAAATGGCGATCCTGCTCGCTGCTGCTTCCACCGGGGTGGGAGCACCGGCCGCGGGAGCAAAAGCGGTGGTGGCCCAAACCGCGACCCGTATCGCGGTCCGCACCGCGATCAGACAACTCCTGCAACGACTCGTCTCCAAAGCCGCACTGAAAGCGGCTGCCCGTGCCGCTGTTCGCGGCGCCTGGGCGGCAGCCCTGGAAGAAACCGCTCTCGACCTGGGTATCAAAGCGGTCCAGGTCGCCGCCGGCCGTCGCGACGACATCACGATGGATGATGTGAAGGAGGCCGGTAAAACCGCGCTCACCGCAGCAGCTGCCGGCGCCGTCACCGGCGCCATGGGCCCCGACGGACTCACCACCCGCAACGTCCCCGGCGGGCCAGAGGGCGGAAACCCGCTCGCCGACGCCGCGAAGGACGCTGCCGAAGAAACCGTCGCGGGAGTGGCCGGAGAGGTGGCCGGTGAAGCCACCGACGCCGCCCTCAACGACCGCGAATTCAGCCTCGAACAGGCACTTTCCCCGGAAAACCTGTCCTCCTCCGCCGCCGCAGGCGTCCAGCGTGGCACGGAAACGCTGGGCGAGAACAACTCCAGCGACGCCGGTGACAACAACTCAGACGACGATTCGACCGACGAGTCGCAGGACCGCGACACCCCGCCGGGCGACGACGCCGAATCCGGTGCCCCCGGGGACCGGAACGAATCCCCAGGCGCTCCGGAAACCGAAACCCCACCGCAAGACCAACAAACAAGTCAATCCCCGCCGACTGATACCCAGCCGGCGTCCGCAGACAGCCCAGCCCAAACCCAAGGCCGGCACCCGCCAGGTCCGCAGGCCAACGGTCAGCCGTCCGACACCAGCGACCAACCCGCCGCCCAGCAACCACAACAAGGTCAGAACGCACCCTCCCAGGAAAGCTCTACCGCCGGCCCCGGCCAGGCGCCGCCGACAGGCGACCCCTCCAGTTCGGAATCACCAGCGCCCTCCCAATCCGGAAACCCGCAGCAAACAGACTCCGGCTCCCCGAGCACGTCACAGCAGTCGTCCGACAGTGGCATCCCCCAGACCCCTGACTCGAGCACATCACAGTCCTCGGCGTCGCAGCCCTCCGGCACCGGCACGCCCGACTCGTCACCAGCACAGCCGGCCGGCAACCAAACTCCCTCGCCCGGCAATACTCCCACCGGAACCCCGCAGTCACCCGATGTCGGCGTATCCCAGAATCAGCCCACCTCGAGCCTGAACCTGCCGGCGGACCCACCCCCGCTGCAATCGACGTCGAGTCTCGATCTGGGCCCGGAAACTGCGGCACCGGTAAACACCCCGGACACTCCGAGCACGACGCAAACCCCCGATAGCTCGACCAGCCAAGAAACCGCCACCCCTGGTCCCACACCGGTAACCCCGGCCACAACGACATCAGCCTCCACCACGGCGCCGCCCCTGCCCACGACCGGCCCGGGCACCCCGGCGGATACACCTCGCGCAACCGCACCGGCCGAGACGGCCCCATCGACGCCGGCCGCCACCACACCGGCGAACCCACCCCGCTCCACCTCACGAAACAACGACAATCCGGCTACGCCCGACAGCGCGCGCCCACCCAACGCCCCTTCTCCCCGGCCATCCGGCCCCAAGACACCGGGCTACGACTACAACATCTACGACCCCGCCAACCACTCCCGCTTCCTCGCCGACTTTGCCCGTCCGCCCATTCCCACCCGACCCACCGACACCGAACCAAGGCCTGGCCATCACACCCCGGCCCACGACCGGCCGCACCGAACACAGCACCAGGCCACCCCAGCGGACCGAGCAGCCCCATCGAATCCGGCACCGGCACGCAATACTCCACCGGCCGCCCACACCGATCGGCCGACTCCCACCGCACCGGCACGCACTACAGACGGGCGCAACTCTGATCACAGTTGGTTGCCACCTTCCCACCCGAACGCCCCGCGTCCCGGCGACCCGATCTGGAACTCACCGAATCAGAACGCATCTCGCCCTGACGATCCGATCTGGAACTCATCACATCAACCCCACACGCCGCCGCGGACCACACCGACCGATCCGGATTCACCCGGCAGTGACCCCACCGGCCGGTCACTGGATGACCTGCACGCGCACCACGCCGAGCGAACACCCGCAGGGATCTCGCACCATCGCGGCGACCCATCGATCGGCGACCTCCCACATCGGGTGCCGCGGGACCCGCATCGTTTCACCGCCGACGTCCATCTCACCCCGGACGGACATGCCAGAGTCGGCGACCGCGTCCTCACTCCCGAGCAATACGGCGATCTGATCCGCCGGAGCCACTGGGACGGCGCCACCCCCGTCCGCCTCATCGGATGCGACGCCTCCACAAGCGGTTTCGCCGACCGGTTGGCCCGGGACTTGGGCGTAGATGTCCTCGCCCCCACCGCCCCTGCCTGGACCGATATCGACGGCAACCTCTACACCACCGGCGTCGACACCGGGCCGGCCGGAACCCGCAACCCGCGCATCCCACCCGACGGCGCCTGGAACACCCACCATCCGGACGGCACCACCACCCCCGCCGGCACCGGCCACCCGCCAAGTACCCGCACGCCTGAACCGGGCACACTCGATGCCGAATCCGCCCGCGACCGAAGCGCATTCCGGCGCCCCCAGGATCCGCACCCCCGGGTGCCCTACGAAGACCTCACGAGTGGCCGTCCCTCACGCACCATTACGCCGGACGATCCCCTGTCGCCGAGGCGGAGCAGGCCTTTCGGACGGGACCGCAGCGGCAACCCGGTCCCACTCGAACCCGACACCGCCTACCGTGTCACCGACCGGTCCGGACGCGACCGAGGACTGTTCATCACCGGCCCCGACGGAACCATCCAAGAAGTCGTCACCGATTCCGGCGAACGCCGGACCCGCAACACGGAGGCGCAACGGATGGAGGGCGAGGGGTTCAACCCCGACCTGCGCACGCCGTTCCCCGACGCCGTATACACCGTCGACAACCGGTTCATCTATTCGTCGGACGAGCACGGCCGTGTCGTCCGCGCCGAGGGCTCACTCGATCTCACCGCATCCGACGATCGCCGCCGCGGCCCGGACCAAACCCGCATCGGACACCATGGACAGACCGAGTACGCCGGAATAAACCGGGAGGTCATCACCGAATTCGAGAACGAATACGGCCGGTCACCCACCAACACCGAGGTCTACCTCTATCAAGCCGTCACGTTCGACGGGGGGCATCTCTTCGCCACCGAATTCAACGGACCGGGCGAAGCCATAAATATGGTGCCGATGCTCACCAGCCTCAACCGCGACCTCGGCGGCGACAATACACCGCTCGACAACTGGCGACGTCTGGAAAGTCTTTGGGGCGAAATACTCGGTCAAGACCCACCACCCGAGGTGAACGTACGCATAGAACTCGAATACGATCCCAACGACGGTGGTTCGAGAACACCGATAAGAATCACCGCAGCATACACCGTGCAAGGAGTACAGGTGGCGGAAAATTGCTATAGCAATCTGCCACCGAGGATGGAGGAATAATCATGGTACGTGACGGAAGAAAACTTGATGCCGCACAACAGGACGAGATCGTCCGCGGTATAGCCAGGGAACTGGTGAACGACGCACCGGAAACCTGGGATGAAATCAGGCACGTACACCTCGGAACGGTGCAGATAACTTCCAACTCCTTCGAATGGAAGCCCATCAACGGAGAATTCATTCGAATTTCTACTCCCCCGCCGGTTCGAGGAATGTTCGAAGAGCTCCGCGACGGAATGCGCCAGAAAGGCAAAGGAACATGGTTCACCGCGGTCCTCACGATCGAACGCTCCGGGAAATACAGTATCGAATACGACTACGACAACGAACCGGCCTTCGTCCCACAACTGACCGACGGAGCCTACGCCCTCGACTACGACTACTTCCGCCGCGACGATGAACACACCCCGGACTGGCTGCGCCGCAAACTGGAAGGCAACCGCACAAACCCCAAAGGCGTCTCGTGACCACAGTCCCCCGTTTCCGTCACGCACGCCCGGTCGACGGGTTCGATGACCATGGCCGGCCCATCGTCAACCGGCCACCCGCCACGCGAGATATATTCGCCCCGTTGCTGTCCTACCTGGAATCCGCCCCCGTCGTCCTCGCCGCGCGTAGTTGCACAGCGGATATCTTCATCCCCTCGGACATAGATGTACCCCTCAATTTCCGAACCGACGGAGTGTGGATCTGGCCCGGCTCCGTACCGCACTACCTCAGAAAACACGGAACCCTACCCGAGCCAGATCTCGTCACCCACGCCATATCTCGCAGATTCTCGATCCCCGAACTGAACCTGGAAACACTCCGTCTCGCAGCCCGAGAAGCCGCTCCGACCAATTCTTGATCCGGCCCACATCCACTCAACTACCTCCGGACAGCGAAAGCGGTACACCTTCGCTCGGTCCAAACGGTCACCTTCGCGCGAACGCCGGCTTTGCCGATACGGTGCGTGCGACCTGCAAGGATTGACATCCGAGGTAGTGTGGATGTTATGAGCACGACGTACGACATCGTTCCCTTCAGCGACCTGCTGCACCGCCCTGCGGTCACCGTCGGTTTCCTCGACCGCGTTCGCGCCCTCCGACTGCGCCGGCGCGACGCCGGCGACCTGGCTTTGATGCGTGTCGAACAGCTCGACTCGGAAGGTGTCGTCGTCGACTTCACCGCGCGGCTCCTCGCCGGCCTCGTTCGACGTGTGGACCGCGACGCAGTGCGCGAGGTGCTACCCGACGCGCTTCCCTGGGTGGTTTTCCTACCCGACGAAGACGTCGACGAGTTCCTTACCGAACTGGTCGCCGTCGTACAGGGGGCAGCCACGCTGCAGAACCTCGCGCCTGTGGCGACATTGCTCGCGCAGTGGCGGCACACGGCCGAGGTGCACGCCGACCCCGCCCTGCTGGACCTCCTCACGAGCGAACCGGAAGGCGATCTCGGCCCGGTCCCGGCACCAGGAGGTCCCGGAGAGTGAGTCCGAAACGTGGTGATCGGGCGGCACCACCGGCAGTGGGCACTGAGTTCGAGTTACGGTTCGCATGCACCGAGTCCTGCAGCGGCTGGGAACAACTGGCCAAGCAGGCACCCGCGAATCTGCGCCGTGCCTTCGAAACAATTCGTGCCAACCCACGATCGACGGCTTCACCGGAGCGGCACCACCGGCTGAAAGGCACGCTCGCCTCAGGTTCCTGGAAGGGCGCCACTATGGAACGTTGGCAGTACGAGGTAACCGGCGGCGGCCGCATCTGGTACCTGATCGACGACACTCGCCGAACAGCATGGATTACCTACGCGGGTACAGGACATCCGAATACCACCGAATGAACTGCACTCGCGCTCGCCCCGCAAGACGTTGATATAGCCATGTCCACAAGGTCTGGCGACGCGTAATCCGGAAACCTACCCGGCGATCCCATCCAGGGCAGCGAGGTCGGCCGTGGAGAGCACGATGGCCGCGCCGGCGAGGTTCTCACGAAGATGAACAACTGACGAAGTGCCGGGAATCAGCAGGATATTCGGTGAGCGCTGGAGCAGCCAGGCCAGTGCGACCGCCATCGGAGTCGTTTCCAGGCGAGTAGCGACGGCGGAAAGCGCCGAGGATTGCAGGGGGCTGAAACCGCCGAGCGGAAAGAACGGGACGTACGCGATGTTCTCGCGAGCAAGACGATCGATCAGCTCGTCGTCGTGCCGGTGCGCCAGGTTGTACATGTTCTGTACACAGACGATCGGAGCGATCTGCTGCGCTTCGGCCACTTGCTCAGCGGTCGCGTTGCTCATGCCCAGGTGACGAATCATCCCTTGCTGCTGGAGACCGGCCAGCGTCTCGAACGCTTCGGCGATCGAACCAGCCACCGGTCCGGCGGCGTCGCCGAGGCGGAGATTCACCAGGTCCAGAACGTCGAGTCCGAGGGTTTCCAAGTTTTCCTCGACCTGGCGGCGCAACTCGTCCGGTTTCCGTGCCGGCGGCCAGCCACCCTGCGCGTCCCGGTTCGCGCCGACTTTCGTCACAATATGCAAGCCGTCCGGGTATGGGTGCAGGGCTTCGCGAATCAGCTGGTTGGTGACGAAGGGCCCGTATGCGGCACTGGTGTCGATATGGGTGATTCCCAGATCGACCGCTTCGCGCAGAACCGCCAGCGCTCCGTCATGGTCTGCCGGTGGCCCCATCACGCCGGGACCTGCCAATTGCATCGCACCGTACCCGAACTTCGTGACCGTGAAGCCCCCCGATGTCCAGGTGCCGCCGGGCAGTGTTGTCGGTGTGACAGTCACTCGTATCAACCTTCCACGTGGTGTCCGGGGCGTTTCTGCCCCTGCACAGTTTCAGGCAACGGGCTTCCGGGCAGAAGAAGGCACCTCGAGGTTCGTAACGCGCACCGCGGTGTGACAAATCAGTTGCACCCCGGCCACCGGTATAGGTACTGGTGGCTTCGTGGTGTACACCGATATCCCGCTGACCGAGAACATTCTGGACGTCGTCGCCGCCGAGTGGGGCCACCGCGGAACCGGCGAACGACTACACGGTGGCGAGGAATCCGCGGCCTACCGTCTCGGCGAGGTCGTCGTCCGTATCGGCTCGCCCGACCGCGATCCCGCCGAAATCGAATGGTGCAACGGCGTCGCCGCGGCCGCGGCGCGCTCGGTCCCCGAGGCCATCGCACCGCTACCCCGCGCCGATGGTTCCACGGTCACCGTGGTGGCCGGCCATCCGATCACGGTATGGCCACTGGCCCGCGGGCAGTGGGCCGACGGCGAGGACCCTGTTCAGTTCGCCGAGGCCGCAGGCCTCCTTGCCCGGCTACATCGCGCCCTCGCCACGTACCGGCCACCACCCCGGCCGGGGCGATCGTTTCTCGAAATCGGGCTCGACGGCGCACCGTCAGCGCACCTGCCCGACCCCGATCTCGACCGCTGGCTCGCCGAATTCACCCGCAGCGTCCGCCATCAGCCCCTGCACGGCGACTACTACGCGGGTAATCTCCTGTGCCACAACGGACACGTCACCACCGTTCTCGACTGGGACGAAGCCCTGATCGGCCCTCCTGAACTCGAACTCGCTTCGGCTGCATTGGAATTCACCGATGAAGTCCGCGGTGACCTTACCGGCGTTCGCGCCTTCGTCGCCGCATATCACGCGGCGGGCGGCACGGCGGGCGAACTCGACGACCTCTCGGTCAGCCAGCTCATTCGGCATCGGCTACGCAGAGAGGCCGCCTACTTCGACATCGCTGTAGCGCGTGGAATCGAACACGACGACGACGATCACGAATACCATCGCCAACGTTTGGCGGCATTCCACCGCTTCACACCCTGATCGGAAACCGCCTTCGAACACGCGATACCTCGAGACCAGGGGTGCTGTCGTCCCGGATCAAGACTACGAGTGCTGCCGCCGGGAAACCGGTCACGACCGCCGGACCACGGCGACCGCACCTACCGATTCGCCGCGAGCGCGGTAGCGATGATTTCCGCGCTGCCGGCGTGCAGGGCCTGAGCCGCGGTCTTTCCGGTTTCCGCGAGGTAGGCATCGACCAGCCGGTTACCGGCGGAGTATCCCGCCCCCGTCGGCACTCCGACCGGGGTCACACCCAGGTGCTCGGCAATGGTGTCGCCGTGCACCCAGGCCGAGAAGTTCTGCATACCGGTGACATCCAGACCGGAAACGACTTTCGCGAACGCCTCGTCGTCGTGCAGGGTGGGCACGCCGAGACGGGCATAGCCGAGGTCGTCACCGTAGAGTTCGCGGGCGAATGCGTCGGCCAGACCCTCGCCCACCACATGCTCGCCGACGGTGACCGTCATCGGATCCCACACCACACCGCCGGGGCTGTAGCGCAGATTGTGGTGGAGTTCGTGCACCGCAGTACATTCCAGGCGTTCCAGGTTCTCCGGGTAGGGCCACAGGGTGATCGTGATGTAACCGGAGATACCGCCGAAGCCGGTGACGCCGAGGCTCGGAACCATGAAATTGGTGTCGCCCGGGTCGCCGAGCACCAGGAGCACGGTGATGTCCGGGGCCTCGAATCCGGGCGTCGCGGCGAGCAGTACCTCCGCCGCGTCGTCGACCGCCCGCTGCATACGCCTCCAGGCATCGGCCGCCGCGAGCGTTTCGAGGGCATTGAGGCAACGCTGCTCGTCGCGATCGAGCGGGAACCCGGCCGACTGGCGGTGGAACGCCACCAGATCGACCTCGCCCGGAAAGTACCGGTACATCCCGGTCGTCGGTTCGAGCATCGCGCGCAGCAGGTCTTCGCGCTCGGCCACAGGTGCCTGCAGGATCTGCTTCATCGCCGAGTAGGAGTCGAGAACAGTGATGGTCACCGAGCCGACGGTAAACCCTGACGTAGCGTGAGGCGCAAACCGGCTCAGAACGCGGCCAAGTCATAGGAGGTGCTACGGCCGCCCGAGGTCGAGCGTTCCAGAACACCGAGGTCTACCAACTCGTTGATATCTCGCAGCGCGGTGTCGGGTGAGCATTTGGTGAGGATCGCCCATTTCCGTGTGGTGAGTTTTCCGTCGAACCCCTCCAGCAGCCGGTTCAACATCGCGATCTGGCGGTCGCTCATCCGGGCCGGTTGCCGCAGACGCCAGAAACGGGACTTCCGGAGAACCTTGTCGACCGTCTCGTCCGAATGCTGGATCGCCCGCCGCAGCGTCTCGAGGAACCAGATGAGCCACTCCGTCACATCGAGAGTGCCTTTCTGGGTGCGCTCCAGGATTCGGTAGTACGCCGCGCGGTCGCGCTGGATCTGCGCTGAAAGACTGTAGAAGCGCCGGGAACTGTGGTCGGCGCGGGCCAGCCACAGATCGCCGAGGGCGCGGGCTATCCGTCCGTTTCCGTCGTCGAACGGGTGCACAGTGACGAACCACAGATGTGCCAAGCCAGCTTTGACCAGCGCAGATTCGGTCGCGTCGGCGTTCACCCATTCCAGGAATTCCCGCATTTCGGTGTCCAGCCGCGCGGCGGGAGGCGCTTCGAAATGCACGCGCTCCCGACCGTAACCACCGGATACCACCTGCATAGGACCAGCGGCGTCGGTGCGCCAGCCGCCGATGGTGAGCCGGGTTCTGCCGGAGTATCCGGTCGGGAAGAGCGCGGCGTGCCAGCCGAACAGCCGATCCGCCGTAACCGGATGATCGTGGTGTGCGGTGGCGTCGAGGATCATTTCGACGACACCATGCACATGCCGGTCGGCAGGAGCGAGCGCCCCGATATCCACGCCGAGGTGCCGCGCGAGAGAGGACCGGACGGAGGCCACGTCCAGCAGTTCGCCCTCGATCTCACTGGTTTTTACGACATCCTGGGTGAGCACGGACAGGCTCGCCTCGTCTTTCACCCCTTCGGCGGTCTCGGCGAAGCGTCCCAGCAGACGCCCCTGCTGGTGAGCGACTTCGGCAAGCGGGCCTATCAGTCGCCCGGCGTCGTACCCGAACGCAGGCCAATCGGCATGCTGCCAGATGTACCTGCGATATTCGGGGGCCATGCGGTGATAATACTCCGTATTCACCGCAAAATATGCGGTGAATACGGGGCCGCAGCACCGCGCAGCGGATCCACCCGCGGGCCGGTCACTATGCATTACGCAGGGCGAAACCCTACGTAATGCATAGTCGGCTGCTCAGATCCCCAGGACCAATTTCGCCGTGGTGAAGTAGATGATCAGCCCGGTGGCGTCCACCAGTGTGGTGACCATCGGGGCCGACACCACCGCCGGGTCGATACGCAGCCGCTTGGCCAGCAGCGGCATGGTGCCGCCGATGGTGGCGGCCCAGGCGCAGATCAGGACCAGCGTAACCGCGACGACCACCGCGACCTTCGGGCCTACGAACAGTCCACCGATCACCAGGCCCACAGCAGACAGCATCCCGCCCAGCACCAGGCCGACCCGGCATTCACGCCAGATCACCTTGAATAGGTCGCCGCCGCGGACCTCGCCCACCGCGACCGCGCGCACGCAGGCGGTGGCGGCCTGGGCGCCCGCGTTACCGCCGGCACCTATCAGCAGCGGAATGAACAGCGCCAGCTGGGCTGCCTGTTCGAGGGTGGTCTCGAAGAAACCGGTCACGCTGACGGTGAGGGTCGCGGCGACCAGCAGCAGCATCAGCCACAACGCGCGGTAGCGGGCGAGCTGGAAAACGCCCGCCGCCATGTAGTGGCCCTCCCACGGCGCCGAACCGGCCTGCTTGGCGACGTCCTCGCTATCGGCCGCCTCGATGACCTCGACGGCGTCGTCGATGGTGAGCAACCCGACCAGCCGGTCCTCGCTGTCGACGACCGGCAGGTTGATGTCGTTGGTTTCGCGCATCAGGCGCGCGGCCTTCTCCGCCGAATCCGTGGCACGGACGAACGCGGGTTCGGTGACCACCAGATCCGCGACCATCGTGTCGGGGCCGGTGAGCACCAGTTCCCGCAGTTCGACGATGCCCTGCAAACGGCGGCCGGCATCGACCACGGGCAGGGTGTACACGGTTTCGGCGTTCTCGCCTTTGACCCGCACGATCCGCAGCGCATCGGCGACGGAAAGCGTGCCCGGAATCGCGACGACCTCGGGCGACATGTACCGCCCGACCGATCCCTCCGGATAGCCCAGCAGCGCGGCGGTCATCCGCCGGTCCCGGGGGCTCAGCCCGGCCAGCACCTTCTTCGCCACCTTGGCGGGGGCTTCGCGGAGCATGCGGGCACGGTCGTCGGGGGCCATCCCCTCGACGAGTTCGCGGAAGGTCTGGTCACGCAGCCCCTGCAGGATCTGCTGCTGATCGACGGGTTCGAGTTCCTCGAACACCGCCAGCGCCAGATCCTTGTCGAGCAGGCGGAACGCCACGCCGGCCTCGACCGCGTCCATACGCGCGAGCTCGTCGGCGATGACATGCGGCGGATGATTGTCCAGCCAGTGCAGCGCGGCGTCGACGCGATGGCTTTCGACCACGTTCTGGAGGGATTCCGACAGCGTCGTCGGCGCTTCGATGAGTTCGATCTGCGACATGAGAAGTCCTCGGCACAGCGTTGTTTGCGAGTGATTCGAAAGAAGTCACACCGCGAGGCGCCGAACCGGGCCGCTCCGCCGGCAGAGATCGCTAGCGGAAACGCGGGAGGACGGCGCCGCGCGGCCTTCGACTGGGAGGTTCGCTGCGCATTGCAACACCACCTCCTTCTCGGTCACCGCCGCGCGCCGGAACGCGCCGCTCATCCAGGTCAATAGTCTATGAATGCGAACGCATCCTTGTGCAGGATACATCCCCGGGCCGGGAAACCGGCATCGCAACGTTCGTCACACGGCGTTTCACACTCCCGGGCGTGTCTGCCGGGTCACTGGCCCGGTCCGGGCGCGAGGGTCGCCGCGATCATCTGTTCGGCTTCCGGCCAGGTGCGGCTGTGGTTTACCCAGGCCGGGACTGTCGCGCTGTGAACCCCGAAGAGGAAGAGGTGCGGCACCAGGTCGCGCAGCGCCTCGTGCACCTCGAGCCGGTCGTCGATCATATGGGTGATGCCCAGATCGGCGCAGTGCACCGCCTTGTCGGCACGCCGGCGGCAGAACCGCACATTCATGCGGGGTACCCCGGTCTGCGCGTAGAAGTCGTGATGGTCGAGCCACTGCCGCGTCCGCTCCTGCACCCGCGGGCCGCATTTGGAAATCACCCACGCCCGCCCCTCGAACCGGCTCACCAGACGGTTCAGTACCTCGAAGGCGTTGTCGGTGGGCGGCGTACGCATCGCTTCCTCGTGGCCGCCCGAGAGGAAGACGGTATCCGCGCCACCGTCGGGTAGCGCGGCCCCCTGTATCACTCGGCCGAAATCGATCCCGAGTCCCGGTTCACCTGTATTCATTTCCGGTCCATTGTCCGCCGGACGCCCGCGCCCGGCGAATTGTTTTCCTCGCGGCGGACCAGCACCCTGGCGTTGAATCAGCCCCGGGCCCGGTGACAACTTCGCCGTGGATAACCGTACGATCGCGCCCCGGCGGATCCGACTTCCGGAATTCCCTCCGTCCGACATCTGCCGCGCCCGCACCGGTGGCCAGGAACCACCACACCTCCGCCGGGGCCGAGCGCCGGGACCGGCACGGTGATGCGGGCCGCGACCTTACGGGGTTACGCGCTCGAAGCGGGTTTCACGAGTTTCGATGTGCTGCCGATCGAGGATTTCGGTTTCTGGCGTTTCTACCGGCTCGGTTGAACATCCGCGGCCGGCGGGGTGCCCGGCACGGTCGGCCGGGTGCCCGGTGCGGTGGCGCGGGTCGGCACGTTCAACGCGACCGTCGCGGTGTTCGGCGCGTTCAGCGCGGTGCGCAGCGAGGCGGGGTCGTCGAGGAAGAGGCTGATCCGGGTCGTCTGGGACGTGATGCGGCCACTGGGTAGCAGCGAGTCGATGTGCACGGCGACAGGGTCGTGCAGGGTCAGGTCGGCGGTGGTGCCGTCGGGGCCGGCGAGGAACAGTCTGCCGTCCTCGAAAGCGGTCGCGGTGTGGTTGTAGCGGCGGCATTCGGCGACGGCCGCGATCCGGTCGAGTGGTATCCGGGCGACCACGCGACCGGTTCGGCGCAGCACCACTTCCTGCCCGCTCACGTAGTGCGGATAAGCGATATCGGCGACGACCACTGCGAACAGGAACACCAGGGACCACACGGAAACCACAGCCAGGGTGACGCTGAGCCATGCCCAGGGGATCACCAGATGCAATACGACCACTTCGATCAGGGTCGCCGCCAGAAAGGCCATCGGCAGGGCGAGGACGCCGCGGCCGGCGGTGAGCGGCTGCTGTTCGCGGCTGTCACGGTCGGTGGTGCGGCGCAGCCACAGCCACAGGCCGCGATACAGCCGGACCTGGTTGCGGAGGCGTCTCCCGAGCCCGGTCACGACGGTCCCCCACTGGTGTCTGTCAGCAGTTCCATTGCACGGCGGACCGCCTCGCGTTGTGCGGGGTCGGGGACGAGGGTGTCCTCCGACAGCGCGGGTGCGCTGTGCGGGATATCCGCGGTCGCCGCGACCACGCTGTCGAAATCGAGCCGCCGCAACTGGGCGGCGATATCCTGCGCCAGCCGCTCGATCAGTTCGGCGGATTGCGCCACCGGGCGGCCGTGCAATTGTTCCCAGCCGCGTATCAGCCGCCGGTAGCCGGTGCGGGCGGCCGGGTCGGCGAGGGCGTGGGTGAACCAGGTGAACATCTCGGCGGGTGTGTCACCGGCGAGGGAGAAGACCTCCAGCATGTCTCGTTCCTGGTCGAGCGCGGCGCGCTCCGATTCGTCGGCCTGCTCGCGGGCCCGGTCGAAGGCATCGGCGACCTCGTCCGGGAGCGCCGTCAGGCGGCGTCCGGCGTCCACCGCGGCCAGCATTCGGGCCACACCTTCCTGTTTACGGTTGAGCTGGGTGATGCGCTGAGCGATGTCCTCCTGCAACGCCGCGAGATCGGCCCGCAGGTCGTCGGTGTCCGAGACACCGTGCTCGTTTGCGAAGACAGCGGCCACCGCACCGAGCGGCAGGCCGTTGTCGGCAAGCCAGCGGATCCGCATGAGCCGGGTCAGTTCGGCCATGCCGTAATCGCGGTAGCCGTTGTCGGGGCGGACGGGTTCCGGGAGGAGGCCCAACCGGTGATAGTGGCGGACGGCGCGCGGGGTGGTTCCGGCGGCCGCGGCGATTTCACTGATCCTCATACCGTCAAGCGTGGGGTGTGACGCTACGTCGCAGTCAAGGCCCGCAGGAAATCATTGCCCGGACGCCGCCCGGCCGACAGAGTGGAGGTCGAGGTATATCTCGTGCGGCCCGCGGGCCCGGACAACGGAGGAGAGTGCTGTGCGCTTCGGAATCTTCATCCCCCAGGGCTGGCGGCTGGATCTGGTGGGTATCGAACCTGCCGCGCAGTGGGAGGTGATGCGGGGTCTCGCGGCGCGGGCCGATGCGAACCCGGTGTGGGAATCGCTGTGGGTGTACGACCACTTCCACACCGTCCCCGAGCCCACCGAGGAAGCCACTCATGAGGCGTGGAGCCTGATGTCGGCGTTCGCCGCGACCACCTCGCGGGTGCGGCTGGGGCAGATGTGTACGGCGATGAGTTACCGCAACCCGGCCTACCTGGCTAAGGTCGCGGCGACCGTCGACCTGATCTCCGGCGGCCGCACCGAGATGGGGATCGGCGGCGGCTGGTACGAACACGAGTGGCGCGCCTACGGGTACGGCTTCCCCAGCGCCGGGGAACGACTCGGCCGCCTCGACGAGGGCGTGCAGATCTTCCGGCAGGCGTGGAGTTCGGGCACCGCCACCCTGGACGGCAAGTACTACCAGGTAGATGGCGCGATCGTGCGACCGCTGCCGGTGCAGGACGGCGGGATCCCGCTGTGGATCGCCGGTGGTGGCGAGAAGAAAACCCTGCGTATCGCCGCGAAATACGCGAACTACACGAACTTCGCCGGTAACCCCGAGGAGTTCACCCGCAAATCGGAGATCCTGCGCGACCACTGCGCCGATGTCGGCACCGATTTCGACGCCATCGTGCGCAGCGCCAACTTCAATGTCGTCATCGGCGCCACCGAAGCCGAGGTCGCGCAGCGCATCTCCGAGAACGCGGCGCGGCTGGCCCCGGTCCTGGGCGAAGAGAAGGCCCGGGCCTACATCGACAACCTGACCACCGGCGGTGCTGCCGTCGGCACCCCGGAACAGGTGGTGGAGAAGCTGTCCGCCGTCCGCGATCGCGGCCTGGGCTATGCCATCTTCAACTTCCCGGAAGCCGCCTACGACACCAGCGGTATCGAACTCCTGGAACGGGAAGTGCTTCCGGCGCTGTCTTGAGCGCCACGGCAGCGGCCTACGAGACCAGGGACACCGGGCCTCCGGACGGGACGGCATATCTGCGCGTTCCGGCCCGGGCCCGACCGTTCCGGGAGCGCTCCCAGCTGCCCGGCGAAAGGAGAAAGCCGAATCATTGTCCAGCGAGCCAATACTCACAGCGGCAGGCAACGCCCCGCAGCCCCCATTTCCCCGGCAGCAGCGACAGGGCAGAGTCGTGGATTCATGCGCGCACGTGCCTGCGGAGGAACGCGGTCAGCGGGATGCGAACGGCCTGCGGATCGTCGATGAACGGCCAGTGGCCGAGGCCTTCCAGGATATGGATTTCCGCTTCGGGGAAGACGTTTCGCTGCAGTCGCGCAAACCGAACGGGGATATAGGGGTCCCCGTCCCCCCAGATCACACAGACCGGCAGATCGTTCTCGGCGATACCGGTGTTCATTTCCGGGAAGGCACTGACCGGGTCGCGGGAGTTGCGGTAGAGCTGCAGCACCGCTCGCTTGTGCGCCCGGTCCGCGTACCGATCGACCCGGTCGATATAGGAGTCCGGCAGCGGTACGGGATTGTCGCGGTTGAGGGCGATATGCATGGCACGCTTGTTGCTCACCAGCTGGAAAAGCTCGCCCAGTACCGGTGTCTGCCAGGCCTTCGCGTACCGATGCCAACGGTAGCCGTCGAGTACCCCGGTGTTGATCAGGACCAGCCCGGCCAGCCTGTCGCGATGGTCCAGTGCCCACCGCAAACCCCACGGCCCTCCGAAATCGTGCAGGACGAGATGCACGCGTTCGACCCCCAGATGGTCGAGCAGCAGGCCCAGGTATCGCGCATGCCCCGCAATACTGTGCTCGAAGACACGCGGCCGCTCCGATCGCCCGAAACCGGGCATATCCATGGCGATCACCCGCACGAATCCCGCCACCGCGGGGATCAACTCCGCCCAATCGTCCATCGGCCCCGGATTGCCGTGCACGAACACCACAGCCTCCGTGCTGTCGGCGGGCCCGCTGTCGTACACCGCGCACCGAACACCGTCCAACCGATGTTCGGTTACCGGCAATACCGGCGTGGTTTCAGCCACTGTGCCCCCTTGATCACCATCCGCCGCCCCGCCGTTCGTTCGGCCGGCCGGTCCCCGGCCGACAGTACATCGGGAAATCACTACGCTCCCGGCCTTTCACAGCGGAGACCACCGTCGGCAACGGATCCAGACATTCAGTCATCCAGCTCGTCCTCTCCGAACGCGGCGTCGATTTCCGCAAGTTCGTCCGCAGCGTCAGGAGTACCCGCAAACCTGGCCAGTCGACTTTTCGGCTCGGCCGTCGTGAGATTGTTCCGCGCAGTGAAAGGACGCAGTTGGCCGACAGGTCGACCATTGCGGGTGACGACGAAATCCTCACCCGCTTCCAGCGCGTCCATAACATCCGCGCTGTCGTTGCATAGCTCGGCTTGGCTGATTGTGCGCGTCATGGACCCTTCATAGCGCGCGACGCTATCGGGTGCTACCAGATTTTTCGTGCACGAAGGGCGATCGGTGTCTGCTGGACGAACCGAACTCCCGTCGCCCGCGAACGTGCCACCCCTACGCAGCCCTGACCAGCCGGTTGGCGAGCGTCGAGATCGTATAGGTCCCGATACCCAGGACGACTTCGAGCGCGTTGCGTTCGGTGAAGCCGTGCGCCGAGAAGGCGTCGAGCGCCCGAGTATCCACGGCTCCGGCGGTCGCGATGACCTCGCGGGTGAACACCCGGACCGCTTCGAGGCGCTTGTCGTCGAGTGCCCGCTGCGCACGCAGGGCCGCGGCCAGTTCGGCCGGGGCACCGAGTGTGCGCAGTTTCCGGGTATGCATGGCAATGCAGATATGGCAGTCGTTGTGGACCGCCACCGTCATGATGACCACTTCCCGCGCGATCGGATCCAGCGTGCACCGGTCGAAACGCTCGGTCATATCCAGGAATCCGGTGAGCAGCTCCGGTGAGGCGGCCAGCCGGGCGACCGCGTCGGGCACCGCTCCGCCACCGGCGGCCATGGCGGCCATCGTTGCGTGCGATCCCTCCGGGGCGGTTTCGAGCGTATGCGGGGCGAACATCGGGACCTCCTAGTATGGACAACATGGTTGACGAAATGATGGTAAACCAGGTTGTCCATCCTGCCAAGGTCGTGCAATGACGGGGGAAGACATGGACCGCCCCCGGGCAGGCTACGAACTCCCGCTGCTCCTCCTGGCCGGATTCCGCACTCTCATCGACGAACTACACGACGAACTCGCACGCCGCGGCCACCCCCACGCGCGGCCGGCCCACGGCTTCGCGATGCAGGCGATCGGACCCGACGGAGCAACCGCCAGCGATATCGGCCGCCGGCTCGGCATCTCCAAACAGGCCGCAGGCAAAACCGTCGACCGCCTCATCGCCCTCGGCTATGCGGAACGCGCCGCCGATCCCACCGACGCGCGCCGCCGGCTCGTTCGCCTCACCACGCTCGGATACGACATGCTCGCCCTCTCGGCCGCGATCTTCGACCGGCTGCGCGAGCAGTGGGCAGAAGCTCTGGGCGAGCAGCGTCTACGTACGATGGAAGACGGTCTACGCACCGTCGCCGCATCGAATGCTTTCCGACTCGATGCGACGCAGTGGCTGGGCGATTGAGCCACGAACAGCAGTGGCGCGCACCAGCTTCCGGAGCTGTTGCGCGCCACTATATGTTCCGGGGTCCGCTCAGAGCATGCAGCTCACGCAGCCCTCTACCTCGGTGCCTTCCAGCGCCATCTGCCGGAGGCGGATGTAGTAGAGGGTTTTGATGCCCTTGCGCCAGGCGTAGATCTGGGCGCGGTTCAGGTCGCGGGTGGTGGCGGTGTCTTTGAAGAACAGTGTCAGCGACAGGCCCTGGTCCACGTGCTGGGTGGCGGCGGCGTAGGTGTCGATGATCTTCTCGTAGCCGATTTCGTACGCGTCCTGGTAGTAGTCCAGGTTGTCGTTGGTCATGTACGGGGCCGGGTAGTAGACGCGGCCGATCTTGCCTTCCTTGCGGATCTCGATCTTCGACGCCACCGGATGGATGGAGCTGGTGGAGTGGTTGATGTAGGAGATCGAACCGGTCGGCGGTACGGCCTGCAGGTTCTGGTTGTAGATGCCGTGTTCCATGACCGCGGTCTTCAGCTGCCGCCAATCGTCCTGGGTGGGGATATGGATCCCGGCGTCGGCGAACAGTTGCGCGACCCGATCGGTTTTCGGCTCCCACACCTGATCGGTGTACTTGTCGAAGTATTCACCGCTGGCGTACTTCGACTCCGGGAACCCGCCGAAGCGCGTACCACGTTCCTGCGCAAGCCGATTCGAGGCCCGCAGGGCGTGGTAGACCACGGTGTAGAAGTAGATGTTGGTGAAATCCAGGCCCTCTTCGGACCCGTAGTGGATCCGTTCCCGCGCCAGGAAACCGTGCAGGTTCATCTGCCCCAGGCCGATGGCGTGCGAGGAGTTGTTGCCCTGTTCGATGGAGGGCACCGAGTAGATATGCGTTTGATCGGAGACCGCGGTGAGCGCCCGGATCGCGGTTTCGATGGTCTGCGCGAAATCCGGTGAGTCCATGGTCTTGGCGATGTTCAGCGACCCCAGGTTGCAGGAGATGTCCTTACCCACCTGGGCGTAGGTGAGATCGTCGTTGTACACCGAGGGGGTGGAGACCTGCAGGATCTCCGAGCACAGGTTCGAATGGGTGATCTTGCCGGCGATCGGGTTGGCCCGGTTCACCGTATCCTCGAACATGATGTAGGGGTAGCCGGATTCGAACTGCAGCTCGGCGATGGTCTGGAAGAACTCGCGCGCCTTGATCTTCGATTTGCGGATCCGCTTGTCGTCGACCATCTCGTAGTACTTCTCGGTGACGTCGATATCGGCGAACGGCTTACCGTAGATCCGCTCCACGTCATAGGGCGAGAACAGGTACATGTCCTCGTTCTTCTTCGCCAGTTCGAAGGTGATATCGGGGATCACCACACCCAGCGAGAGGGTTTTGATGCGGATCTTCTCGTCCGCGTTCTCCCGTTTGGTGTCGAGGAAGCGGTAGATATCGGGGTGGTGAGCGTGCAGGTACACCGCACCCGCGCCCTGTCGCGCCCCGAGCTGGTTGGCGTAGGAGAACGAATCCTCGAGCAGCTTCATGATCGGGATAACACCCGAGGACTGGTTCTCGATCTTCTTGATCGGCGCCCCGTGCTCACGAATATTGGTGAGCAGCAACGCAACTCCGCCCCCACGCTTGGACAGCTGCAGCGCGGAGTTGATGGAACGCCCGATGGACTCCATATTGTCCTCGATCCGCAGCAGGAAGCAGGACACCGGTTCGCCGCGCTGCTTCTTACCCGAGTTGAGGAAGGTCGGGGTGGCCGGCTGGAAGCGGCCGTCGATGATCTCCTCGACCAGCTGCCGCGCCAGCACCTCGTCACCGGCGGCCAGCGTGAGCGCGACCATGCACACCCGATCCTCGAAACGTTCGAGGTAACGCTTCCCGTCGAAGGTTTTGAGGGTGTAGGAGGTGTAGTACTTGAACGCGCCGAGGAAGGTCGGGAACCGGAACTTCTTGTCGTAGGCCTGCTGGAACAGCTTCTTCACGAACGCCCGGCTGTACTGCTCGAGCACCTCGGGCTCGTAGTAGTTCTCCTCGACGAGGTAGTCGAGCTTCTCGTCGAGGTTGTGGAAGAAGACGGTGTTCTGATTGACGTGCTGCAGGAAGTACTGGTTGGCGGCCTCGCGATCCTTGTCGAACTGGATCTCGCCGTTCGGCCCGTACAGGTTCAGCATCGCGTTGAGGGCGTGGTAGTCCAAGACCTCACCGGGAACGCTTTCGCGCTGCGGGGGCTGCTCCAGCCGGGCCGTCATACCTGCTGGTGCTGTCGTTGTTGCTGCCAAAACAATCCCAATCCCTCTCGGACGCGGGCCACGTCCTCAGCGGTTCCCATGAGTTCGAAGCGGTACAGGTAGGGCACCCCGCATTTGCGGGAGATCACATCACCTGCGAAGCAGAAGGTGTCGCCGAAGTTCGTGTTCCCGGCGGCGATCACCCCGCGCAACAGGGCGCGGTTGTGCCGATCGTTGAGGAACTTGGCGACCTGGCGCGGTACGAATTCCTTATCGGAGCGGGTCGAACCCAGGACGTGCCGACCGCCCCCGTAGGTGGGGACGATCAGCACGTAGGGTTCGTCGACGTGCAACGTTTCGGCCGCGGTGTGCAGGGGGATCCGGAGCGCCGGGAGATCCAGCTTCTCGACGAATCGGTGAGTGTTCTCCGAAGCGCTGGAGAAGTACACCAAGGTATGCGATTCGGACATTTCACCTCCCCTGGTCCCCGACCGGATCGGGCGCGCGGTCTCGCTAGGCGGCTACGGTCGCCAGCGCCTTGATGCGGTCGGGCCGGAAGCCGGACCAGTGCTCGTCACCGGAGACGACAACGGGGGCCTGCAGGTAGCCGAGAGCCATCACATAGTCGCGGGCATCGGCGTTCTCGGAGATATCGATGACCTCGTAATCCACCCCGGCCTTGTCGAGAGCCTTGTAGGTGGCATTGCACTGGACGCAAGCGGGCTTGGTGTACACGGTGATCATTCGAGTCCCTCTCTCCTGTGCCAATGTGCGGTGTCTCGCGGTCTCGTCGGTGACGGACCGCCGCCTCCGGGTCGAGCCCTCCGCGTGACTGATCCACAGCGGTTGTGTTCCGCCTGTGGGGCGCGGTGCCGGCACGATCGGATGATCCTGCGCAAACTCCGAGGACCAGCCCTGAAACAGCACGTCCGAGCCGGTTCCGCCCGCCGCCGGCGGGTTCTTCACACCGCCGCCTTCGGGTACCGATGACACTACACCTAGTGGCCGACATTCCGAAACAACACGAGATGTTGCGAGTCACAACGATGTGATTTCACAGCTGTAAGACGCAGGACAGCGTTGCGACACGCCGAATTCACCGTGGTCCAGATCACAATCGCGGGGGTCCAGTTCCTTTTCAGCAAACGCAACTGCACCGCCTGCCACACCAGTCCCCGGGAACCCCAGCAGACTCTCACGACCCGGCCGGAACAGTCGAGGCGCAACACCCCGGACTCCACACAGCAGCAGGCCGCGCCCGGCGGGGAGCCGGGGGCGCGCGGCCGCGCCCCGCGC
>NZ_JARWNW010000139.1 GCF_029868325.1 Nocardia carnea
GGGTGCGGGCCGCGGGGTCGGGGGGGGGGGGCTGGGCGCGGGGCCCCCCGCCGCCGCGCCGGCCCCCCAAGACCGCACCACAACGACGATCAGCCCTGCGGAGTCGGCATGAGAATCAATTCGGCGATATTGAGCCGCGCCGGGACCGAGGTCGCGAAGGCGATCGCCTCGGCAATATCCCCGGGTTCCAGAATCGTCATGGACGAACGCCACTCGTCCAGCTGCTCCCGCTGCGCCGCCCAGCTCATCCCGGCACCGAGTTCGGTTCCGACGAAACCGGGTTCGATACTCTTCACCCGCACACCTCGTGGCCCGTATTCTGCCCGCATATTCCGGGTCAGATGCGCGACCGCGGCCTTGGTGGCGCCGTAGACGGCGTATTCGGGAAAGATCGCATGCCCGCCGATCGACCCCACCAGCACCAGATCGGCCCGCCGGCCGTCGCCCGCCGCCGCGAGCAGATCGTCGATGAATGCCCGCGCCGTGTACAGCAACCCGGTGACGTTGGTGCCGACCATCTGCTCCCATTCCCCGACCTCCGCGGATTCGAACGGCGCACCGAGCATGACGCCCGCATTCGCCACCACCAGATCCACCGGCCCGAGCGCCGCCCGGATGGTGGCGGCCGCATCGCGCACCGAATCCCGGTCGGCCACATCGGCGACCACTGCCACGGCGGCATCGCCGATCTCGGCCGCCAGTTCCTCGATACGTTCCTTACGCCGGCCCAGCAACGCGACCCGGGCCCCGTCGGCGGCCAGCCGCCGCGCGGTGGCGGCGCCGATTCCACTGGAGGCTCCCGTCACTACCGCGACCCGGCCGTTCAGATTCTCGTTGTTCGTCATGTCCACAACATTCGCCCCCTGTACCGGCCGCTACCAGGTCGCGGATTTCCTGGTAGTCGCAGGGCCACCCGGCCCGCTCGCCCTGCACATACCCTGAAACCATGAATTCCGACAACCGTCTGGGCGCGTTCCTGCGGGCCCGCCGCGAACTGGTCCGGCCGGAGGAGTTCGGGCTTCCCGGCGGTGGCCGGCGCCGCGTCGCGGGGTTGCGGCGCGAAGAGATCGCGATGCTCGCGGGCGTGAGCGCCGACTATTACGTGCGGCTCGAACAGGGTCGCGATAAACATCCTTCCGAGCAGGTCGTCACGGCACTGGCCCGGGTGTTCTCGCTGGACGACGAAGGGACCGCCCACCTGCGGGAACTGGCCCGGCCCACGGCGGCGCGTCCACGTCCGCCGCGGCGCCCGGAGCGGGTGACTCCCGGCCTGCTGCGGTTGATGGAGGCGTGGTCCCACACTCCCGCGGTGGTGCTGGGCCGGCATCTGGACGTGCTGGCCGCGAACCCGCTGGCGGCCGCGGTGAACGCCTGCTCGGTCCCGGGCGTCAATCAGGTACGGATGGTTTTTCTCGACCCCCGCGCCCGCGAAGTGTTCCCGAACTGGTCCCGGATCGCGGCGGATACGGTGGCGAGCCTGCGCGCGACCGCGGGCACCGACCTCGACGATCCGCGGCTCACCGAACTCGTCGGCGAACTCTCCCTCAAGAGCGACGAATTCCGCCGGTTGTGGGCCCGCCACGATGTCCGGGCGAAAACCTCGGGGATCAAACAGTTCCACAACGAGATGGTCGGGGAGCTGACGCTGGCGTACGAGAGTTTCGCGGTGAGCGGGGCGCCGGGGCAGTTGCTCATCGCCTATCACGCCGAGCCCGGATCACCCTCCGAACGTTCGCTCGCCCTGCTCGGCAGCCTGATCACGGACAGTGCTACCGGAATCGAGTCCCGCCCGGCCGGGACCACCGCCGGCTCGTAGGGACGGAATCAGGCCGACAGCTCGCCGACGACTTTCTCCACCCGGCGAGCCCGGGTTTCGGGCCGTTTGGCCGATTCGACCGCGATCACATGCGCGCGTTGTTTGCTGTAGGATAGCGCATCGAATGCTTCCCGCGCCCCCGGGTCCGCGGCCAGTGCAGCGGCGAGATCGCCGGGGACTGTGACGGTGCGTTCCGACGTATCGAGTTCGACGCCGACCGTGACGGTCTCCCCCGCCGATACACCGGCCGCGTTCCTGTTCTCGGCGCTCAACGGGAGCATGTATTCCCCGCCGTAGACCGCGACGGTGCTGCGGTAAGTGTGGCCACCGATCCGGACCTCCACCTTGGGTTTCTTCCCGCTGCCCAGTTCCTCGACCACATGGGCGGGTACCCGGAACCCGGTGGCGGTCTTTCCGGCGAGTTCGATCACGGTGTCGAAGGTGAGCATGTGTGTCCTTCCCGCCGACTCGTTGCGTATCGGCCAGCTTAAACACGTCGCGGCCGTTAGGGTCGGTGAATGGGCAGCGGCACGGGCGCGGCAGTGGAGCTGACAGTGGGCGACCGCGAGGTGCGGATCACCAACCCGGACCGGGTGTACTTCCCGGAAAGCGGCATCACCAAGCTGGATCTGGTGCAGTACTACCTGAGCGTGGGCGACGGAATCGTCAACGCGCTGCGGGACCGGCCGTGCATGCTGCACCGGTTCCCGAAGGGCCTCGCGGGTGACAAGGTGCACCAGAAGCGGTTACCGGCCGGTGCGCCGGAGTGGGTGCCCACGGTGCGGGTGTTCTTCCCCCGCTACAACCGGCACGCCGACGAACTCTGTGTACGGGAACTGGCCGATGTGGTGTGGGCGGTGCAGATGTCCACGGTGGAATTCCATCCCTGGAACTCGCGCCGGGCCGATACCGAATGCCCCGACGAATGGCGGATCGATCTGGATCCCATGCCGGACTGCCCGTGGTCGCGGGTGCAGCGGGTGGCCGGGGTGGTACAGGAGGTGCTGGACGAGATCGGCGCGGTGGGCTGGCCGAAAACGTCCGGCGGCTCGGGGTTGCACGTGTATGTCCGGATCGCGCCCGAGCACGGATTCCAGCAGGTGCGCCGGGCGGCGCTGGCCTTCGCGAAGGAAGTGGAACGCCGCGCGCCCGACGATGTGACCACCACCTGGTGGCGCCGCGACCGCGACCCCGGACTGCTGTTCATCGACTACAACCAGAACGCCCGCGACCACACCATCGCCGCCGCCTATTCGGTCCGCGGTGTCCCCGCCGCCACCGTATCCACCCCGGTGACCTGGGACGAGATACCGGATATCGAGCCGCGCGATTTCACCGTCGCCACCGTCCCCGGCCGCTACCGCGAATTGGGCGACCTCCACGCCGGTATCGACGACGCGGTCTTCGATCTCACCCGGCTGATCGACTGGGCCGACCGCGACGAGGTCGATCTCGACGACGATCCCGCACATTCCTGAGCACCACCGCAGTGCACGGAGACAAGTGTGCCGGGGTGCCGTGCCGGATCAGGCACCTATCAGGTCGGCGTGGCCAGGGCGAACGGCAGAACCGCGGGCGCTCCGGCGCGGCGCAGGGTCCAGGCGGCGACGGTGAAGGTCCAGCCGGAGTCGGTGAGTGTGTCGACCAGCAGGATCGGGCCGTCGGCGGTGGACAGGTCGGGAACCTCCCAGGAGTCGTACAGGGCGGCGACCCGATGCGCGGAGTTGACCGCCGATACCGGCAGGTGATCGGGACGCAGGTGCAGGGTTCCCAGATTGCGGAGACGGCCGATATCGGCGAGGCGTTCGGCCAGCGATGTGGTCAGTACGGGATGGTCCGGTGATTCCAGGGCGAGTACCGCGGTGGGCCGGACAGCCCAATCCCATTCCCGCAGCACCGGAATGCACGCCTGCACCACTTCGTCGGGAACCGGCCCGTCGGGCCCGTCGAGCACGGGACGCAGCCGCCGGCCCCAGCCCAGGGAGTTGAGGCGGCCCAGGACCCGGCCGGTTTCGGCGCCGTCGGCGATCTTTCCGGACAGCGAGATACCGAGTTTGGCCATCCCGGTGGGCCACTGTTTGCGGGGTGCGAGATCGAATCCGGGGCGGTCCAGCCGGGCCCGGGTCGCGGCGACCGCCTCGGTATCGACGGTGGTGTCGCGATGGTTTCCGGTGCAGTTGTCGCAACGGTCGCAGGTGCCGGTGCCCGGGGCGGCGCCGATGAGGGCGGGATCGTCGAGCTGGCGGCGCAGGAATTCCATCCGGCAACCGGTGGTCTGCTGATAGTCGAGCATGGCCTGCTGTTCGGCGGTACGGGCGGCATCCAGGCGCTCGTAGCGGTCGGCGTCGTAGGTCCAGGGCTGCCCTGTCGCCAGCCAGCCGCCGCGGACCCGGCGGACGGCGCCGTCGACATCCAGCACCTTCAGCACCATGTCCAGACGCGACCGGTTCAACTCGACCAGTGGTTCGAGGGCTGCCGTGGACTGCGGGCGTTCGTGGTCGAGCGCTTCGAGGACCGAGCGCACCACGTGTTCGCGCGGGAAGGCGACGGAGGCGAAGTAGCTCCAGATACGGGTGTCCTCGGGGCCGGGCAGCAGGACCACCTCGGCACGTTCGGTCGCACGACCCGCACGGCCGACCTGCTGGTAGTAGGAGATCGGCGACGACGGCGCCCCCACGTGGACCACGAAACCGAGATCGGGTTTATCGAAGCCCATCCCCAGCGCGGAGGTGGCGATCAGGGCCTTGACCTCGTTGTCCAGCAGCGCGGCCTCGAGTGCTTCGCGTTCGGCGGGATCGGTCTGGCCCGTATACGCGGCGACCCGGTGGCCGTGCGAGGTGAGCACATCGGCGAGATCGTGTGCGCCGGCGACGGTGAGGGTGTAGACGATTCCGGAACCGGGCAGCTCGTCGAGGTGGCCGCTGAGCCAGGTGGTGCGTTCCACCGCGTCGTCGAACCGGACCACCGACAGATGCAGCGATTCGCGGTCCAGGCTGCCGCGCAGGACCAGGGTGTCGGTGCCGATCTGACCGGCGACATCGGTCACCACACGATCGTTCGCGGTGGCGGTGGTGGCCAGCACCGGTACATCGGTGCCGAGGTCGGCGATCAGGGTGCGGATACGCCGGTAGTCGGGCCGGAAATCGTGGCCCCAGTCGGAAACGCAGTGCGCTTCGTCGATGACCACCAGTCCGGCGTCGGCGGCCAGCCGGGGCAGAACCTGATCGCGGAAATCGGGATTGTTGAGCCGTTCGGGGCTGACCAGCAGCACATCCACCACCCCGGACGCGACCTGCTGGTGGATCTCATCCCATTCGGTGACATTTCCGGAGTTGATGGTGGCCGCCACCACCCCGGCGCGGCGCGCGGCCGCGACCTGGTTACGCATGAGCGCCAGCAGCGGTGACACGATCACCGTGGGCCCGCGCCCCTGCGCGCGCAACAGTTTGGCGGCGATGAAGTACACCGCCGATTTACCCCAGCCGGTGCGCTGCACCACCAGGGCCCGGCGTTTATCCACCACCAGGGCTTCGATCGCGACCCACTGGTCGTCGCGCAACCGCGCGGCCGGGCCCGCCAGCTCACGCAGTAACTCTTCCGCATATCCCCGCAACCCGTCGCCGATCGCTGCGGTCTCGTTCCGAGTGCTGCCCGGTGCCGTGGTCATGCGCCCCATACTGCCGCAGCCCACCGACAGTGGTCGGCGTGCAGGTCGAACCGCCCGGTCACACCGCGACTACCCGCCGGGGAACCATCGCCGGACCGGTTTCCACAGCGATCACGCCCGGATGCCGGCCCAGGCCGGTTTCCACAGCGCTCATGCCCGGCTGTCGGCCCAGGTTGTCGGCAGCCCCGGAACCAGCGCCATCCCGGCGCACCGGTCACTCCCGGCAGCCCACCGTCCGCTCAGGGCCGCGCCCTCACTCGTCCGTGCACCCGTCGCCAGTCCGCGGCGGTCACCGGCGGCAACGCCGGCTTCCCGGTCTCCGCGCGTAGGGGCAGGACCCGGGAACCGAGTACAACCGCCGACCAGGGGTCGATATCCCGTCCGGCGATCAGGGCCCGGTCGAGGACACCGGCACAGGCGGCGTCGTCGCCGGCATCGAAATCGGCCGGTACGGGCGTACCTGCCCGTTCGAGGTCACGTCGTACCCGGTCGACGGCGACGGCGGGGTCGAAGGACCGGCCCGGGGTGCGCGCGTACAGGGCGTCGGCGAGTTCGCGCGCGGATTCGGCACGATCGGCGCCGGTGTAGGCGCGGGTGATCACCTCCGCACGCTGGTTCTCGGCGAAGTAGATCGCGAGCTCGCGCAGCACATCGGCGGGGTCGTCCGGGGTGTGCACGAGATTCAGCAGGGTAGTGCGCTGCCCGAGCCGGTGGCGTAGCTGCCCGGGTTGCTGCTGCCGCGGATCGGCCGGGCCGGTGGCCTCGGTGAGCCGCACGGGGGCCGGGAGGTCGCCGTGGGCAGCACTGACCACCAGTAACAGGCAGTCCGATACCGCCGCCAGCAGATCGGCCAGCCGGCGGCGCTCCGGGGAGGCGATATTCCAGGCGTAGTACCACAGCGCGCGCACGAGATGCCGGTTCACCGGGACGGTCATCGCGTCGACGACCCGGAAACCGTTCTCGGAGAGCCATTTCAATACCGGGTCCACCGCCCGGGCGACGATCGCGTCCGGTTTCAGCAGCATCAGCGAATGCCGGAGGGCGAAACCGCCGGCATCGATCCGCAACCGCGCCAGCTGTTCCACGATCTCCAGGACATAGGTGTCGGCGAGATAGGCGGCGACCTTCTGCCGCTGCGGCGTCAGCGCGGTCAGCAGACCGGCCAGTGTGCCGATCTGCGGAAGGTCGCGGGCCGCTCTCTGTTCATCCGGCTCCATTGCCGTGGCCTCCTCCGGAAAGCACCGTCACCGTTCCTGCCGTACCGTCGACGCGGATCCGCATTCCGGTCCGCAATTTCCGGCGGCAGCCCGGGGCCTGTAGTACCGCCGGCACCCCGAGTTCGCGGGCGACGATCGCCACCGGGACGAGCGGACCGCCGCGTTCGGACACCAGCGCCGCCGCCGACGGCAACGCCGTCACCCAGCCCGGATCCGCGCGCTGGACGACGAGGATCGCGCCTGCCACATCGCGCGGTTCGTCCACCAGCACGGCGATGCCTTCGACCACGCCGGCCGCCGACGGCGACCCGGCCAGCACATCGCCGGGCGCGGCGGGCGGGGTTTCGGTAAGCAGAACCCAGCCCCGCTCCGCCAGTTCCGCATCCGTGAGCCCGGGGCCGATCGTCGTGAATCGCGCCGGCGCGACCAGGTCGGCGTCGGTGGTCCGGGCCACCTTGCGTACCGTGATCCGATCGGCCAGACCCGGCATCGGGACCCGGTCGTAGCAGTTGCGCAGCTCCTCGACGGTCAGCGCGAAGATATCGGCGGCATCGCCGAGGATTCCGCGCGCCTCGAGATCGCGCCCCATCACCCGGATCATCTGTTCGATCACCCCGAACGCGCGGGCACGGCAGTGCCTCAGTTGTTCCCGGTACGCGGCGTAGTGGGCGGTTCGGGCACGCACCCGGTCGTAGAGCGACCGGCGAACTCCGCCGAGGTGTGCGTCGAGATAGGCGTCCGGGTCGAAACCGGGGTCGGCGGGCGGGTTCACGAGCGGTTCCGGAGCTCCCGGCAGGAAGGCTTTCGTCAGTAGGAGCTGAGTGCCGGTGCAGGTCAGCAGGATCGCGTCCAGCACCAGCGTCGGCCCCCACCGCAGCACGAGGTCCCGATCGAGTCGCCGGTACTCGGCGTACGCGTGTTCCCCGTGGAGGTATTCCATCCTGTCGTAGCGGTCGGACAGGCGGGTGAACTCGGCGCAGAATTCCCGCATCATCGCCTCGATGGCGAGTATCCGGCGCAGGTAGAGGATGGTGGTCCGGATCCGTGACCACGCCCTCTGCCAGCCGTTCTCGAAAGTGAAGGGTTGCAGCGATTTCGCGTGATCGTCCGGTAGCGGTTCGCCCACGCCGGACTCCGCCGCGAGCGCAGGGCGGGCCAGCGAGTAGCCGGGTGCGATGCCCGCCGTCCGATACCGATGCAGCAGGTTGACGTACTCCCGGCCGTGGAAGATGCCCAGCAGATACGGGGTCCACGACTCCATTTGCCGCAGCTGGCTTTCCGGCACACCGAGCGACCGCGCGTAGCCCCGGTACACCCGGCCGTAGATATCGGCGGCCATGGTGAAGGCCAGCGGTGACATCGGCCCCGGAAGGCTCTCGAAACCGGTGGCAGCGGCCCATATCCGCGGCTCCCCCGGCGCCACCGGTTCGCCCGCGCCGCGCAGCACTGCGGCAGCCGGCTCCTCTCCGCGGAGCAGCAGCGCCTGGGGTCTTTCGATACGCCCGGATCGATAACCGGCCGGATGCAGCCCGCCCGCCTGCCCCGGCGAATCCTGCAGCGTGGTGATGGGCCGTGCCTGCAGAAACCACAACCCGTCGGCATCGACCGCCCATTCGATATCTCGCGGCCCGCCCAGCGCACCGGCCAGCGCCCGGCCGCGGCCGGCGAGCAGCGCGACGTCCTCGTCACCGAGTACGACCCCCGACCTGCGAGGTTGCGCGACCGCCACCACCTCGGCCCCGGCCCCGGCCGCGGGTACGTATTCGACCTCTTTACCGCCGGTGACCCGTGCGACGACCGTGCCCGCCCGGTCCACCACCACCGTATCGGCGTCGACAGCCCCAGCAGCCAGCCTTTCTCCCGAACCGTGCACCGCATTCACCACTACCTCGCCGGCGGCACCGCACGGGTTCCGGGTGAACAGCACACCACTCGCCCTCGCCGCGACGAACCGCTGCAGCAGCACGGCGATCCTGGTCACCGGCACGAGGTTCCGCGCGAACGTGTACCGGACCGCCCGTTCGGAGAAGCCCGAGATCCAGCAATCCCGCACCCGATCGAACACTTCCCCCGGACCGACGTTCGAGTATGAATCGAACAGCCCTGCATACGAATTCGAATCATCACCGGCACCCACCACCGATGAGCGCACCGCGAGGGGGCCGTTGCCCAGGCGAACGTGAGCCGCGCGCACCAACTCCGGTAACCCGGTGCCGTCGATCACCGCACCCGCCGACGCGATATCGGCACGTATCCGCCCGGCCAGCTCGAGCGCCACATCCATATCCCGGGCACCGGCCAGCTCGCCGAGCAACTCATCCAGCCCCGCCGCGCCCGCGACCTCCGCGAACACATCCGCGCCCAGCACCAGCCACTCCGGAACCCGTGCCCCCGCCGTCCCCAGCGCATACAGCCCCCGTGCCTTACCTCCACCGAGCGCCGCGATATCCGCTTCGGTGTCGTCCGCTGAGAGCACCCGCAAGAACCGACCTCCAACCCTGCCTGCCGCGGCGGCGCATCGTTGCCCGTTCCGCACGAGTAAACCCCAGGGACACCCTGTCTATCGTCCGATCGGGTGTTGTGTTAGCCCACAATCTCGCCGACGCCGACCACCGGCCGTTACGAGCAGCCCACGGCATACCACCTTTTCGCTCCGCCGGCACAAGCAGTGCGGCTGGGCCCCGCCCGGCGGCACCCATTAGGCTGTGGTGGCCCGCGCAGGTTTCGGTGAGGATGTGATTCCGCGTGAGTTGGAGCCTGACCCCCGACGAATTCGCGCACATATGGCGCCAAGCCGACCTGGACCGGCTCCCCTACCCGTTGCGTGTCCTCGAATCGCCGCGTACCGAACGCGACGCCCAGGCGCTCTACGCCGAACTCGCCCAGCGCCTCCCCCCGGACCCAGACCGCGACACCTGCCTGCGCATCCTCGCCGACCCGCACACTCGCGTAATCGCCATCGGCGGTGCCACCGAACCGGGCCGGGAACTGCGCGCACTGGGTTGCGTCGTCTACGACCGCGCTGTCCTCGCGGTACAGGAGCCGGGACGTACCGCGGAATTCGGCGGCACCATCCGGTTGTCCATCGGTCACAGCACCAAACTCGGTGCTCGCCTGGCCGCCCTGCTCCCGAAATCCCGGGCCGGGCGCCATCCCGCACGCACCGCCTCCACCGCGGCGGTGCGCGATACCGAAACCGTTGTCCAGGAGGAACACGCCGCGGCCCCGATCCGCAAACTACTGCGCGCCCCGCACACCGCCCAGGGCCATATCCGGATCGAGGCGCACCTCGACCGGCCGAAACCACCGCCCGCAGTGCACTACACGTGGCTCGACCTGGAGAACGACGGCCGCTACCTACTCAAGGCCGACGACACCGTGCACATCGTGCCCGCCTCCACCGAACAACTCGCCGCGCACCTGCAGAAGCGGATCCCCGCCTGATCGCCGATCACAACGACCCGCTGTCCGCGACCCGCGGTTGCGATTAGGCTGAGCGTGACCGACGGAGGGGTACGCCAGTCATGATCGAAGACAGTCGAGCCGAGATCGTCCGGTTCCGCCAGGCAGCCCATGCGGGAACCGTCAAGTTCGATCCCGAGGCGGCGCGGCGCTGCGCCGATTTCTACGACCGGCAGGCCGACCAGCTGATTCAGCTCAGGCAAAACCTCACCGACGCCGCCGACCCCCACGGATTCGGCGGCCTGAACTCCGCCCGGCAACTCCAAGCCGGTTTCGGTCACAAAGCGCGCGATACCGCTGCCCTGCTCGACCACTACATCGAAGCCGCCTACCGCATGAAGGAAGCGTTCCTGCTCAGCGGCGGTCTGTACGAGGAAGCCGACGCCGCCAACGCTGCGGCCGTGCGCTCCGTCGAAGCGAGGATCCCCCGATGAGCGGAACCGACCCCGATTACATCAGCGCCATGGAGCATTTCGAAGCCATGCGCCACGAGGACATCTACCAGGCCACCCAGCAGATCGACGCCGGTGAGATCCTGCGCCTCTCCGGTACCTGGATGAATGCCGCCGCCACCCTGCAGAGCACCTTCCCCCTCACCCGCGCGAACGCGAACCTGGTCATGAACGAGGCCGAATGGGAAGGCGAGGCCGCCGACGCCGCACTCGCCTGTACTCGCAGCTTCGCCGAATCCATCGAAGAACTCGCCGGAGTGGTCGGCCAGGTCGGTCTGCGCCTCGGCGCGGTGGCCGCGGCCGCGGAGGCGGTGAAGGTCGCGGTGGTGCCACCCGGCAATACCGGCCCGGTCGGCGCCCTGGCCCGCCTGCTGGAAGCAGCGAAGGTGATCGACGCGGATATGGTGCAGGAAGTTCTGCGCCAAGAGGCGATCCTCACCATGAACATGGTCTACAAACCTGCCTACACCGCCGCCGGCAGCGGAGTCCCGGCTCTCCCCGAACCACCCCCACCGCCAGGAGCCCTGCCCCCGCTGGCCCCGCCTCTCACCACCCCACAGGTCGCCCCCGCGCAACCGTCGTCCACCGGCACCGCACCGGACACCGTGGACCCCGAACTGCCGAACCAACCGGGCACCATCCCCGCCCCTCCACCCGCCGCGCCGCCACCCGCATCCGAGTCCCCCGCGCCGAGCCCTGACAACGAGCAGCCGACGCCACAACCCGCACCGGAAATCCCGGCCCCCACCGACAATCCGCCGCCCCAGCCCCCAGGTGCCCCCGCACCGCCGGAACCCCCGCCCGCGCCGGCACCTCCCGCCCCAGCACCACCTCCTGCTGCCGAAGCACCTCCGGAATCGGACGACCCCGGCCCGGCCTCACCACCACCGCCTCCCGGCCAGACCTCCTCCGGCGCTCCGCTCTCCGACCCCGACGGCCAGCCGGGCATCACCGGCCCCGTCCCCGGTCAGCGTGCCCCCGACCAACCGGGGGTCATCCCGGGAGAGCCCTGACTCGCAATGAGTTGACCGGATCCTGCGCGCAGTGGCAGGCAGAGCGGTGACCGGTTCCGCGCGACGCCCGGCCCCGCCGAACTGCTGAACCTACCGGGCACTATCCCGGACGGACGAGCTCCCGACCAGCCCGGCGTCCTACCGCCGCCGTATGAGCTCTTCGGAAACAAAGACCACAGGTCCAGGCCGTAGATAGTCGTAGACATTTTCGGCTAGGATGACTCCATGAAATCGATCAGCGTCGGCGAATTGCGTCAGAACCCGTCCGCCATGATCGCTGACGTGGAGGCCGGCGAGGTCTACGAGCTCACCCGGCACCACCATCGGGTGGGCTACATCGTCCCGGCGGTGTCATCGACCCAGATCATCCCGCGCGCAGTCGACGGCGGTGCCCAGACCAGCTCGATCGAACGACATGAATTGCGGAGTGCGGGGTCGATCGAGGAGCTCCTGGATTCCGAGAAGGGCGAGTGGTGAGGTCGTACTACCTCGACAGCTCGGTCGCCGTGAGAATCATGCTGGGGCACTCCCCCGAGGCCGCCGGATGGTTCGACCGCACCACTGCGGATCCGAAGAGCAGGATCATTTCTTCCCGACTGCTGCGCACCGAGATGACACGAGTCCTCCGCAGAGAAGGCTTGTCCGTATTGGACCGCAGCAAGATCATCGACTACGTCGACGTGGTCCCGGTCGACCACGCCGTCCTCCATGAGGCCGAGGCGATCATCTCGCACATCAAGACACTCGACGCTATTCACCTGGCGTCAGCACTACGCAGCGGACTGGACAACCTCACCGTCGTCACCCACGATCAGACCATGGCCACCGTCGCCGAACACCTCGGTTTCGAGGTCTACGACCCGGTTCGATGAACTCGGGCAGGCACCAGGCTCGGGCGCTACCGCGCGAACGGGCGCCATTTGCGCCGGCCGGCCTGGCCGTAGACAGCCGCGACCGAGGTCAGATCACCTCTTGATCCCGACTCCACCCGTCATGAAACGCACCCCGATGGTCGTGGCGTCGGTGACGATCTCCTCCGGCCGCCACAGCGGCAGGGGGACTATACCGGGCGGCAGGATCTCCAGCCCGTCGAAATATTCGGCCAGTTCAGTAGGTGTCCGCACGCGACCTGTTCCCAGCTGCGATAGCAGCACCTGTTCGAGCTCCTCGCTTTCGCGGGAGTCGCTGAGCCGGGTGAAGTTGGTGATGAAGAAGTACGAACCGGGCGGCACCGCGGCGCGCAAGGTCGCGACGATTCCCTTCGGGTCTTCCTCGTCGAGAATGTGGTGCAGGATTCCGACGAGCATCACACACACCGGCTTGTCGAAGTCGATCAGTTCCCGTACATCCGGGTGCGCGAGTACCTCGCCGGGCTTGCGGATATCGCCGGTGACCACCCGGGTGTTGGGGTTGGTCTCCAGGTGCGCCCGGCCGTAGGCGAGCACGATCGGATCGATATCGACGTAGACGACCTTCGCCTCCGGATTCGCTTCCTGCGCAACTTCATGCGTGTTGCGTGCCGTCGGCAGACCGGAACCGATATCGAGGAACTGGGTGATCCCCTCCTCGACGGCGAGGTGGCGCACCACCCGGTGCAGGATCGCCCGGTTGTGCAGCGCGATCTCTTTCAGTTCCGGCATGACGGCAAGACTGGCTTCCGCCACCTGGCGATCGATGCGGTAGTTGTCCTTACCGTTCAGCATCACGTCGTATACCCGCGCGGCGGTCGGCTCACCGTCGTCGAAAACGTTGCTCCCGGACTGCCCTGAGTCTTCGGGGATCATCAACAGCCTTTCATCACACTCAGCATCGGTGGTCGCCAGAATAGCCACCGAAGCCGCCCCGCGGGTACTGTTCAGCCCAGCGGCAGGTAGGCGGAACCGGTTGGAATACAGCCTTTTTCGGGCCACCACTGGAAGTCGCCACCTCGACTGCCATGCCGCAGTGCCCCGGCAACTTCGGCTCGATACGCCTGGTACACAGGCGGGCGTCTACTCGAAACCTCAGCCGACGCCCGGAATGGCGGACCCGGTGGGGACCTGTGATCGCGGATATGCGCCGCCGAATGTCCAGCCCATCGGCTGCCCACTGCTACAGCCCGGGGTGACGTCCCGGGTGGTGCCCGGCTCGAAAACCTCCGACCAAGGATCGGTTCGGGTGGTGTACGGGGAGGCGGGCGGCACAGTCGGGTCAGGCGATGGCAAAGGCGGAGCAAATACCGAACAGGTCACAAAACCATGGATGACATATGCCTCGGCGTTGTCATTGGTACATCGTGCCCCGTCGCAGTGAACTCCCGGTGCGAGATCGAGTGCGGAAGCTCCGGGAACGAACCCACCGAGCGCGGTGCAACTTGCCGCAGCGACAACGGCCACACGAAAGGCATTCCGAAACTGCATATTTCCCCCTCAGAACTTCGTCCGACGTCAACGGTAGCCGTTGCGCCCCTGCGGAACAAGGACGATTCATCCCGCATTGGGGAAGTCCTGCACCCAGTGGAACCCATCGCCGTTCAATGGAAAGGCGCCCGGGTCGACCGCGCTGAACTCGATCCGGGTCGAGCGGCCGTCGAGTTCACCTTCCAGGCGGAGGTGTTCCGCGTCCGGGCGCACATAGGAGAAGGTGGCCGGTGGCTCCTCGGTGCCCGGAGCGGTGACAACGGTGAGGGTGTGTGCCGCCGGGTCCAGTTCCGCCGGGACACCCATCAGACGTCCATCCATTCCTTGAATGGTCACCGCGCCTTCGACTTCGATCACGAGTCGCTGCCAGCGGGTCTCGTCTGTCAGCAGGGGAGGCACCGGCTCGCCGTCGACCTGGAACTCCGTCACCTCCCACAATCCGTAGAGTTCCGGTTTCGGTGCTCCCCCACCGAATTCCTGCCAGCTGTTCCAGCCCACCCACGTTATCCCGGCGACCAGCCAGACCCCGATCGCCGCCTGCGCCCAGGTCGCATACCGGTTGGCGCGGGCGGTGGTGAACAGCGAGGGCTGGACCGCGGGCTCGGTGCGGCGGGCCAGGAGGAAGAAATCGGCGAACCGGCGGGCCTGCGGAGCGAGCAGCACCAACGAGAAGACCAGGAGGTGGAAGGACAGGATTTTGACCGGTACGTCGAAGGTCATATTCAGGACGAATACCTGCGCCATGCTCACCACACTCAGCATCGCCCCCAAGGTGGCGGTGCGGGGCAGCAGCAGGAGCAGCCCGCCGGTGAGTTCGGCGACGCCGAGCAGGATTTCGTATACCGGCGAACTGCCGACCTGCAACCACAGCACCGACATCGGTGTCAGCTGGCCGTACGGCAGGAGCAGCGTCGACAGCGACGGCGGCGGCATCTGGCTCGGTATCGCCTTGGCGATACCGTAGAACAGCATCTGCCCGGCCAGGCAGAGCCGCAGCCCGGTCAGGAACCAGGCGGCGAGCCGTGGATAGGCGAGGCGGCGGCGGTCGAGCACCGTCCAGACAAGGGCCACCACGGCGGCGACAACGGCGATACAGAACAGCATCACCCAGATGGCGGTCTGATCACCACTACCCGACATCTCCTGGAATACGGCGTCGACCCCGAATACCGTCCGGCCCACCCACTCCAGGACCGGCGCGGCCTGCTGCAGCGGCCACATCGGCGCGGTATCGGGAAGCCATTCATCCAATACCGCGACGAGGGCGAAAACGATCTGCCCGATCATCACACAGAACAGGACCGTGTAGACCACACCGAAGCGGAACCCGACCCGCGCGGCCCACGGCCAGCGCACCTTTTCCGTCACAGGCGGGGCCGGATCTGCACCGGGTTCGACGACCGCCGTATCGATGGCACTCACACCGCACCTCACTCTCCTGGCCGGTCTCCGGCCCCACACACGATCCCCCGCCCGCCGGGCATCACCTCGAACCTAGGCCACCGCGGGGTCCCACCGCCTCCGTGACAACCCCCATCCGTAATCCTCCGGAAGCAGGATTTTCCCCTTGGCCCGTCCGCCGGTGCGCCTATGGTGACGATATGGGAGCACTACCGGACCCGAATACCGAAGCCACCCCGATCGCCCGTGCCATCGCGGAAGTGCTCGGCGACGACCTGGCCGGACTGTATCTCTACGGTTCGGCGGTGGCGGGCGGACTACGTCGCGACAGCGATATCGACCTGTTCGCACTGGTCGAGAATCCCCTCGGGGGTGAGGTACGAAAGGCGTTGGCCGAGACACTGTTACGTATTTCCGGCCCGTGGCCGCGGTCCGGTCCGGCTCGGCCGGTGGAACTCACGGTGGTGGTCCGCGACGAGGTGGTGCCGTGGCGTTTCCCGCCGCGCTCGGAATTCGTCTACGGCGAATGGCTGCGCGCGGAGTTCGAGCGGGGTGATCTGCCCGCACCCACCGAAGACCCGGACCTGACGATTCTCACCACCATGGTGCGCGATTCCTCGTCGACGCTGTTCGGCCCGCCTGCCGCGCAGCTCTTGGCTCCGGTCCCGGCGAGCGACCTCGTCCGCGCGATCGTCGCCGGCCTACCCGAGTTGATCGCCGGCGTACGGGGCGACGAGCGCAATGTCGTGCTGACACTCGCCCGGATGTGGGTGACTGCCGAATCGGGCGTCGTGATGTCCAAGGCGGAGGCGGCCGAAGCGCTCGTATCCCGGTTGCCCGCCGGGCACTCCGCGGTGCTCCGTCTCGCCCGGGCCGGCTACCTGGGCGAAGTCACCGACGAGTGGACCCACCGAGGCGCGGAATTGGATTCGTTCGTAACCTACGCCGAACAGCAGATCATTTCCGCCTCCAGGACATCCGGCTAGTTCGGGAGTCCGACTACCAGGGAATCGGCCCGCCCGCGCCTACGAAGGCCCCGTTGCGGCAGGGGTCGGCAGATTCCGCGGCGGTCAGGATGATCCGCGCGGCATCGTCCGGTGTGGTCGGCGCGGCCGCTGCCGCCGGGGCGAGTTCGGTCGCGACGAAACCCGGGCACACCGAGGTCACCCGAACCGGGGTATCCGCGAGGAGTTTCGCCAGACCCACCGTGAGGCTGTTGAGGGCCGCCTTCGACGCCTGATACCCGGGGACCACCATCGAGTAGTAGGCCGATTCCGGGTTGCGCTGTTCGGACAGCGATCCCATCTCGGTGGAGACGTTCACGATATGCCCGGCCGGAGCCCGCCGGACCAGCGGCAGCAGGGCTTCGATCACGTTGGCGGGGCCGAAGGTGTTGGTCATCAGGGTCTCGGTGAAGGCGCCGGGGTGGGCGAAGTTCACCGTCCCGGAGGCCGTTGCCTCGGGGAGGATCCCGGCATTGTTCACGAGCACGTCGATGTGGTCGTACCGCTCGCCGAGGGATTCGGCCAGGCAGCGGGCACTGTCGACCGAGCACACGTCCAGCAGTTCACCTTCGGCGGCGAGACCTTCGGCACGCAGATCCCGCACCACGGTGTCCACGGCTTCCGCGCGCCGGCCCGTCACCACCACCCGGTATCCCTTGCGGGCGAACGCGGTGGCGGTTGCCCGGCCGATTCCGCGCGTCGCACCGGTGACCACCACGATATTCTCTGCCATTTCGGTCCTTTCGCGTTTGCTGATGCACTTCGAGCAAACGCGAATCCCGGCACGGACGCTGGCAGGAAATCGCCATCACGTTCGGTTGCCGGTTCTGGACCAGCCGGCTCGGCCCGCGGCCGATGATCACCGGTGAGCAACTGGGTCGCGGCTCGGTCAGTAGTGGATCCCACCCGGCGATTCGCCCTGGTCGTACGTCCAGTCGGGCGTCGGATAGCATGGTCGCGGGCGCACTGCGGCCCGCGGCGGGGGGTGGGGACCCGGGGGGGGTCCGGGGGGGGGGCGCAACCGTGGCACCGGTGGGCCAGCGCAGTTCGCCCTTGACCATTCCCGCGACGATAGCGATCGGATTGACCGGCATATCCTGCTTCTGCAGCGAGAGCATATTGCCCAGATGCAGCGCCGCCCACACGGTTCCCAGGAC
>NZ_JARWNW010000140.1 GCF_029868325.1 Nocardia carnea
GTCCCGATGTGAGCGGCTCACACAGCAAAGAGCCGGACCCCGCTGACGGGCGGGGTCCGGCTCGTCGGTTCTCGGTAGCCGGGTAGCCGGACCTACCCGGCCGCGGCCGCGAAGCCCGCGCGCAGATCGGCGAGGATATCGTCGATTCCCTCGATCCCGACGGCGAGCCGCACCAGACCCGGTGTGACCCCGGAGCTCAGCTGCTCCTCGGGCGTCAGCTGCGAATGCGTGGTGGAGGCCGGGTGGATGACCAGCGAGCGCACATCGCCGATATTGGCGACATGGCTGTGCAGGGTGAGCGCGTCGACGAACTTCTTGCCCGCGTCCACCCCACCGGCGAGCTCGAATCCGACCACCGCGCCGGTGCCCTTCGGAGCGAGCTGCTTACCGCGCTCGTACCACGGGGAGGAGGGCAGGCCCGCAAAGAACACCGAAGTGACCTCCGGACGTTCGGTCAGGAATTCGGCGACCACCTGGGCATTCTGCACATGCCTTTCCATCCGCAGGCTCAGCGTCTCCAGGCCCTGGCTGATCAGGAAGGCATTGAACGGGGCGATCGCGGTGCCCAGGTCGCGCAGCAGCTGGACCCGCGCCTTGAGTGCGAACGCCGGAGCGCCGAGATCGGCGAACACCGCCCCGTGGTAGCTCGGGTCCGGTTCGGTGAAACCGGGGAAGCGGGGCCCGTCGTCGCCGCGGACCGTCCAGTCGAAAGTGCCGCCGTCGACGATCACGCCGGCGATCGCGGCGCCGTGCCCACCCAGGTATTTCGTCGCCGAATGGACCACGATATCGGCGCCGTGTGCGAGGGGCTGAATCAGATAGGGCGTGGCGACGGTGTTGTCGACGATGAGCGGGAGACCGGCATTGTGCGCGACCTCCGCGACGCCCGGGATATCGAAGATATGGTTCTGCGGGTTCGACACCGTCTCCCCGTAGAAGGCCTTCGTGTTCGGGCGGATCGCGGCGCGCCACTGGTCCAGGTCGTCGGGTTCGTCGACGAAGGACACCTCGATACCGAGCTTGCGCAGGGTGTAGTGGAACAGGTTGTAGGTGCCGCCGTAGAGCCGCGGACTGGAGACGATGTGATCACCGGCGCCCGCCAGGTTCAGGATCGCCAGCGTTTCGGCGGCCTGCCCGGAGGACAACAGCAATGCGGCCACCCCGCCCTCGAGTGCCGCGATCCGCTGCTCCACCGCATCCTGGGTCGGGTTCATGATGCGGGTGTAGATATTGCCGGGTTCGGCCAGACCGAACAACGCCGCGGCGTGCGCGGTATCGCGGAAGGTGTAGGACGTGGTCTGGTAGATCGGCAGCGCGCGTGCGCTGGTGGTGTCGTCCGGGATCTGCCCGACGTGGATCTGCTTGGTCTCGAAGCTCCAGCCGTCGGCAGGATTCGGCGGCGGGGTGGAATCGGTCATCGCGATGTCCTTCTGTCTGGGTCGGGAACGATCAAGCGTACTTTCCGGCTGCCTCGGCCGGGTTGCGCCGCTGCGGCCCGCCGAGGTTATGGGCGGTCCGCCTGCCGGGGGAAGGGTTTGGTTCGGGGCGATCCCAACTATGCCCCTTCTGTCCGGCCGGCGAGCCTGACTCCGCCGAGGGATGGGGCGCTCCGGGTGGTCGCACTCGCCGATTCGTCAGACAAAAAGCTGATTCTGTCTTATTGTTACGACATGACTGGCAAGACGTATCAGGACGAGGCGAATTTCGAGTTGCGCTCGGGGGAGACATGGCGGTCGCCGTGGGCGATGTACGCCGCGTTGCGGGAGCACGATCCGGTGCACCGGGTGGTCCCGCCGAAACAGCCGGACGACGACTATTGGGTGCTGACCCGGCACGAGCACGTGTACGCAGCAGCGCGCGATGTCGCCACCTTCTCCTCCGGCCAGGGGCTGACCGTGGAGTACGGCGAACTGGAGAAGATCAACCTCACCGCCAACCCGCCGATGGTGATGCAGGATCCACCCGAACACACCGAATTCCGCAAACTGGTGGCCGCGGGCTTCACGCCGCGGCAGGTGGCGGAGGTGGAACCCGTGGTCCGCGGGTTCGTCCGGCAGCGGCTGGACCGGCTGGCCGAGCAGGGCGGCGGCGATATCGTGACCGACCTGTTCAAACCCCTGCCCACCATGGTGGTCGCCTACTACCTGGGTGTTCCGGAAGAGGACCGGCCGCTGTTCGACGGCTGGACCGATGCCGTCGTCGCGGCGAGTACCCAGCGCACCGAAGACGCACAGGCGGCGTCGATGCAGATGCTGGGCTATTTCGCCGAACTGATCAAACGGCGGCGCACCGACCCGGGCGACGATACCGTTTCGCTGCTGGTGCAGGCGGGGATGGCGGCCGACGATACCGATGTGGACGGGCTGGTGCAGATCCTGGCCTACACCTGGACCATGGTCTCCGGCGGAAACGACACCACCACCGGGCTCCTGGGCGGTGCCGTGCAACTGTTGCAGCAGCATCCCGAGCAGCGGGCGGCGCTCGCCGCCGACCCCGAACAGATCCGGCCGGCGATCGAGGAATTCGCCCGGCTCACCTCTCCGGTGCAGGGGCTGGCCCGCACCACGACGCGGGATGTGGAACTGAACGGCCGGACCATCCCGGAGGGCCGTAAGGTGCTGCTGGTGTACGGCTCGGCGAACCGCGACGAACAGGCCTTCGGCGCCGACGCAGCGGAACTGGATATCGAACGCAACCCGCAGCGCATCATGACCTTCGGCCACGGCCCCCATCACTGCCTCGGCGCGGCCGCCGCCCGGATGCAGGCGCGGGTGGCGCTGGAGGAACTGCTCGACCGTTTCCCGGAGTACCAGGTGGACATCGACGCCGTCACCTACGCTCCCGGACCGTATGTCCGGCGCCCTACCAGCGTTCCGTTCCGGTGCGCGGCATGAACGAGCCGGGCTCGGCGCGGCAGAATGCCGGTATGCGGGGCGGCGTATGAGTGGTGACTGGCTCGCCGGTGGGCGCAGCGAACTGGCGGCGGAGCGAATTCTGGGTGCTGTCCGGGCTCTGGTCATCGACAAAGGCGCCGGAACCGTCGGTATGGCCGAGATCGCCGAGGCCGCAGGGTGTTCGCGTGCCACGCTCTACCGGTACTTCGACAGCCGGCAGTCGTTGTACGTGGCCTTCGCCGGGCGTGAGGCGACGCAGCTGATCGAACGGGTCTGGCGGGACCAGCAATTGGACGGCCCCGACCGGGCCGACCGGCTCCTGGACGGAATCATCGCCACCCTCGCCGAAACCCGGAAGACTCCCCATCTGGCGGTCTGGTTCGAACCGGCGAATGCGGGGATCGTGGCGCGGTTATCGGATTCGTCGGCGGTGATCGACGCCCTCGTCACCGCCTTCGTCGCCCGGTTCCGGCCCGATCTGCCGCCCGCCGCGGCGCAGCGGCTGGGCCGGTGGGCGGTGCGGATCATGGTGTCGCTGCTGACCCTGCCGCCCGCGGACGAGGGCGAGGAACGCGCGCTGCTGAGCGATTTCCTGCTGCCGTTCCTGCTGGATTCGCGGCTGCCGATCGGCTGAAACCGGATCAGACGAGTTCGACTTCACCGGCCAGCCAGCGGTCGCCGACCCGGTCCATGGTCATGATGATGCGGTTACGGTCGAGCCGCGGCTGCGGTGTGGTGGTGTTGGTGATCTCGGCGTCGACGAACAGCATGACCACCACCCGGTCCTCGGACGCGGACTGCACGCTCGCCGCGACAACTCGGCCTTTGCTCACCGACTGCGCCTGTGCCAGGAGCGGTTTGAGCTGTTCGGCGGACCGGGTGTACATACTCTTGAACTCGCCGGTCGCGCCGTCGGCGATGGCCGCGAAGTCCGCGTCCATTCCGGCCGTATCGATACTGGTCAGTGCGACCGCGTACTGCTGGGCCGCGGCCAGGGCGGCGGTGGCCGCGCGATCGGTATCGCGGCGGTCCTTCCACTCCCAGCCGAGGACGCCGGCCAGGCCGGTGGCGGCGATCAGCAACACGGCCAGGACGCCGACGAACAGGCGAGCAGGCCGGCCGGCTCTGGCCCGGCCTGTCTCCTTCGCGGCTGCGGTGGTGGCGTCCGGTCCCGGTGTCTCGGTGTCCGGATCTGGTGTGGGTTCCTCGGGTGATGTCACTGATCGCTCCTCAGCTGGGCGGCACATAGGTGGGCGTATACGGCCCGCCGTAGGGGGTCGGAATGGTGAGTGGCCCGGTCGGGGTGGGGTCCGCGGTGTCGAGGGGGTGGGCTCCCGGCGGCACCACCGGTAGCGGGCTCACTCCGGGCGGGCGCGGGGCATTGCGGGCGCCGCGGGGCAGCAGGGCGGGGTCCGGGTCGGTGCAGTCGGAATACAGGTACGGTTCCGGATAATCGGGGACAGGGCCGGGAGCGCGGGGGACGTGGTAATCGCATTGATAGCGCGGGTAGATACTGGCCAGCGCCCAGATCTTCCCGTCGTGGAAGGCGGTGGCCATGGCGTCGAGGGCGGAGCCGGTGCGCTGTTTCGGGAAGAAGAATTCCTCGAAGGCCGGTACTCGCGGGTTCGCTATCTGCGCGACGGTGGTGAGTTCGCCGAGCAACTGCACCATGGCCGGCCCGTTCCGCGCCATCAAAGTATCGATCGCTGCCAAGGTTTCGGGTGTGCGGGTGACGAGGTGCTCGAATCCACCCGTCATGGCGGCGATCCCGCCCATGGTCGTGGACAGGCCGGCGACGGTATCGCGGAGGCCGGGCGCGGTTTCGGCGATCGTGCCGAGAACGGTCCGGCTGTTGCGCAGCAGACTCACCGTCTGCGGCAGAACCCCGTCCAAGGTGGAGATCATGAAGAATCCGCCGTCGATGAGCGTGGCCAGTTTCTCGGGTCCCGCCTCGCCGGCGCCCAGTTCGTCGGAGATGGTCTGGAGCTGATCGGGATCGACCTGCGCGAGGAGACCGGACAGGCCTTCCAGCATGGTGGACAGTGGAACCGGGCTCGAGGTCCGGTCCTGGGTCACCACCGCGCCCGGCTGGAGATAGGGTCCGCCGTCGGTGTCCGGCAGGAAGTCCAGGTACTGCTCGCCGGCGGCCGACAGGGCGGCCGTGCGCACCCGCCCGGTCGCCGGGATCCGGATCCGTTCATCGATGGCGGCGACCGCCACGACCTTGCCGCCGGCCACCTCGACCGAGTCGACCTCCCCGATCCGTACCCCGCGCAACGTGACATCCTGCCCCGGCAGCAACCCACCGGATTCGCGCAGCTCCACCCGGATCGTGTACTGCGCGGCGAACGGATTGATATCGAGCGCGCCGAACAGTAGATAACCGCTACCGATCAGCAGCACGAGCAGCAAGCCCAGCAGGGACGTGGTAGTGCGGTACCGCCGGACCCGGTCGACCGTACCGACGAGGATCCGGGCCGGCCGTTCGGCCACGGCGCCGCGGGCGCTCACCGCGGGGGCCCGTTCAGTCGTCCGCCGAGCCGCCCCAGCATGTACTGCAGCGATCCGGCGAAGGCGGTCCAGTCGGTGGCGTCCGGCAGCCGCGCACCCGGATCACCCGGGAAGTTGGGGTCGGGTACGGCGCCCAGCGCCAGTTGTGCCACATCGATATCGGCATGTGCCGACGACCCGTTGGTCACCTTGAGCACGATCGACAGAATGTCGTTGAGGGTGCCCAGATCGGCTTCCGGATTCAGTGCCGCGGCATTGAGACCCGCGGCCAGCCCGTTGATATCGGCGACCATACTGCCTTGGTTGGTGCCCTGGATCGAGGGGAATCGGGCCAGTTGCACGGTGATGGCGTGCACCCGGTCGACGAGGGCGATGATCGAATCGGTTTCCGCGCCGAGGACCTGTGTGGCCGGTTGCGCCGCGGCGACGGCGTCGCCGAGGGCGGTGTGCTGATTGCCCAGCGTCGTGCTCAGCGCCGCGGCGGTGGTGAGTATCGCGTCGATCTGCCCGGAGCGCGCGGTCAGCGTTTCCAGGAGTCGCCGTGTCCGGTCCAGGACGGCGGCCACCCGGTCGCCGCGGCCGTCGAGATGTTCACCGAGCGCCTGGGCGATTTCGGTGAGGTTTTTGATCGCACCCCCGTTCACCAGCAGCGACGACCGGCTCAGCACCTCTTCGATCGTCGCTGCGGCGGAGGTGGATTCGATCGGTATGGTGGCGCCGTCACGGAGCAGCCCGCCGTCCGGCGGCGACTGTGGTGCGGCGAGTGCGACATACACATCGCCCATGGGGGTCGCCGAACGCAGTTCGGCGGTGGTCCCGGCCGGAAGCTGCACCTCCGGCCGGATCCGCATGGTGACCACGGCGGTGTAATCGCGTGCCACCATCGATTCGACCAGGCCGATATCGGCGCCGTTGAACCGTACCTTCGCCTTCGCCGGCAGATTGAGCGCATTGGCGAATGTCGCGGTGAGCGACCAGGAGTCGCCGGGTACACCGGGAGCGGGTAACGGTAGTTCGTCGAGGCTCGCCGAACAGCCGGTGGCCGTGCATACCGCGACCGCGGCCGCCGCGAGGAAGCTGGTGACTCTGCCCGGGATCATCGTGGCTGTCCCTCCGCCAAGGCCTGCAGTATTGCGGTGAGGCCGAAATCGGGTCCCATATCGCGCATGGTTCCGGTATCGCAGCCGAGTTCGGTGAGGTGCAGCAGATTGCACACCTCCTTCACCATTTGGCCGTCGAGCAGGAATTTGTTCAGATCGAAGGTCACGCGCAGGGCGCCGGCGTTCTGGTCGATGGCGTTGTAGGCGTTATCGACGACCAATGGGAAGACGTCGAGAAATTCACCGATATTCACGTGATAGTCCGCCAGTGCGCGGGAGATGGTGTTCGTATTGCCCGCGAGGGCGCCGAGTGCGCCCTGGTTCTGCTGCAGTAGTTCGGTGACCGTGGTGATGATCCGGTTCAGTCGCGTGCCGGTATCACCGGAGCCGAGGCCCTGCGCGGTGAGGAAATCGCTGAGCTGGTGGACGCCGGCGCCGAATTCGCGCAGCGTCGTATCGTTACGGGCGGCGACGGCGACCAGTGCGTCGAGGTTGGTGACCACCGCGGTGACCGCCTCGCGGGTGGCAGTGCCCTGGTCGCTGCCGAGTTGCAGTGCCCGGGACAGTTCGCCGAGCGCGGTGCGCATCTGCTCGCCGTGGCCGGCGGTGACGCCGGTGCCGAGGTCGAGCAGATCACCGACCGGGCCGTTTCCCGTGCCGTCGCCGCCGAGCGAGTTCGCGAGTTTCTGCACCATCGCGAACAGGCTGTCGAATTCGACGGGGACCCGGGTGCGGCCGGGACCCAGCACGGCCTCGCGGGGTAGTTCGGGACCGCCACGGTACACCGGGCTCAGTTCGATCCGGCGGTCGGTGAGCACGGAATCCGAGATCGCCACCGCCATGACCTCGGCGGGCAGCCGGACCGCGCCGTCGACCCGGAGTTCGATATCCACCCCGGTACCGCCCGGCCGGATCTCGGTGATCTCGCCGACCCGCATCCCCAGCACCGATACCGCGTTCCCGGTGTAGAGGCCGTTGGCGTTGGCGAATCGGGCGGTGATGGTGGTGTCGGGTGTCCGGAGGCCGGGGGCGCTCGCACAGCCGCTGAACCCCACACCCAGCACGATGAGCGCGAGGACGATCCGGCGGGCCAGTCGTTTCATCGGCAGTCCTCGTAGTACGGGGCCTTACCCAGTTGGACGGCGCGCCCGCTGAGGGCACACATGAAGGAATCGATGAACGCGCCGTCGGGGGCGTTGGCCGACAGTTCCATTCCGGTACCGGTGGCATTGGCCCACAACCGCCAGGGCACCGGCAGGATCTGGAGGATATTGCGCAGCAGGGCGTCGTTATCGGCGATCAGCCCGGTCATCGCGCGCAGATCGTCGAGCAGTGCCTGGATTTTGCCGCGTTCGGTGACGACGATCGGTTCCAGTTCCCGCACCAGGGTCGTGGTCGCCTCGAGGAGCCGGCGCAGGGCCGCCTGGCGGGCGGTGATCTGCTGGAGCACGGTGCGGCCCCGCTCGATCAACGCCCCGAGATCGGCCTGCTGGTCGCGCAATACGGTGGTGACCTGTTCGGTGCTCTGCAGCAGCGCGCCGATCTGGTCGCGGCGCTGGGCGACGACACCGGCCACGGTTTCGATATTCCGCAGCGCCTGCGGCACCAGCGGGGGAAGCCCCCGCAACTCCTGTGCGAGTGTGGTCATCGACGTCGCGATCTGATCGGCGTCGACCCCGGCGAACGTGGTGGTCGCGTCCTGCAGGGCGGTTTCCAGATCGTAGGGAACGCTCGTCTGCGACAGCGGGATCAGCCGGTCGGGTAGATCGCCGGTTCCGGCGGACCGCAACTCGACATACCGCGAACCCAGCAGGGTGGTGAGTTTGATCGCGGCCCGGGTATCGGCGCCCAGCCGGACACCGGGTTCGATCTTCATCGTGACCGATACGTGGGCACCGTCGAGGCGGGTAGCGGTGACCGTGCCGACCGGGACCCCGGCATAGGTCACCGAATCGCCGGCTTCGATCCCCGCGGCCTGCTGGAAATGCGCGCGATAGGTGGTTTTCCCCAGATGCAGGGAATTGACGAATACCGTCACCAGCAACACCGCCGCCACCAGCGCGACCGTCACGATCCCCAGGCGCAGGGGTCGCGACGGGCGGTCCGCCGTATCGCCCCGCCGCCGCGCGGATACCCGATTCCGTAGTGCCGCGGTGTATCCGCGGGCCTTGTGCAGTATCGAAGGCATAGGTCCTCACCTGCAGATCGCCGAATGTTCGACCCGGCCGCTGGGCGAGGCGAGCGCGAGTATCTGGGCAATGAGCGGATCGAAACCGGGCACCATGCTGAACCCGATATCGCAGACGTAGGCATTGATATAGGCGCCCTTGTCGACGATCCGCGCGAGCGCCTTCAGCATCAGCGGCAAGTTGGCCCCCAGATAGGCGAACTTCGGTTTGTTGTCCAGGAAATGCCGCGCGAAACCCGGTTCGCGGGTGACGAAATGGGCCAGCGCCGGTGCCGCGCCGCCCACCACCTGCGCCGCGCGGTCCAGGACGACGGCGATATCGGTGGTCTGCGACAGCAGGGTGTCGCGCCGGGCGTGCAGACTGTCGAAGATCGTGCGGGTCTGCGTGATCGTGGTCTGCAATTCGCCGCTGTGCTCGGCCAGATCGGTGAGGACCCGGCCGAGATTGTCGATGATCGTTGCGAGTACCTGATCCGGGCCCGCGAACGATTCCACGAGCGCACTGGTTTCGGTGATCAGCGCGAGCAGGGCCCCGTCCTCACCTTGCAGCGCCCTGATCAGCGCGGCGGTGATCTTGTCGATATCGCCTGGATCGAGCATGCTGAACAGCGGCTGGAAACCGTTGAGCAGGCCGGAGATATCGAAGGACGGTTCGGTGTGCTCGACCGGGATCACCGCCCCGGGCTCCAGCGGTTCGGGACTGCCGAAATCGTCGGGTGCCAGCCCGAGATACCGCTGGCCGATCAGGTTCTGGTACGTGACGGTCGCGAGGGTGTTGCCGTAGAGGGGTTGCTCCCGGGTGACCTCGAAACCGACCCGGGCGTGCGTCCCGTCGACGGCGATCGAATCGACGCGCCCCACCTTCACCCCCGCCATCCGCACATCGTCACCGGCGCGCAGACCCGAGACATCGGTGAACACCGCCTCGTAGGAATGGGTCTCCTCGGCGACGCCCCGTTGCAGGGTGAGGTACACCATCCACGTCAGCGTCATGGCGATGACCAGGAAGAGTGACAGTCCGATCAGGGGTTTGCGGTAGCTCATCGCGGACCCTCCGCGGTATCCGGTACAACTGTGACTTCGTTGCCGCGCACCAGCGGCCCCAGCAGCAGCGTCGACAGATCGTCGGCTTCGCTGCCCAGTACGGTAGTGACCTTGTCGCGTTCGCCCTGCCCCCCGACCGCCCCGGCGCCCGAATCCGTGCTCGCGGGTGTGAACCCGCCGGGAATCACCGGCGCCGGCCCGGCCGGTCCCGTCGTACAGCTGGGACCGGCCAGGTGTCCGTAACGGGGGCAGTCGGCGCGCGTGTACTGCTTGTGCGGGGTGAGTTCGACGATGACCGCGGCGGCGGCACTCTGCGATTCGGGTTTCCAGATCTCGGCCCCGAACTTCCGCGACAGACGCGCCTGCGAAGTGGTCATCTGCACGAAGTTCTGACTGCCGCGGGCCAGCACATCCAGGACCGGCGCCATCTTGCCGGTGATATCGGTGAGGGTGCCGGTGTGGTTGCTCAGGGCGGTACCGGCGCTCGATGCGGTGACCAGCCCACCGGACAGCAGGGCGGCGAGGCGGCCCTGCTGCTGGGCGACCACACGCATCGGCCCGACGGTATGGTGCACCGCCTGCAGCAGATCCGGCGCCGACGACTGTAAACCGGCCAGTGCCCGGGCGAGCGTATCGATCGTCGAGGGGCCCTGACCGGGGCCGGCGAATTCGTCGAGCGCCCGGGCGATCCGCTCCAGCTGCGCACCTGCCTGCACCATCTCCGCGCCGCGCCCGCTGGTCGCGCGCTGGACCGTGGCCAGGATCCCGACCGTGGGGTCGGTGGGGGAGCGGCCGGCAGCCTCGGCGATCCGGCTCAAAGCCGTCAGCGACGTCTGCAACTGGACGGTCGCCAGGCTGTGGTCCTGCGGTATCTCCGTATCGGCGCGCAATGCGGGAGCGGGCCCGTTGTCCACCAATTGGATGGATGGCACCGCGAACACATTGCTGGGGACGACGCGGGCCGTGACCGTAACGGGGATACCACGCGCCTGCTCCGGCCACAATTCGATCCCGACGCGGTTCGGCGCGCCGCCGGCCCCCGGCGCGACCTCGGTGACGATCCCGACGAGAACACCGCGGTATTTCACATCCGATTTCACCGGAAGACCGTCACCGATATCGGTCATCAATGCGGTCACCGGGACGGTGGATTCGAAAGCCCCTTGCGAACGGGCGATTCCGGCGGCGACCAGCGCGGTGGCGACCAGCGCGAACCCGATCCCGCGCACCAGCAGTTTCCAGTCCGGCAGGTTCCGGTCGTCTGCTTCGAAAGCACTCGGCATCTCAGGCCCCCTACCCGCTGATCCGGGAACCGGAGTCGAAACCCCACAGCGCCAGGGTCAGCAGCAGATTCACCGAGATCATCACCGTGATACTGGCCCGCATGGCCCGGCCGGCTGCCACGCCCACGCCCTGCGGACCGCCGGCCGCGTAGTAGCCGTAGTAGCACTGCACCGTGGTGGTGATGACCACGAAGGCCAGCGCTTTGAGCAGCGAATACAGCACATCGGTACCGCCGAGCACCAGGTTGAAGTAGTGCTCGTAGGTGCCGAACGATTCGCCCCCGGCGACCCAGACGAAGAATTCCACCGCCAGATAGTCGGCCGCCAGCGCGGCGACATACAGAGGCACCACGGCGATCATCGACGCGAGTAGCCGGGTGGACACCAGATACGGGATCGGCCGGATCGCCACGGCGTGCAGGGCATCGATCTCCTCGGCGATCCGCATCGCGCCGAGCTGGGCGGTGAACCGGCAACCCGCCTGCGCGGCGAAGGCGATGGAAGCCATGATCGGCGCCAGTTCGCGGGTGGCGGCGGTCGCGGCGATCATGCCCGTGGCGGGCTCCATCCCGAGTAATTTCAAGGCACTGTGGCCTTCGATCCCCACGATGGCGCCCGCGGCGGCTCCCAGCACGATGATGACGCCGGCAGACCCGCCGCCGACGACCAGTGATCCGTTGCCCCAGGTGACATCCGACAGGATCCGCATCGATTCGCGGTTGTAATGGCGCAGGGCCACCGGGATCGAGACGATCGCCCGCACGAAGAACGTGATCATATGGCCGAGCGTGATGAACAGGCGGCCGCAGTGCCGGACCAGTGCGATCGGTCGCGCGGTCCCGGGGAAGTGGTAGGTCGCGGCCATCAGAGTGTCGTCCTCGGGAAGAGAATCGTGTACATCTCCGTGAATCCGACATTGACGACCATCAGGAAGATGATCGAGGCGACCACTGTCGCGTTCACGGAATCGGCCACGCCGCCGGGACCGCCACGTGTACTCAGGCCTTTCTCGCAGGCGATCACCGTGACGATCACACCGAAGACGACCGCCTTCACCATCGCCAGATACAGGTCGCTCGCGGTGGCGAAGGACGAGAACGTGGCCATGAAACTGCCCGGAGTCCCCGCCTGCACATAGACGTTGAACAGGTATCCGGCCAGGAAGCCGATGAAGCAGCTCAACCCGGTGAGCGCGGCGGCGACGACGATCCCGGCGGCCAGCCGCGGCACCACCAGCCGGCGCAGCACCGAAACGCCCATGACCTCCATGGCATCGATCTCGTCGCGGATAGTGCGTGCACCGAGGTCCGCGCAGATCGCCGAACCCACCGCCGCGGCCATCAGGATCGCGGTGACCATCGGCGCCGACTGCCGGATCACGGCCAGGCCGCTGGCGGCACCGGCCAGTGAGGTCGCGCCGACCTGCCCGGCGAGCAAACCGAATTGGATGGACAGGGTGGCGCTGATGGGGAGCGCCACCGCGACGGTCGGCAGCCAGGACGTGCGGACCATGAACGCGGCCTGGTGGACGAATTCGCCCACCGGGAAGCGGCCGGTGGCCAGATCGGCGAACAGGTAGCGCAGTGCTTGCCGGCCCATGAGGACCTGGCGTCCGAGAGTGGCCAGGGCGGCGACGGGATGGCGCTGTAGATACCCGCGAAACCATGCGGTGATCCGGTCGGTCGCTACCGGTGTGTTGTCGTCGAGGGTTGGTCCGATGCTCATGAAGACCTCCGCCCACCCGCTGGGTAGTGAGCCTGTGCTCAGCGGCGTTGGAGGCAGATTAACGGATCCGGAATGGCCGTGCTAGCCGAACGGCTAGAAAAAATTCTGCGCCCGGAATCGACCCGGCGGTGCGTGCGCTGTGTGGTAACGGGCTGTCTCTCAGCGGAAATCGCCGGTCGGGGGTCGGCAAATTCCGGTCCGCCGGTTTACTCTCGATCTGGCCGTTCGGCTAGGCGTTGGGCTGCGGTGCCTTCGCGACGTTCACCGTCGTGATGTTCTTCGTCCTGCGGCCACCCTCCGGCGGCAGGCGGCGACGGGCGGTTCGCGATAAGAGTTCGGCAACCCGTATTCGACCGGGGAGCTGGTGCAGATTCGCAGCTCGATACCACAAAACCCGCTGGGAAGAAGGTCGGGTTCGCCCTCGCGATCTTCTACGACCGCAACGACATCTTCCCCAAATGGCTGGGTTACGTGACTGTTTGGCAGACCGTCACGGAAATCCTGGCCACGCCGGTGTTCATCTCCATGGCGGGACCGTTCGCCTGGAACGGGTCGATCAGTTTCTGGATGGGCACGGTCGTCTTCGGATTCTGGTTGATGTGCGTCATCACATTCCTGCGGAAAGCCGGGCAGCTTCAGCCCGCCGGCGAACCGCCGCTGCCCTGACGGTACCCGGCGCGCCCACCACCGAGCACCGCGAAGGAGGTTCGCGATGACCGATACCGACCGGACCCTCGACACCGCCCGCGAGGAATCGGGTGAGCCGCAATCGGCCGGCGCCGAACGACTCCCATTACCCGGCGACGGGCATATGTGGGTGATGGTGCTCGGTGATCTGCTGATCTTCGGCGCCTATTTCGTGATCTTCATGGTGCACCGCGCGATGGCACCGCAGGAATTCCTGGCCGCCCCAACAGCATCTGAACCTCGACCTCGCAACAGTGAATACCATTGTTCTGCTGACCAGTTCGTGGTTCGTTGCGGTTCAGTCCGGCAGATCCAGCATCCGCTGGGTCAGGTGGATCAGGGTCGCACGCAGGGTGTCGTCGTCGATATCGGTGACCAGCGGGTTGATCACCGAGCCGCCGATCGCCGCGGAGAGCACGGCCGCCGAGACCCGGGTGAGCGTATCGTCGCCGTGCCGTTCATCGAGTAGCACCGAGTACAGGCGGCCCAGGAACTGCCGGAACGGTTCGTGCTGACTGAGGATCCGGGTGATCACCGGATCGTTGGTCAGCGTGCTCACCCAGCGCCGGCGCGATACCGCGAGATCGATGACCTGATCGAGCAGCACCTTGCGGGCCCGGGCCAGATCCGGTTCGGCCTCGGCGGCGAGCAGCCCGTCCTCCAGGATGGCCAGCTCGTTCGCGGTGACCGCGACGACGATCTCCTCTTTGGTCTTGAATTGGTAGTACACCGCGGCTTTGGTGACACCGACCGCGTCGGCGATCATCTGCAGCGAAGTTCCGCTCACCCCGTGCACGCCGATCAGGTCGAGCGCGGCCGCCATCGTCCGGCGCTGCGCCGCGGTCCAGGGGATACTGCTGAATGGCCGCTGCGGCGGACTGTCGGCGAGCATGGAGCCAGGTTATCCGACCCGGCCCGATACGAGCTCCGGTGTCGGTGGCCTACGGTAGCTTGACGCCATGAGCGCGCTTTCCGGTCTCGATTTCCCACTGCTGCTTGCCGATTTCCAGGGCGAGTTCCTCGCCTCGATCCCCGACGCCGATCCGGCGGCCACCGTTCCGGCGTGCGGCGACTGGACGGTCCGCGAACTCGTGGAGCATCTCGCGTTCGTCCATCATTGGGCGGCGGCCAGTGCGCGCGCCCAGAAGGCGACCCGGTTGGGGGAGGGCCCGTTCGACCTCGCCGGCCATTACGCCACCTGTGCCACGGAACTGCGTGAAACCCTCGCCGAACTGGATCCGGCGGCGACCGCCCGGGTCCTGGCGTATCCGGAGCCGATGGGCGAAGGCCCGGTATCGTTCTGGCATCGCCGGCAGGTCCACGAAACGCTCGTACACGCCCACGATCTGCGGGCCGCGATCGCGGGTAAGGCCGCACTCGGCCTGATGCGAGCCGTGCCGGAAGTCTGGGCGGACACCGTGGACGAGGTGGTCACGGTCTTCTACCCCCGCCAGGTGGGGATCGGCCGGACCCAACCGCTGGGGGCCCCGTTCGGCCTGGTGGCCACCGATCTCGACCCTGCCCCCGGCTGGGTGCTCGGCGGTGACGGCAAGGATATCGACGAGGTACCGCTGCGGGTCGCGGGCACCGCCGAGGGATTGGCGCTCCTGCTGTGGGGCCGGGTCACCCTGGACGAGGCGGAACTGACGGTCGACGGTAGCCGTGCCGAGCTCGAAGCGCTGCTGCGGGAACCGATCGTTCCCTGAGACAGCCGCTCCGGCCGGAGACGATCGCCGCCGATCCGCCCTGTAGGCACGCAGACAGCTGCGCTCGCCCGGTTATCGGATAATCCGGTGCGCGGCGGCGGGCGTCGAACAGCGCAGTCCGGTGTGATCGGTACCCCGACATTGATCATGTCCCGTCGCAGACGCAGCTCGGTGCGCTCACGGTCCGGGATTCGCGAGGCGATACGCCGGGTGCATTCCGGGGGCTCATATCGCTGGTTCTGACGCACATATGAGCCCGCGTCCACAGAGCAGGTTACGCCAATTCCGCGAGGGTGCGGGACCACTCGTCCAGCCGTCTGGGATCGATAGGTGCGTCCGGTGGCAGCTCGGCGGCGAGGACCTGGTGACCCAGCCGGCGGATCCGCTGATGGCGGGTCCAATGCGTGCGAGTCCACTCGGGTTCGTTGTGGGCGGCGTCGATGGCGCCCAGTGTCGAACCCATCAGTTCGAACTCGAGTTCCCGCCGCACCTCGGGTAATGCGGTGCGCTCGGACGGGGGCAGCGCCATGAGCCGCAGCAGCCGGTCGAGGGCTTCCAGTACCCGTTGATCGATGCGCAACAGCACCCGCCGGTGCGCGCGGCGGTCGATCGACCACAGCACCGCCAGGCCGATCAGCACACCGATGGCGCTTTCGAGCAACCGATCACGGACCACCGGAAACATATCGCCGTACTGTCCGCCGCCACCCATCAACAGCGCCAGCGGAGTGATGAACACGACGGCCAGCCCGTAGTTGCGGGCGACGAGCATTTCGATCGCGAATTGCAGCGACATCAGGATCAGCACCAGCAACCAGGCGCGCGGCTCGAGGGCGTACAGGCCCGCGAACAGCACCAATCCCAGTGCGGTGCCACCGATACGGTGCACACCGCGGTAGGTGCCGCGAACCCTGTCGGGCCCCTGATGCAACAGCACCGTGACGGTGACCACCGCCCAATCGGGGCGCCCCAGATCGAGCGCGACGGTCAGCCCGCCGGCCAGCAGCGCGGCGAGCGCGATCCGGTTCGCGGAAACGGCGGCATGGCTGTCCGGGGATACCGACCGCAGCAGCCGGTACCGCAGCGACGGACGCGGTGTCGGGGCGGGCCGGCCGGTGTCGAACAGCAGATCGGAAGCGTTGTCACCGGTGTGATTGCGGTGCAATGCCGTGGCGAAGGCACGCTGGGCCCGCCGGAGCTCGTCGACCGCACCGTTGGCCCCCGGCCCGGTGCGCCGGGCGTCGTCGAGCAGTGCCCATGCCGTTTGCACTTTCATCGCGGTGGCATAGCGGGCCCCCGTGGTATCCGCGGCGGCGGGGTCGAGCGCGGCGTAATCGTCAACCGCCGCGACCGCATCCGTCACCGCCCGCTGTTCGGGCGGATCGGCGCGGGTGAGCACGGCCGACATCCCGACGATCAACGCACTGAGCCCCCCGATGGCAGTCCACAGCGCCACCTCGCCGGGCGGCACCCCGTGTCCGGTGATGAGCGCGCCGACACCCGCTGCGAGAACGAAGAAGAACCCGCCCGGCGGGCCGAGACGTAGCGACGAATTGACGAAGGTGCCCGACACCGCGACCACCGACATCAACCCCACCAGGGCCAATTGCCACCAGTGCGACCCGCCGGCGGCGAGCCGGGTCTGGATGAACTCCCCGGTGAGCCCGCCGGCGAACGCCGCCAGCATCAGCGACAGCGCGGCCGCGCCGATCACGCGCAGCCGGCGCCGGTAGACCTGGCCTTCGCCGAAGATCACCGCCAGGGCACCCATCGCCGCCATCAGACCCTGCTGTTCGTGCCCCAGCGCTACCGCGACCAGGGCCGGCGCCCCGAAGGCCACCGCGGCCCGGACGGCACCGGGGAGCCGGCGGCCGGCGGGCGGTAATCCGAAGAGCACCGATCTGGCCGGTGCGGGAGACGGTATCCTCGGGCCGTCCGGGGTAACCACTCCACCGCCTCCTAGCTGTTGTACCGCCGCGCCGGGCCAGTCCGTGGCTCCGCCTGTCCCGAACCGGCCTGTCGCTCTGCTGAGCCGAACCGGCCGGTCACTTCGCTGTGACGAATCCGTTCACGATCAACCAGTCCCGCGCGACCTCTGCCGGTTCGCGGCCCTCCACATCGACCAGCCGGTTCAGTTCGGTGATCGACTCGTTGGTCAGCAACCGCGATATGGGTGTCATGATCGCGGTGACCTCCGGGTGCGCGTCGGCGAATTCCGATCGCATCACCAGCGCAGCATTGTACTTCGGGAAGAATGCGCGATCATCGGCCAGCAGGACCAGGTCGAGCGCGGGGATCCGGCCGTCGGTGGCCGCGACCGAACCGAACGTGCACTGGCGGGCATCGGCGGTCGCCTGGAAGACGACGGCGTCCTGGACGATCCGTTTGGTCACCCGGCTCTCGTCGATACCGTAGGCGCGGGCCATCCCCGGGTAGCCGTCCTGGCGCACATTGAATTCGGTGCCGACGCAGGTGGCGGCCGCGGCCGGGTCGTCTGCGACGAGTTCGGCGTACTCCGACAGCGACCACACGCCGGTGCTTTCGGCGGTGCGCCGGGCGGTGGCCAGTGCGTAGGTGTTGTTCATCGGCGCCATCGCCGCCCAGGTCATCCCGTGGGCCGCGCGGTCGGCGTCGCGGACGGCCTCGAACTGGCCCTGTTCGTCCGGGACCGGTGTCTCGTTGCCCAGATAGTTGACCCAGCCCGTGCCGGTGTAGTCGTAGGCGATATCGATCTGCCCGCTGAGCTGGGCATCACGCAAACTGTTGGAACCCTGGATATTCGTCAGATCGCGCACCTCGGCACCGGCCGCGACCAGCGCGAATTCGATGATGTAGCCGAGTATCTGCTGTTCGGTGAAATCCTTGGACCCCACCGTGACGGGGACACCCTCGAGTGCGGGCACCGGCCGGATACTGCCGGGCCCCACCCGCAGCGGTACCGCACTACCGGATTGCAGGCCGCAACCGGTGAGCAGTACGACCCCGGCGAGCAACAGAACACACAGCATGCGGAGCCGGCCGGCCCCGCACGAAACCCGGCGCGCGCTCATCACAACCCCCTCGGCTCGAGCATGCGTTCGGCGACGGCGCCCAGCCAATCCACCAGCAGCGCCAGCGCGACCGCCATTACCGCGCCGACGACCAGGGTGACGTTATCGCGCAGTTTGTATCCGGTATCGATGAGAATTCCGAGGCCGCCGGCGCTCACCAGGAACGAGAGGGTCGCGGTGCCCACCGCCAGGACCAGCGAGGTGCGCAGACCGGCCAGGATATACGGGACGGCCAGCGGGAATTCGATGCGCCGCAGTACCGTTGCCGTCGACATCCCCTGTCCGCGCCCGGCATCGATGAGCAGCGGATCCACCTGCTGGTAACCGAGGATGGTGTTGCGCAGCACCGGCAGCAGCGAATAGAACGCGATCGGTGCGACACCGATCCAGAACCCCGTGGTCCTGGTGGCGAGGTAGAACAGCACGATCAACCCGATGGCGGGCGCGGCCGCGCCGATATTGGCGATACCGACGAAGAAGGGTGCGAGCCTTCGGTAACCGGGCCGGGTGAGCAGGGTGCCCAGCGGTACCGCGACGGCGATCACGATCAGCACCACCGTGGCGCTGATGAGCACATGCTGCCAGGTGACGGCGGCGATATTGCCCACGCTCAGGCTGGCCTGCTGGGTGACGGTGAGGTCGCGCCGTAACGCCCAGACCAAAACACCGGCCGTGAGCAGTACCACGAGGACCGGCTGGACGAGCAGCCGCGCGCCTTCGCTCCGTCGCAGCGCCGGGGGCTTTCCGGTATCGGGTGCGAGGTGCGCCGTCATGCCGGTGCTTCCGTCGCCGCCGGCGCTCCACCGTGCTCGGCACGCAGCGCCGACAGGTGGGCGACGAGCGTATCGATGGTGATCAGGCCGGCGTATTCACCGCGCGGCCCGGTGACCACACCGGTGGCGTTGCGGTCGGTGAGCAGTGCCTCCAAACCGTCCTGCAGCGTCGATGCCATGGACAGGGTTTCCCCGAGCGGGGTCCCGGCGTCGCGGACCGCGGGGGCGTGCGCGAGCTGTTCGGCCGAAACCCAGCGCAGCGGGCGGCGGCGGGCGTCCAGGACCAGCGCCCAGTCCGTGTCCGCCACCGCCGCGCGGGCGGTGCCGATCGAATCGTCCTCGGTGACGGTGGGGCAGTCGCCGAGTTCGACATCCCGGATACGGGTCAGGGTCAGCTGTTTCAGGGAGGCGTCGGCGCCGACGAAGCCGGCCACCGTATCGTCGGCAGGATCGGCCAGGATCGCGGCGGGGGTGTCGTACTGCAGGATGCGGGAGCGGTCGCCGAGGACCGCGATCCGGTCACCGAGTTTGACCGCCTCGTTGAAATCGTGGGTGACGAACACGATCGTTTTACCGAGTTCCGCCTGCAGCCGCAGCAGTTCGTCCTGCAGCAGCCCGCGGGTGATCGGGTCGACAGCGCCGAACGGCTCGTCCATCAGCAGTACTGGTGGATCGGCGGCCAGCGCCCGCGCCACCCCGACCCGCTGCTGCTGGCCTCCCGACAGCTGCCGTGGATAACGCCGCCGGTACGTGCCCGGGTCCAGGCCCACCAGCTCCAGCATTTCGTCGGTGCGCGCGGCGATCCGCCGGCGGTCCCAGCCGATGAGGCCCGGCACGGTGGCGATATTGCGGGCGACCGTCATATGGGGGAACAGGCCCGCCTGCTGGATCGAATACCCGATCCCGCGGCGTAACCGGTCCGGATCCATCGTCGCGGCATCACGGCCGTCGATCGTCACCGTGCCGGACGTGGGTTCGATCAGCCGGTTGATCATCCGCATGGTGGTGGTCTTCCCGCAGCCCGAAGGTCCCACCAGGACCACGATCTCACCCGCCGGAATGGTCATCGATACCGCGTCGACGGCCGGATGTGCCTGGCCCGGATAGTGTTTGGTGACAGTGTCGAGCACGATCTCGACACCGGAAACCGCTGATGTGCCGGTGGCGGTAGCAGTATCAGTCACGGATCCCTCTCGGAACGGTGAAACGGCCGACGAGCAGGAAGATCCCGTCGAGCAGTAGGGCGAGTACGACGATGAGCACCGTGCCCGTCAGCGCCTGCGGCACCGCGTTCGGGCTGCCGAGCCGGGCCAGACCCGAAAAGATCAGATTGCCCAGCCCCGGCCCCTTGGCGTAGGCGGCGAGGGCGAGAATGCCCATGATGAGCTGGGTGCTGACCCGCATCCCGGTCAGAATCGACGGCCAGGCCAGCGGAAGTTCCACTGAGGTCAGCACCCGCAACCGGTTCATCCCGACCCCGCGCGCCGCATCGACGACCGCCGGGTCCACCGCCGACAGGCCCACCAGGGTGTTACGCAGAATCGGCAGGAGCGCGTACAGCACCAGGGCGATCACCGTCGGCACGACACCGAGCCCGAAGATCGGGATGAGCAGGCCGAGCAGCGCGAACGACGGCACGGTGAGAATGGTGCCGGCCGCGGCGGTGGCGGCCGCGGAACCGATCGGGCTGCGGTAGACGAGCACACCGATCAGCACCGCGATCGCCGTCGCGATCAACAGTGATTGCAGTACGGCCGAGATGTGCAGATACGAATCCACGAAAAGCTGGTGGCGACGCTCCACCACGAAGGTCCACAACGTGTCCAGGATCAGACCTCCACCTGTCCGGTGCGACCAGGCTGTCGCGGCCTCGCCACGACCGGACCGGGTACCGGCGCGGCGCGTCGCCGGCGAGAGCATACGTGGAACCCGGCTTCTGCGCGCCGCGCACACCGGGTCCGCAGTGAGGGATGCCCATTCGCCACAAGATCGAAACCCGGGCGAGGAATCGCTCGTCGCGGGTTCGGCCCGGCCACCTGTCAGCGGGTGCGCCGTGCGGGCTGACACGAGAGGAACGAACCGGCTCTATCTCATCCGTCCCCGTGGGGGGGGGGGGGGCGGGGCGGGCGGGGGGGCGGCGCTTCCCCCTCCACCCCGCCGGCCCCGCGCCCCCCCCCGACGCGCAGGATGCGATGACCACCATCTACCTCCCCACACTCCCGGCCATACCCCCGGCCACGTGTGCTTCTACCTGGAGGACGCCGACGTGATGTTCACCGGCGACCATATTCTGCAGAAGACGACACCGCATGTCGGCAGTTTCGTCTACCCCCTCGAAGAGCGTGACGCCTT
>NZ_JARWNW010000141.1 GCF_029868325.1 Nocardia carnea
CTGCGCGACCTCGGCTACGGGGCGAACGTCCCCGCCTGATCGAAGCGCCGCGCGGCGACAGCTGCCGTGACCAGCGGATCGTCGCCTCGGACCCCCATCCGACGGCGATCAGCCGGCTCCGACGCAATCGAAAGGGCCCCCCCCGATAACGGTGGGGGCCGTTCGGTCGGAGCCCCCAGTCAGGATTGAACTGACGACCATTCGCTTAAAAGGCGAGTGGACTAACACTGAGCTAAGGAGGCGAGGGCGCAGCCATCAAACTCGGACCCGCCCGCGGCGCGACACCGTAATCCGGGGCCGCGCAGCGGTGGTCTGTGCAAGAGGTAAGAGGCTGCGCTACTTGCGGGCCGCTTCGTCGGCCGCCATGGCGTCACGCAGGCTCTTGGGCCGCATATCGGTCCAGTTCTGCTCCACGTACTCCACGCAGGCCGCGCGGCTGTCCTCACCGAAGACCACGCGCCAGCCGGCCGGGACCTCGGCGAAAGCCGGCCACAGGGAATGCTGTTCTTCGTCGTTGACCAGAACGAAGAAGCGGCCGTCCTCGTCGTCGAACGGGTTGGTGCTCATTTCACCTCACAGGGGTGCTCGCGCGTATGTGTACGGATCTTGTCCGGGTCCGGCACGGCAGGAAGGGGAACCTCCGGCTGCCGTTTTACGAACCCAACGATGTGTCGACCCTAGCAAGGCCGGTGTTAACTGTGGGTCCCCCCTAGGACGCGAAGAACTCCAGGAGGATCTTGTTCACTGTATCGGGTCGCTCCAGGTAGCCGTAATGACCGGCATCGGGAACCTCCTGGTAGCGGCCGCCCGGAATGGCCTCGGCGACCTCCCGCGACAGGTACGGCGGAATCATCCGGTCATCGGCGAACCCCACCGCCAGGCACGGCACCCGGATGGCCCGGTAGGCGTGCACCCGATCGAATTCGTGGTCCATCTTGCGCTGTGCCCGGATACCGGGGGTCACCGGACCGCCGGTGAACTCGAACAGGTCCAGCCAGTCACGGGCCGCGTTGGCGTCGGCCATGGTGGCAGGGGAAAGGTTCATCACCGCGGTGAGGGCGGCCTCGTACTTCGGCGGCAGCTTCACCCCGCTCTCGTCGAGTTCGTGTTCGCCCAGCGAGAGGGTCTTCTGGAACCGGTCCAGCCGGCCGTGCCCGGCCAGGAACACGGCCTTACGCACCAGCTCGGGCCGGGCCAGGGCGAGTTCCTGCGCCACCCGGGCACCCATCGACGTTCCGGCCACCAGCGCGGGGCCTTCGTCCAGGAACTCGATCAGCGCCGCCGTATCGGCGACCATTTCGTCGATGGTCATACCGCCGGCGGCCTCGTAGGAGGGCGCGATTCCCCGGTTGTCGAACGTGCAGACCCGGTAGCCGGCGGCGACCAGGGCCGGCACCTGATGTAGCTCCCATACGCGGCCCGGGCTGCCCGTCCCCATGATCAGCACGACCAGCGGGCCGCCGCCTTTCACATCGGTGCCCTTGGAACGGTCTCCTTTGATCTGATAGTTGAGCGATATTCCGTTCACCGTGGCCAACGGCATGCTGACGGCCCCTTCCTGATCGTTTCCGCTGCCCACGGTATAGCCCTCCGGGTGGCGTTGTGTTACCGCGGCCGCAGCGACCGCTTCGTGGGACAGATACCATTGACATTTCACATACCAGCGCACCTGCCGGGAGGATTGAGATGGCCGCGAAAAGCAGCGCCAACGGTATCGCCGACGACGAACTGGAACCCCTCGCCGACGAGACCGCTCGTCAGGCGCAGCGGGTCGTGGCCGCCTATGCCGCCGATGCCGACGAATGCCGGATGCTCCTGTCGATGTTGGGTATCGGCCCGGGCGCCCGAACCGAATAAGCTGAGCCTTATCCGCATGGCCGAGCGCCTGGTCACGCAAGCTATCGCCTCCGGGCGCTGACGGTCGTGCGGGCCGCCGGCGCCAACGGCGACGTCAGCGGATCCACACAACTACATGGCATGAGCGGGTCAGGCCCGAAGGCGCTGGCGGATCGTAACCACGCAGGGCCCGCGCTCATGCCGCATATACGGGGCGTACAGCGCCGCGCGTAAGGATGCGTGAGTGGACCAGATGACAGATCAGCCGTCCAGCGATTCCACCCTCCAGGATGAAACCGGCGTATCCGCGGGTCCGTCCGGATCCGGTAACGGGTCCGGGCCGGTCACGGGTCCGATCGACCTGGTGGAGGCCCAGCCCGAGGCGGTGGACGCCGAACCCCTGCGGGAACGCGGCGCGGGTTCCGGTTTCGTCGTCGTGGCCAACCGGCTTCCGGTGGATCTGGAGAAACTGCCCGACGGCAGCACCCGCTGGAAGCGCAGCCCCGGCGGTCTGGTGACTGCGCTGGAGCCGGTGCTGCGCAGTAATCGCGGCGCGTGGGTGGGGTGGGCCGGTGTGCCCGACGTCGAGGTGGATCCGATCGTCGAGGACGGGCTGGAGTTGCATCCGGTGCCGTTGTCGGCGCAGGAGGTCGCCGACTATTACGAGGGTTTCTCCAATGCGACCCTGTGGCCCCTGTACCACGATGTGATCGTCCGCCCGGTGTACAACCGGGCCTGGTGGTCGGCCTATGTGCAGGTGAACCGGCGTTTCGCCGAGGAGACAGCCAAGGTCGCTGCCGAGGGTGCCACGGTCTGGGTGCAGGACTATCAGCTGCAGCTGGTGCCGAAGATGCTGCGGATGCTGCGGCCCGATCTCACCATCGGTTTCTTCCTGCACATCCCGTTTCCGCCGGTCGAACTGTTCATGCAGATGCCGTGGCGCACCGAAATCGTGGAGGGTCTGCTGGGGGCGGATCTGATCGGGTTCCATCTGCCCGGCGGCGCCCAGAATTTCCTGTACCTGGCCCGCCGGCTGGCCGGTCAGCCCACTTCGCGCGGCACGGTCGGGGTGCGGTCGAAGATGGGTGTGGTGCAGGTCGGGTTCCGGACGGTGCGGGTGGGTGCCTTCCCGATCTCCATCGACTCCGCGGGGTTGGACGAGCATTCGCGGCGGCGTTCGGTGCGCGAGCGCGCCGCCCAGATCCGTGCGGAACTCGGCAGTCCCAAACATGTCCTGCTCGGTGTCGACCGCCTCGACTACACCAAGGGCATCGATATCCGGCTCAACGCGCTGGAAGAACTGCTCGACGAGCGCCGTATCGACCCGGCCGACACCGTGATGGTGCAGCTGGCCACGCCGAGCCGGGAACGGGTCGAAAGCTATATCCAGATGCGTGGCGATATCGAACGCCAGGTCGGGCGCATCAACGGCGAGTTCGCCCGGGTCGGCTATCCGGTGGTGCACTATCTGCATCGACCGATCGCGCGCGAGGAACTCATCGCCTTCTTCGTCGCCGCCGACGTCATGCTGGTGACCCCGCTGCGGGACGGTATGAATCTGGTCGCCAAGGAGTACGTGGCCTGCCACAGCGGCCTCAACGGCACCCTCGTCCTGAGCGAGTTCACCGGCGCGGCCGCCGAACTACGCCAGTCCTACCTGTGCAACCCGCACGATCTGGACAGCGTGAAGGACGCCATCGTCTCCGCTCTCACCGACGACCGCGAAACCCGCCGCCGCCGTATGCGCGCCCTGCGCCGCCAGGTCCTCGCCCACGATGTCGACCGCTGGGCCCGCGCCTTCCTCGACGCCCTCGCCAAGGGCCAGGTCGCCGGAAAAGCCCTGGTCGCGGATTCGGACGACGACTACACCGAATAGCCCCCGGACCCATCACAGCCTGCGAGGCTTCCGAGGCGGTTCCGCCCTGAACCTGACGCAACCAGCGCCGGTGCCGAGTCTTACGAGGCCCTGAAAGGTTCTGGCCCGTCCCTGCTGTCAGCACTCGAGGCAATGCGGCGCAGCCGCGAGCATCGAGTCTCGAAGCTTTGTCAACGTGCCGGTATCGAGCCGGAGTACGGTTTTCGCGAATTCGTCCCAGCCGCCGTACTCGTTGTGGACTGCGTCGAGGACGGGCTGAA
>NZ_JARWNW010000142.1 GCF_029868325.1 Nocardia carnea
AGATCATCCTCCACGAGAGCCAGGGCGAGATCCATCCCGGCGGTCACGCCCGCCGAGGACCAGGCGTTGCCATCGTGCACGAAAATCGGGTCGCTTTAGACACTGACCCGGCGAAACTCGCGAGCGAGTTGCGCGGTGTACGCCGCGGGGCCGCCCCCCTCCCCCCACCTCCCGGCTCCTCGGTGGGCCCTGCCCCCCCCCCCGGCGCCCGGGGCGCGGGGGGTGGACAGTGGGATCGGGCGTCGGCATTCTGCCCGTTGGCACGAGAAGACCGCCTGCCCCCGCCGGCGAAGCCCGAGAAGGGCGTTGTGCAGCAGGGCCTTTATGCGTGGGCCCGCAGCGCGGCGATCAGCCATTCGGCGCCCGGGACCATCGGGGGACGGGCCGGCCAGCCGTTGATGATGCCGAGCAGCGACCAGTAACGCTCGACCCGGCGATCGGTGAATGTGGCCAGTTGATCCGCGAGGGCGGCTCGGTCGGTGTCCGCCGGAACCGCTCGGTCGAGTATGCCGGCCCCTTCCTCGGATTCAGGTGCGATATCGGCTTCGACAGCGGTGGTTCCGGCGCTCATGTCGACCTCCGGGATCTGCGCCTCGCCGCGGGCGCCGGTGACCGCCATTTCCCGGCAGCGCTCGCGGAAACCCTGGTCGCGGACCAGTTCGGCCAGTTCGATCCAGGCGTCGACCTGTTCGGGTGACGGATCGTCGGGCAGGGTCGCGGGCATCGATCGCATGCCGTTGGCGATATGGGCGCCGGGGGCGTCCGGTTCGATACCCGCGAACGCTTCGTCGACGAAATCGTCGATGATCCGCTGGCGTTCGGCGGCGGACAGGGTGGCGAGTTCGTGCATGATTCTCAACTCCTCGGTGGTGCTGTTGCGTTGTGCGACGGATCGCAGGACCGCGCGTCGTACCCGCAGCGTGCGGATCTCGGCGTCCAGAGCGCGTGCGTGCGCGGCCGCCACTTCCGCCAGACTGGTCTGTCGTTCCACCACCGCGCGCACGGTGGCCGTATCGAGGTCCAGTTCGCGCAGCGTGTGTACCAGTTCGAGCCGGGCGACGGCTTCGGTGTCGTACAGCCGGTACCCGGTGGGGCTGCGGGTGGTGGGTGGCACCAGACCCGCATCCGACCAGAACCGGATGGTCCTGGCGTCGAGGCCGGTGCGCTGTGCCAGCCGGCCGATGGTGAACAAGGTGTCGCGGTCGGTCACGAGTACAGCGTGAACCTTCCAGCGGGTGGAAGGTCAAGCCCTGCCGCGCGCGCGGCCCGGCCGTCATCGGTGGAGCGGAATCAGTGCTGGTGGGCGCCGGTTCGGCGGCCGAACTCGCGCACGACGGCGGTGGACGCGGTGGCGGCGATATCGTCGACCCACGCCGGGATCGGGGCGGCGCGTGCGATGTAGTCGCGGACCAGGCCGTAGGGGATGGCTTTGATCGCGGCGGTGGCGACGGTCATACCGAATTCGTCGGCGATGCCGAACTCCGCGGTCACGGCGTCACGTATGGCGGCATTCATCTCGTCGTTGACGGTGGCTATCGCGGCTTTCAGATCGTCCGGTCCGGTATCGAGCAGTTCGTCGCGGTGGAACATCTTCATCGCGCGTGCCTCGGTAGGGTGCTCGCGGCAATAGCGCGGCAGGTACGCCGCGGCGGCGAGCAGTGGGTCCGGTCCGGACAGTGCGTCGATGAGCCCGGCCTGGAAGCGGCGGATCGAGCGGAGCCACAGACGGGCGAGCAGTTCGTCGCGGGAGGCGAAACGTACGTAGATCGATCCGGTGTGCACGCCGGAGGCGGCGCTGATCGCGGCGATTCCCGGCCGGGTGATCGCGGGGTCGGCGAGTAGGTCGCGGGCTGCGTCGAGGACCTGATCATCGGTGAAACGCCGGGGTCTTGCCACCGGGTCAGTTTAGGACATAGTTTTAGAATATGGATTCAAAAACTAGGGTTCCGGTGGTCGGCGGCCTGCTCGTGTTCATCGGGTCGGTTCATACCGCCATGGGGATCGTCGTCTGGGCGACGCAGGACCAGGACTCCGAACTGTCCTTCTGGTTCACCGCATTCGGTGTCCTCGCCGTCGGTTTGGGGATCGCGGTCCTCGAGGTCGAGCGGGCCCGCGGATTCGTGACCGCGCCGATCCTCGCCGCCATTGCGGTACTGGCCGCCTTCGGGCTGGTCTACATGCCCGTTTCGGGTTTCCTCAGCCTGCTCCTGCCCCTCGCATTCGGTGCGGTCGGCTGGAGCAGACGCCACACGGTGGCTCGGGTCGCGACCTGAGAGCCCGGTTCGCGACGCGCGGCGTGCCGGGGATAGTGGTGTCGTGCGGCGATAGCAGGCGAGGTGCCGGTGTTCCGCCGAGGCCGGCATATCGTCCGCTGAACTGTGCGGTCGCTCTCTTCGTCCAGAGCGCGGGCGGAGGGAGCGACCGCAGGTGCCCTGGACGGCAACGGCGGCTCAGAACGCGAGGGAGGCCCAGGGAATGTCGATCGGGAAGGGGTATCCGAACTGCACTCCTGCCTCGTTCGCGGGTGTCCATTCGCCGACCAGCCGGTAGTCGGATCGGTGCAGCGGGCGGACGCCTTCGGGCAGCGTGGCGACACCGGTTTCCAGCCCGTACGCCCGGATCTTGGCGATGGCGCTGACATCCCGTTGAAGAGTTACTTCCCAATACCAGACGATGCCTGCGGCGGCGTACCGGCTCTTCTCGGCCTCGATATCGGTTTGTGTATTGGATGGTGACAACACCTCGCCGACCAGCACCGTATCGGCGGCTCGAACATCCTGGTATGAGGGAATGCACCGGTGCACGAGGAAGTCCGGAGTGAGGAAATCCGACTTTCCACTCGTTCCCAGAAAAACGTTGGTTTCGGATTCGACCTCCCAGCACTGTTCGGGACGCATGGACATGTCCACGCGTGAACAGCGCTCGATCTCGTTCACCAGACGACGAGTGAACTTCTGGTGTTCGCGAGGTCCGCGCCGCAACCACACCACGCGGCCCTCCCAGAGTTCGATCTGATCGGCGATCTCCTCGGGTAGCCGCTCCAGTTCCTCCCAAGTCATGTATTCGGGGAGGTCGGGCTTCTCGATCCGAGACGAGGACATGGGTCAATCGTATGCGGAGAACAGGCCGCCGAGCAGCTGTGTAGCGATTCGAAACACCGGGAGCCTCGTGTTCACAGGCCGCCGATTCCCTTCCCTACGACAACTGCGCCCATGACGACCAGAACGATCGCCATCATCACGTGGTTGTTGTCCTGCAACCACGTCCGTACCCGGTCCAGCGGGGCGCGCAGCCGGTCCGCGGCCAGGGTGTAGCCGAGGATCACGAACAGCACGCTGGACGCGGCCAGCACCGTGAACACGATGACAGCGACCACCTGCCCGCCGACACTGGTACCGCTGGACCCGATCACCACGCCGGCCGACAGGCACAGCAGCAGGTTCTTCGGGTTCACCGCGGAGAGCAGCGCACCCAATTCGGCCGCCCGCCGCACGGTCAGTGTGTCGATGGCGCTCATCCAGCCGGGTATCGCGGTATCGGCGCGAGACCGCCACTGCGCCGCGGCCAGCCCCAGCAGCAGTATGCCGAGCACGATCTTCACCCACGCTCCCGCCGCCGACGGTTCCCGATCACCTCCGCCGCCCAGCGGACCGGCCAGCAACACCACGATCACGGTGGCGGCCGCGATACCGGCGACCCAGCCGACCGCGAACCCGCGCCCGGCTGTGCCGGCATCGGCCGACAGGATCATCAGGATCGCGGCGATCATCGGGATGGGGGAGAGTGCCACCCCGACCGCCAGCGGGAGCAGATCACCGATCACAGTGCCCATCTGCTGGACAGTAGGACACAGCTCCGGTTCACAGCCCTCGCTGCACTGCTGCGCCTTCGTGTCGTTGGCGCATCGTGACCCAGGGCGCTGCGCTGGGCATCGTACGGGGCTCGGCTGCCGGGTCAGCCGAGGACTGCGGTCAAGTCGAGGCGGGTGAGGCGGGCAGGGTCGGCGAGGATGTCGATGGCGGTGATGCGCTCGCCGGTGACGGTGAAGCCGAGCACGGAGAACGGGGTGCCGTCGAGGGTGTTGACCAGGCCCGCGCCGCCGTTGACCACAGCGGGGTGGATGGTGCAGGTGGTGGCCATGCGCCGGAAGGTTTCGGCCTGGCCGGCGACGGCGGCGGCGCCACGGATCACGCGCATCGTTTCGCCCGCATCCGCGCGCAGAACGACATCGGGGTCGAGCAAGCGGAGTAGTTCGTCGAAGTCGCCACCGCGGGCGGCGGCGAGGAAAGCGTCGACGACGCGGCGTTGCCGGGGCAGGCCCGGGCTCGGGGTGGCGCCCTGGACCCGGCGGCGCGCCTGGCTGGCGAGCTTCTTCGCGGTTTGCGGGGTGCGGTCGACGATCGGCGCTATCTGCTCGTACGGCATGGCGAACATATCGTGCAGGACAAAGGCAAGCCGCTCGGCGGGGCTCAGCGAATCCAGCACGACCAGGAGTGCCAGTCCGACAGAATCCGCCAGCACCGCTTCGTTTTCCGGGTCGAGCGTGGTCTCGCTGACGATCACCGGGTCGGGTAGATGCTCGGTCTCCAGAGGTTGCTCGTGGCGGGTCTTGCGGCTGCGGAGCATATCCAGGCACACCCGTCCGACGACCGTGGTCAGCCAGCCGCCCATATTGCCGACCTCCGAGGTGTCGGTGCGGGCCAGGCGCAGCCATGTCTCCTGCACCGCATCGTCGGCGTCGGTGAGCGAGCCGAGCATGCGGTAGGCGACCGCGCGCAGGTGGGTGCGGTGCTCTTCGAAACGGTCGGCCAGGAACTGGTCGTCGTGCACGGGATCCTCCTCGATTCGTCCTGTACCGATGACGGATCGGCGGCTGTGGACGTGACTGCATCATTGCGTGGCCGCTTTCCTGGCGGTGTATCGGATCGCAGTACGGGTGGTCTCCGGACCTGCCGCCGACCGCGACGTTCCTCCGGGAACAGGTTTCTACCAGCGGGTTTTCCCGTTGCGGTCACGTTGTCGTTCCGCCGTACGTCAATGCGGCAGACCACGAACCGTGGCCGCCGAACGCTCGGCGGCAGGCGGCCGCTCAGCAGTCACCGAAGGGAATCAGAATCATGGAGCCGACAGAAGTGCACGGAACCGTCGCCGACGGATACGAAGAGGTGCGCCGTGAATTCGCCGCAGTCGTCGCCGAGGAGAACGGCGAATCCGGCGCACAGCTGGCCGCCTGTGTCCGCGGCCGGCGGGTCGTCGACCTGTGGGCGGGCCCGGAGGTCGACGCCTCGACATTGACCGGCCTGCATTCGACGTCCAAAGGGGCAGCGGGCCTGGTGGTCGCCTTGCTGATCCAGGACGGTGTGCTCGATATCGACCGCACGGTCGCCCACTATTGGCCGCGGTTCGCCGCCGCGGGTAAGCAGCGGATCACGGTCCGCGACGTCCTCGTGCACCGCTGCGGCATCATCGGCGCCGACGGCGGTTTCACCCTCGCCGAACTGGCCGACGAACAACTCATCGCCGAACGGCTGGTGGGGCAGCGGCCGTACTTCGAACCGGGTACGGTGCACGGTTACGGCGGATTCGTCACCTACGCCATCGTCGGCCAGGTGGTGCGCGCGGTGACCGGCAGTACCGTCCAGGAGCTGTTCGAGCAGCGTATTCGTGCCCCGTACGGGTTGGACGTGTACCTGGGCCTGCCCGCGGAACTGGATCACCGGTACCTGCCGATCCGGCCCTGGCGAGCGAGCCCGGAGATGGCCGCCGCGTTCGCCGCGAACTCACCGAATCCGCACGGGATGGCCGGGATCTCCTACAACCTCAACGCCCGCGGCTTCACCGCCGCCGACGTCATGGCACTGCCCAACGACCCGGCCCTGCGCCGGCTCGGCCAAGCCTCGGCCGGCGGCGTCGGCAGTGCGAACGGACTGGCCGCGATGTATGCGGCGGCCGTCACCGGTATCGACGGCCGGGAACCGCTGCTGACCCTGGACACGATCGCCACCATCTCCGCGATCCATTCCAGCGGAACTGATCTGGTACGTGGCGACCGCGCACCGTACGCACTGGGATTCGAGGCCAAAAGTCTGCTGTACCCGTTCCTCGGTGCGCATGCCTTCGGGCATACCGGGTCCGCGGGCTCGGACGGGTTCGCGGACCCGCACAGCGGTCTCGCCTACGGCTACACCCGCCGCCGCGCCGCCTTCGCTTTCAACGCACCCGAAAATGCCCGGCTGGCAGCGGTCATCCACCGCGCGGCGACCGAAGCCGGTTTCGCAGCGGCCGCCTGACACCCCCCACCCTTTCCCGGCTATCGAGGAGTAGTACAACCATGTCCACTCGCACCACTTCGCTGCTGAAGTCCCGCGGCCTGAAACTCGCGCGCTGGGTTCCCGTGGCGGCCGTTCTGGCCGAAACCGCGGTCGGCGCCTACTGGGACCTCGCCCGGATCTCCTACGTCCGCGACTCGTTCGACCATCTCGGCTACCCGATGTACTTCGCCACGATGCTCGGCGTCGCCAAAACCGCCGCGCTCGCCGCAATCCTCACCCCCGGCCACCCCCGCACCAAGGAATGGGCCTACGCCGGACTGGTCTTCGTGTACGGCGGCGCCGCCACCTCCCATCTCGCCGCCGGCGACGGCCCGGACAAATGGGTGATGCCGCTGGCCTTCGCCGCCTGCACCTTCGCCGCTCGCGCCTGGCTGCCGCAGGGCACCTCGACGACGGCCGGGCTGCGAGTGCTCGGCGGGAGCCGCGGTCCCCAACCCGCCTGACCGGTCGACCACCACCGATTCACCACAACAGAGAGGAAACGAACAGTTATGAACGCGAACACCACACAGCAGACCGATACCTCCCGCCTGCCGAACCCGCAGCAGCTCGTCCCGGCACTGGGCGAGGTCGGCGCGGCGCTGTTCAAGGCCACTGGCAACGGTGCGATCCCACGGGCCACGATCGGCCTGGTCCAGTTGCGCGCCGGACAGCTCACCGGCAGCACCTACCTGGCCATCCTGCACGCCGGTAACCTGCGCGGGGCCGGCGAATCCGAGGAACGTATCGCCGCGGTCGCCACCTGGCGTGACGCGCCCTATTTCACCGAGGCCGAACGGGCGGCGCTGGCCCTGGTGGAGGCGGTACTGCAACCGGCACCGCACGGTGAACGCGTACCCGACGAGCTCTATGCCGGTGTCGCCGAACACTACGACGACACGGCCCTGGCGACTCTGGCGATGGCCATCGGGCAGGTGAACTTCTTCGTCCCGCTGGCCCTCATCGGTAAACCGCTGCCCGGCCGGCCGCCGGCCGAACAGTGGACGCCGGTACCGGCCCGGCAGTTCTGAACCACCGGCTGCGGGGCCGGGGCAATTATTGCCCCGGCCCCGCGCGTCCGGTGCCCCCGTCCGGGTTCCGCTGCTGGACCACGGGCTCGGCCGGCCCGAGGAACCGCGGTGTGCTCATATGGCCCCCGTCGCGCGCGGGCTTCGCGATCGAACAGGGATGCGGGAAAGCCGGCAGATGCCGTGGCCCAGGTCGTAGCCTCGAAACCATGACATCGAGCGATCGGACCGGCGTGGTCCGTGCCGGCCGGTGCTCCCGGCAGCAGGAACAAGACATGCGGCGGGAACATCAGCGAGGTAGCCGCGGCGGTTGCGGCGAGATCGGCCCCGCTCGCGTCGCCGGAGCACGCAGTCGGCACACCAGGGCGGTCGACGACGGCGGGGCAAGCGAGCAGCGATGACAGGGCGGCGGCGTTTCACCGGGGTCATCGCCCCGATTCTGGTCGCCGGTGTGCTGGCCGCGTGCGCGCCCGGCCCGGGCACGGATCCGGCGGGTCGCACTTCGGACGAACCTCCGGCCGCCTCTCCTTCTTCTTCGCCGGACGGGGCGATCACAACCATCACGACAGACCTCGCCGCGCCCTGGTCGGTCGCGTTCTACGGGGACACCGCGCTGGTGAGCGAACGGGATTCGGCGCGCATTCTCGAACTCGATGCCCAGGGGGACCCGCGCGAGGCCGGGGTGATCGCGGGGGTCGCGCCGGCGGGTGAGGGGGGCCTGCTGGGTATCGCCGTGCGCGAGGACAGCCTCTACGCCTATTACACGGCCGGCGGCGAGAACCGGATCGAACGATACGACCTCACCGGGGAGCCGGGCAGTCTCGGCCTCGGAGACGGGGAAATACTGCTGGACGGTATCCCGGCCGCCAGGTTCCACAACGGTGGCCGGATCGCTTTCGGTCCCGACGGGATGCTGTATGCCACTGTCGGCGATGCCGGGGACCGCGGCAGCGCGCAGGACCGTAATGCACCCACCGGCAAAATTCTGCGGATGAGCCCGGACGGGCGGGCGCCCGAGGACAACCCTTTCCCCGGGTCTCTGGTCTACAGCTACGGGCACCGCAATCCCCAGGGCCTGGCGTGGTCCGCGGACGGCACCCTGTATTCGAGCGAGTTCGGGCAGGACACCTGGGATGAGCTCAATGTGATCGAACCCGGCGGCAACTACGGCTGGCCCGAGGTGGAAGGTATCGCCGGCCGCGCGGGTTTCCTCGACCCGGTTCAGCAGTGGCGGCCGGACGAAGCGAGCCCCAGTGGTATGGCGATCAGCGGCGGCGCCATCCACCTCGCGAACCTGCGGGGCGAACGGCTGCGGCAGATCCCGCTCGACGGTCTCGCCACCTCGACCGAACATCTCGTCGGCGAGTACGGGCGTCTGCGTGATGTCACCATCGCCCCGGACGGTTCGCTATGGGTGCTGACCAACAACACCGACGGTCGCGGCGACCCGGCCCCCGGCGACGACCGTATCCTGCGCGTGGAGTTCGGCAACTGACGACCGCGAGACGGTTCTGGATTTCGGGGGACACCGGTACGGTAGCCCTTGTCCACCTGCGGATCTCGTAGGGGTCTGCCTCGGGCGAGGCATCGAGTTACTCGAACGAGGTATGGGAATGCTGGACGGGGTACGAGCGACGGTGCTGGTGGCGGCGACCGTGGCCACGGGTTTCATGGCGGGGGTTTTCGGCACCTATTCGCTGGCGGTCATGCCCGGGCTGCGGTCGACGGACGACCGGACGTTCATCGGATCATTCCAGGCCATGGACCGGGCGCTGGTGAATCCCCTGTTCCTGCTGGTCTTCATGGGTGCACTCGTCCTGTCGGTGGCGGCGGTGCTGCTGCAACTCGGCCAGGGACGATCGTCAGTTCTCCTGTGGACGGCGGTCGCGGCGGTGCTCTACCTGGTGGCGGTTGTGGTCACCGTGGCGGTGCATCTGCCGCTCAACGACGCGCTGAAAGCTGCCGGCGCGCCGGCGGAGATGGCGGATCCCGCGGCGGTGCGGGCGGCGTTCGACGAGGCGCGGTGGGTGACGTGGAATTACGTCCGCGTGGTGACGAGCGGAGTGGCGTTCGCTTGCCTGGCGTGGGCGCTGGTGCAGTGGGGACGGGTGCAGGCGGCCGGTTGACCGCATGCCGGTAGCCCGGCGCGGATCGACGCGCGTTGCGGCGGTTTCCGTTGGTCCGGCGGCCGGATTCGTGCCGTCCGTGACGAGTGTCCGCAGCTGTCGGCGGTGCCCTCTGGCTCCGGGGAGAGGCTATTCGTAGCGGACGGTGACCGACGGGGTATCGGGTACCGCCTGGCAGGTGAGGATGTAGCCCTCCTCGAGATCGTCGTCGGTGAGGGCGTCGTTGACCCGCATGGTGGCCTTGCCTTCGGTGAGTTTGGCCATGCAGGTGGCGCAGTTACCGGATTCGCAGGAGAACGGGGGAGTCAAGCCGGCCCGGCGGGCGCTTTCGAGGAGGGTTTCGCCGTCGCGGCGAGGCACGGATTTCTTCTTCCGGTTGATGAAGATGGTGACCGTGCCCTGTTCGGTCTCCGCGGGATCCGGTGACGAGGCGGTGGGGGCCGAAACCGGCTGGGTGGCCGGAGGTTCGGTAGCCGGGGCCGCGGTGGGCGGTGCGGGTTGTGCGGGGGCGGCGCCACCGAAGCGTTCCGAGAAGATCCGGCCCGGCCCGGGGAGTGCGTTCTCCACCAGTTCCATGAACGGTTCGGGGCCGCAGATATAGGCGTCCCCAGTGGTGTGCTCGCCGACGAATTCGCGGACCTTCGTCGCATCCACGTACCCGTGTTCGTCGTCGCGGTGCCGGACGACGGTCAACCGGTCCGGATACTTCGCCGCCAGTTCGTCCAGGGCGGCTTCGAAGATGGCCGAAGGGCGGTCGCGGTCGGCGCACAGCAGCCGGACCGTACGGCCGGTGCTTGCCAGGGTGCTCTTGGCCAGCGAGATGATGGGGGTGATACCGCTGCCGCCGGAGAAACCGAGCACCGGGACATCGCCTTCACGCAGGCAGAACCGGCCGGTGGGCACGGTCAGTTCGACCTCGTCGCCCTCGCTGAGGTTGTCGTGCATCCAGTTCGACACCGCCCCGCCGGGGACACGTTTGACCGTGGTCATGAACTCGGTATCGGTTTCGGGGGCGCTGGACATCGAGTACGACCGGAACAGCGGTTTGCCGTCGACGATGACCTTGAAGGTGCAGAACTGACCGGCCTGATAGGAGAACGGCCCGTCCTCCGGTTCCAGCACGAAGGTGCGGGTATCGGGTGTTTCCTTGACGATCCGGGTCACCTTCGCGCGCCGGAACATCGGTGGTCTCGCCATGGTCGCCTCCTTCTGGTATTAAGATTCTATCCAGGCGAGAATAGTATTCTCAAATTCGGATAGGAACAGCGATGAAGTGCTATCGGATCGGGGGCGGCGGCAGATGAGTGAGGCCATAGTCCCCGCGGGGGTTCCCGAGCCCACAGTCCCCGCAGGTGGCGAGGCGGCTGCCGCGCCCGCGGGTGCGCCCGGGGCGGCAGCGTCGGCAGGGCGGACGGAGCCCACCGTCCTCGCATTCGAGGAAAACGAGTACACCCGCGCCGATCTGGACGCCATGGCCGACGGCTTGGCCGAGGCGCTGGCGGCGCGCGGGGTCCGGCCCGGCGAGCGGGTGGCGTTGATGTCGTCCAACCGGCCCGAATTCGTGACCGCGGTACTGGCGATATGGCGGCTGGGGGCTGCGGTGGTGCTGCTGAGCCCGGCCTGGAAGGACACCGAGGTCGCACACGCGCTCGAGATCACCGGCGCCCGCCACGCCGTCGGCGATCATCCGGTACTCGCCGGCCTCAGCGAAATGGTGTCGCTGGACGATCCGCTGCCCGCCGTCACCCGCACATTCGGCACTCCCGACCCCGCCGCCGACGCCGTCCTCGTATTCAGTTCGGGCACCACCGGTTTGCCCAAGGCGGTGCGACATACGCACGGGTCCTTCGCGGCGGCGGTGCGGCACTGGCAGGACGCGCTCGGGTTGGGCCCCGGCGATCGGATCCAGGTCGCGACCCCGCCCTCGCATATCCTCGGCATCCTCAATATCGTCACCGCCCTCGAAACCGGCTGCTGGGTGCGGTTGCATCGCCGGTTCGACCTGCAGAAAGTGCTCGCGCATATCCAATCCGACCGGATCACCATCGAGATGGCGGTCGCGCCGATCGCCTTGGCCATGGCGCAGTATCCGGACCTGGAGTCCTACGACCTGTCCTCGCTCCGCTACATCATGTGGGGCGCGACGCCGGTGACGGCCAGCGTCGCCGAAACCGTGACCCGCCGGACCGGCGTCACCTGGCTCCCCGCATACGGGGCGAGCGAACTACCGGTGATCGCGTGCAGTCCGCTCGACGGGCCGCGACTGGACAGTGTGGGCAAGGCCGTGCCCGGAGTCGAGGTGCGGGTGGTATCGCTGGACGACGGCACACCGGTCGCCCCGGGAGAAGACGGCGAAATCCAGCTGCGCGCGGCGTCGGTGATGGCCGGGTATCTGCCCGAATCCGCGACCGCGGCCGCGTTCGACGACGGCTGGTACCGCACCGGTGATGTCGGGAATCTGGACGCCGGCGGCTGGCTGCGGCTCACCGACCGGTCCAAGGAAATGATCAAGGTCCGCGGATTCCAGGTGGCGCCCGCGGAGATCGAAACCGTCCTGCACGGCCATGACGCGGTGTCGGACTGTGCGGTGTTCGGTGTCCCCGACGGGGCGAACGGGGAGGCGATCGTGGCCGCGGTCGCGACCGCGGCGCCCGTCACGGCCGATGAGCTGATGGCCACGGTCGAACAGCGGCTGGCCGGCTACAAGCGGTTGCGGCAGGTGCTGTTCGTGGACGAAATCCCGCGCCTGCCGTCCGGCAAGGTGCTGCGGCGAGTGCTGAAGGAGCGTTATGGACGTCCGGCTGACGAGTGAACAGCGGCAACTCCGGGACGCGGCCGCGAAACTGGCCGACGAGCTGGGGCCCGGTTCGGTTCTGGACCTTGCCGACGAGAAACGCCGGGCCCGGCTCGAGGACGCGGTGGCGGCGACCGGGTTCCGGGATCTGCGGTCCGACGGCGCCTCCGGGGTCGAGGTGGCGCTGGTCGCCGAGGAATTCGGGCGCGGGCTGGTGGATGTCGCGCTGCTCGGGCCGGTACTCGCCGATGATCTGCACGGCCGGTCCGACGGCGAGACGGCACGGTGGACGATCGCGGTGGAGGGGAACGCGATCGACGCCCGCGGTAGCGACCGGGTGCTGAAACTGGCGGACGGACGGCTGCTGGCCGGATATGTCGGTGATTCTCTTCCCGGGGCCGACCTCACCCGCGGTACCGCCGCCGCCGTCGGCCCGTGGGAGCCGCGCGGGGATATCTCCGACGCCCACCGCGACCGCTGGCAGGCGCTGGCGCTCACCATCACCTGCGCCGATCTGGTCGGTGCGGCGCGCGGTGCGCAGCGGCTCGCGGTGGAGTACGCGAAAATGCGGGAGCAATACGGCAATTCGATCGGCTCCTATCAAGCGGTGGCCCATCTGCTGGCCGACAGCGAGGCCCTGATCGAGGGGTCGATCAGCGTGCTGTGGCATGCCGCCTGGGCCGTCGACGAACTCGACCCGGCCGAAGCGCTGCGCGCGGCACGGATCGCCAAGATCTACGCCGCCCGTGCCACCCGCACCGTCTGCGAAACCGCCATCCAGGTGCACGGCGGAATCGGCAACACCTGGGAATGCCTGGCCCACGTGTATCTGCGGCGGGCCCTGGTGTCCACCGAACTGTTTCCCGTACGCCTGGAGGAGGCCGGTCGTGGACTATCGTGATTCCCCGGAAGAAGCAGCATTCCGGCAGCGGCTGCGCGACTGGCTCGCCGGCGTCGCGGGTAAGTACCCCACCTCAGGCGACGAGTACTGGGCGCGGCAAGGTGAATGGCATGCCGAGCTGTACCGGGCCGGATTCTTCGGATTGTCCTGGCCGCGCGAGTACGGCGGCCAGGATCTGCCACCGGTCTACGACGTGATCCTGGACGAAGAACTGGCCATCGCGGGCGCACCGCCACGACCGAGCCTGGGCTATCTGATCCAAGGGCTGGGCCGGCACGCGAGCCCCGAACTTTGCCGCCGGTTCCTGCCCGGCATGATCGACGGCAGCCAGCGCTGGTGCCAGGGATTCAGCGAACCGGGCGCCGGATCGGACCTCGCCGCACTCACCACCACCGCCACCCGCGAAGGTGACGAGTATGTGATCCACGGGCACAAGATCTGGACCAGCTATTCCGATATCGCCGATTGGTGTCTGCTGCTGGCCCGCACCGACCCGGAAGCGCCCCGGCACAAAGGTATCTCGGCGTTCGTCATCGCCATGAAACAGCCCGGTGTGCAGCAGCGGCCGCTGGAAATGATGAGCGGTGTGACGACCGAGTTCGGTCAGGTGCTGTTCGACGGCGCGCGCGTCCCCGCCGGCCAGATGGTGGGTGCGCCCGGCGAAGGCTGGAAACTCGCGATGACCGTGGTCGGGCACGAACGTGAACCCTCCACTCTGGGCTATGCCGCGCGGTACGGAAAACTGGTGCGGCAGCTGGCCGCCCGGGTGGAAGGCCGGACGCCCGACGAACTGGCCTGGGCCGCGGTGCAATCGGAGATGCTGCGGCTACACGTACGCCGCCGTCTGTCCGAACAGCTCGACGGCGTCACCCACGGACCGCAGGGCTCCCTGGACAAACTGCTCATGACCTGGGTCGACCAAGCGGTCGGGCATGCCGCCCTCACCGTCGCCGGAACCGGTGACCAGGAGATGTTCGGTTCCTACCTGTACAGCCGCGCGCAGAGCGTGATGGGCGGGACCTCGCAGATCCAGAAGAACATCATCGCCGCACGCATCCTCGGATTGGGAGTCTGAAATGTACGATCTGCCACCGGAAATCGACGTCCGGGCCGACGGTCCGCTGCGTATCGTCACCTTGAACCGGCCGGACGCGCTCAATGCCGTGAACGATGCCCTGCACACCGGGCTGGCGCGGCTGTGGCCGCGGCTGTCCGAGGACCCCGAAGTGCGGGCTGTGGTGCTCACCGGTGCCGGAAAGGCGTTCTCGGCGGGTGGTGATTTCAACTATCTCGAAGAGCTCGGCCGGGATACGGTGCTGCGCGAGAAGACCATTGCGCACGGCCGCGATATCGTCCTCGGGATGGCGCGCTGCCGGGTCCCGGTGGTGGCCGCGGTCAACGGCCCCGCCGTGGGTCTGGGCTGTAGCCTGGTCTCGCTCAGCGATATCGTCTACATGGCCGAAAGCGCCTATCTCGCCGACCCGCACGTTCAAGTGGGATTGGTCGCCGCCGACGGGGGGCCACTGACCTGGCCGCTGCACACCAGCCTGTTGCTGGCGAAGGAATACGCCCTCACCGGTGCCCGTATCCCCGCCGAACGCGCCCGGGAAATGGGGCTGGCCAACCACGTCGTCAGCGATCCGATGGCCGAGGCACTGGCCTGCGCGAAACGGATCGCGGAAATGCCCCGCCAGGCTGTCGAGGCGACCAAGCGGGTTTTGAACATGCAGTTGGAGAAGGCCGTGCTCACCTCCCTGGACTACGCGCTCACCGCGGAGTACCAGTCCTTCCAGACCGACGATTTCCACACCACGATCACCCGGCTCACCTCGGGAAAGAAGTAGCGTCCGGTACCGCTCCACTGCAGAACGCCGGAATCAGAGCAGGTTCCAGCGGGTGGCTCCGTGGGGCTCCGCGGTGGCGACCCCCACCACCGAGCGTGGCGCCAGGTAGTACAGGTGCCAGGGCGGCGGGCCTGCGCTCGGCGCGTTGAACGGCGCGGTGAAGGCCGCGCCCTGGACCTCGACCGGCCACCCGTGCTCGCGATAGTAGGCGGCGACACGCTCCAGGGTGGCGGGGTCGGTGACGATCACGGCCGTGCCCTCGGCGACCACATCGATACCCTCGAGCTGGGCCGTAACAGTGCAGTACGGTTGCGCGGCGAGATTGCGGGACTTACGGGTGGACGGCCCGCTCACGAAATAGAACCCGTCGTCCATCCACACGGCGCCGATACCGTTCGTATGCGGGCGCCCGTTCGGGCAGCACGTGCTGAGAAAGGCAGTGGACCCGGGGTCGGCCACATAGTTCGCCAGGGCGTCGGCGGCCCGCGACCACGGCAGCGGGGCGTTTCCGTAGCCGTCCAGATTGATGGTGTCGATCGGCATGATGTACCTCCACACGGTCGGGTACATCTACAGACCGATCCCGGGCCGGAATCTCATCGGCGGAGATCGTGCCGCCACCGAATCCCGCCCCGGAATGCGGAGCCCTGTGGCAATGGTGTTGCGCCGACCGGCGCCGATGCGTTGAACAGTGCGGTGAAACGCCGGCCGGTCGACCTCGTCCGCGTCCTCAGCGGGTGGCGAGTAGCGACTCCGAGCGTTGGATCGTGCCGGTGATCCCGGTGGCGTTCTGCGCGGCGAGCAGGGCCGCGGCCCGGCCCATCGTCTCGGGCGGTTCCACCATCTCGGCCGGGATATCGCCGCCGCCCGACGCGCGCCAGCCTTCGGTGAGTACGACGCGCGACGGGCTGAGACAGTTCACCGCGATATTGTCCGGCCGTAGATCCGCGGACAGCCCCAGGTACAGACGTTCCACCGCGGCCTTGGACACCCAGTAGGCGTTGGCGCCCCGATCGGTCATACCGACCCCGGTGGTCGTGACAGCGATGAGTGCGCCGCCGCCGCGGGCACGGATATGCGGAATCACCTCGCGGGTCACCAGGAAAACTCCGGTCAGGTTGACATCCAGGCACAGCTGCCAGCGTTTGAGTGGAGTGCTCTCCACCGGGCCCAGCCACAGCACGCCGGCGTTCGCGACGAGGATATCGAGCCCGCCGAATTCGGCAACGGCCGCGGATACCGCCTCGCGTACCGAATCCTCGCGGGTCACATCGCAGGGCACCGCGAGTGCGCGGCCACCCGCGGCTTCGATTCGCGCGGCCACTTCATGGATCGTTCCCGCGACCCGCCCGGTCTCCTCCGACCGGGCGGCCACGGCGACGGCCGCGCCCTGCTGTGCCAGCGTCTCGGCGATGGCGGCGCCGATCCCGCGGCTGGCGCCGGCGACGAACGCGACCCTGCCCGCGAGCGGGCCGTTGCGCGTCACCGGAAGCGAGCTGTTTCCGGCCTCGCCGTGGCTCGGTTGCGTGGTACTCACTTCGGTGGGAACCGCAGGGCGCCGTCGAGGCGGATGACCTCGCCGTTGAGATAGTCGTTCTCCACGATCGACTGCACCAGCTGCCCGTATTCCGGCGAACGGCCCATCCGCTTCGGGAACGGGATCTGCGGCGACCAGTACTGTTCCAGCTGGTCGGCGGCCTTGCCGTAGGCAGGGGTGTTGAAGGTGCCGGGTGCGATGGTGACCACCCGGATGCCCAGCGGGGACAGGTCGCGGGCCGCGACCAGGGTCATCCCGATAACGCCACCTTTGGCGGCCGAGTAGGGGAGCTGCCCGATCTGGCCTTCATAACCCGCGACAGACGCGGTGTTCACGATGACGCCGCGGGAACCTTCCTCGGTGGGGTCGGATTCCGCGATCGCCGCGGCGGACAGCCGCATGACGTTGAAAACCGCGGTCAGATAGAACTCGATGGTGGTGCGGAATCCGTCGAGCGCCAGAGGGGAGCCGTCCTTGCCCACCAGTCGCCCGCCGCTGGCGGGGCCGCCGTGGGTATCGACGGAGATACGCAGCGGGCCGAGGGATTTCGCTTCCTCGATGGCCGCCTGAACCGACTCTTCGCTGGTCGCGTCGGTATGCACATATCGGATGCCGAGTTCGCCGGCCAGTTCTTTGCCCTTGTCGTCGGCGACATCGGCCACCACGACTTTTGCTCCGGCGGCGTGCAGTCGCCGGACGGTCGCCTCGCCGAGCCCGCCCGTACCGCCGACGACAATCGCCGAACTTCCCTGGATCTGCATAGCGCTACCCTCTCTTGCGATTATCGCTCTCAGATTGAGAGAATACTATTCTCATGTATATCGGCAAGATCGTCGACGTGGCGGAAACTGGAGTGAACTGATGCCCGAAGCCGTGATCGTATCCGCGCTGCGTACCCCGATCGGTACCGCCGTGAAGGGAACTCTGCGCGAAACCACCGCCTTCGACCTCGCCCATCACGTGGTCGAAGCGACGACAAAACAGCTGGAAACCGATGCTCCGGTCGACGACCTGATCCTCGGGGAGGGGCGCTACGGCGGCGGTGTGATCGCCCGCCACGCCGCGATCACCGCCGGGCTCACCGGCGTACCCGGCCTGGCGCACAACCGGCACTGCGCGGCCGGGATGGCCTCCGTGCAGACCGCGGCCGCCGGAATCCGGGCCGGAATGGACCGGCTGGTACTGGCGGGCGGTGTCAACGCCGATTCCACCGGGCCCAAGGCCCGGTTCCGGGTCGGGCCCGACGAATGGGTGGATCCGTGGACCTCGCCCTCGCACCCGGATCGCCCCGACGCACCGAACCTCGATATGTCCATCACCGTCGGCTGGAACGCCGCGGTGAAATCCGGGATCACCCGCGAGGAGCTGGACGCCTGGGCGCTGCGGTCGCACCGCAATGCCGTCGCCGCGATCGACGAGGGCCGATTCGACGACGAAATCGTACCGATCGACACCCCGTTCGGCCAGTTCGCCGTGGACGAGCATCCCCGCCGCTCCACCACCATGGAGAAGCTGGCCTCGCTGAAGGTCCTGCACCCCGAAATCGAAGGGTTCTCGATCACCGCCGGCAATGCGGCCGGTGCCAACGACGGCGCCGCACTGCTCACCGTCGCCAGCGACGAACTGGGCCTGCCGGCCCTGGCCACCATCCGATCCTGGGCCTCGGTGGGCGTCGACCCCGCCGATACCGGCCTCGCCCCGATCGAAGCGATCACCAAGGCCGCGCACAAGGCCGGGATCTCGCTGAGCGATGTGAAACTCTTCGAGATCAACGAGGCCTTCGCCTCGGTGCCCATCGCGGCCGTACGCGCCCTGGACCTGAACCCCGACCTGGTGAACGTGAACGGCAGCGGCTGCTCGCTGGGGCATCCGGTGGCCGCCACGGGAGCCCGAATGATTGTCACGACCGTTCACGAATTGCGCCGCCGCGGTGGTGGACTCGCGATCGTGGCGATGTGTGCCGGTGGTGGTATGGGTTCGGCGACCGTGCTCGAGGTCGCCGCTCCGTGACGACTCGGCCCCGGACCTCGGCGCCCCGGTTCGTGGACCTCGGCACCGTGGTTCGTGGACCGAGACAACGCGGTCCCCGGACTGGCCGCCGCCGTTCCGGGGAACCGGCGCCCGAACCCGTCCGGCACGGCAACGGAGACAGGCGACTGCGGCCGGATACAGGATCGGGTGCCGCCGAACGTCTGGCGTTTCTGGCAGGCCCCAGCGCGGAGTGACGTGGAGGAGTGAAGGAGTGCAGAATCCAGGCCGAGACGGTGCCGGACCGCATAGCGCCGGAATCGGCGCCATGGAGCCGACGGCGTTGATCGCCGCCGCGCGAGCCGGATCGGTGCGCGCGGCGGGCCGGCTGCTCACGCTGATCGAAGGGGAGCGCCGCGACGAGGTATTGGGGCTCCTCGAGCCCGCGACGGTCCGGGTGGTGGGGTTCACCGGTCCGCCCGGCGCCGGTAAATCCACCACCATCGCCGCGGTGGTCACGGCCTACCGGGCGAAAGGGGTGCAGGTGGCCGTGCTGGCCGTGGACCCGTCCTCCCCGTACAGCGGCGGCGCCCTGCTCGGCGACCGGATCCGGATGGCCGCCCATATCGACGACCCGCAGGTACTTATCCGGTCCATGGCCACGCGCGGGCATCTGGGTGGGCTGTCGGCGGCGGTACCGGCGGCCATCCGATTACTGGCCGCGCTGGCCTACGACCTCGTGGTCATCGAATCGGTCGGCGTCGGCCAATCGGAGATCGAGATCGCCGCGGTAGCCGACCCCACAATCGTGGTCCTCACCCCGGGCGCCGGTGATGCGGTGCAGGCGGCGAAAGCCGGACTGCTCGAGGTCGCCGATCTGCTGGTGGTGAACAAGGCCGACCGCCCCGGCGCCGATCAGACCGTCCGTGAATTGCGCGCCGAATCCGCGGCGCCCATCCTCACCGCGGTCGCCGCCGACGGCACCGGGATACCGGAATTGGTCGCGGCCGTCGACGCTCACCACCGCGCCGATACCGCCGCCCGGCGGGCCGCCCGGGCCCGGTCGCAGATCCTGTCGCTGGTCTACACAAGACTGCGTTCCCACCCCGACCTCACCAACCTCGCCGAGGCCGTCGCCGCCGGTCGCTGCGATCCTTACACCGCCGCAGAACTCCTCTCCCCGAGACCCGCGGCGCTGCGACAGGAGCCCACGGCGCGCGTGGAAGACGTAGCCGCGGGCTGAGAACCGCCGCAACCGCGGATCAAAGGTATGTACCCGGTGGGTGTGCCCGATGATGGGGCATGTGAATGCTCCTGCGCCCGGACCTGTTTTCGATGTGTTCGCCGTGTTGAACGGCACGGTGGACCTGCGGTCCTATCCGCGTCGGAACCTCGTGCTCAGCGTCCATACGGCCGGCGGCGGAGTTCTCTTCGGAGCGGCCGCCTACCAGCGCGCTGTTTTCGAACCCATCGTTCACCTGGTCAACGCGATCGAACTGCTCGAATCCCAGGGCTGGCAACTGGTCAGCGTGACCGATCGCAACATCGAGAGCGTGTACTACACAATGGCTTTCATGCGCAGAGTCTGAATTATCCGATATCGGGCGCAGTTGCCCGGGGCGGCCCGACCCTGCCGGCCGGCTCCGGCATCGGCGCGAGCGGGGTCACGGCCGGCTACTCGGTCCGGCGGCCCACCGGCGTGGTTGTGAATATCTGCCCTTCCCTTACAGGTGCCGCGGCGCAGACGGGCAGGTTGTTCACCGGTCGTCGGTGGTGAACACCTCGGCTGCACCGTGCTCGCGGTACCCGGGTGCAGCTGGGCGCGCAGCGGCGAATGCACCCCATCGGCCGCGAGTACGGCGGATCCGGTGTACTCGTCCCCGCCGGTGGTGCGGACGGTGACGCTGCTTCCTTCGTCGCGGGCCGACGCCACCCGGGCGCCGGTGATGATCGAGCCCTCCGGGAGCCGCGCGGTGGCGGCGGTGTACAGCATCATCTGGAGCTGTCCGCGGTGCACGGAGAACTGCTGAACCGCGCCACCGAAACTGCGGCGCGCCAGTTCGACACCGTCCTGGGTGAGGTACAGCGACTGCGAGGTGGGGATGGCGAAAGATGCCAGGTCATCGCGCAGGCCGAGCTCGCCGAGCGCGTCGGCGGCCGCGGGCTGCAAGTTGATGCCGACGCCGAGAGGCTGGAGCTGCCCGGCGGCCTCCAGCACCGTTACCCGCAGGCCACGGGCGTGCAGCGCGAGGGCGGCGGTGAGTCCGGCTATACCGGCTCCTGCGATGAGAACGTCGGTGTGTCCTGTGCCGGTCATTGTCGTCTCTCCTTTCCTCGTGACTGCCCGGAACCTGCCGTCCTATCCGGCGGGGCGGGGCCGGAGCGCGGACCCGTACAGTTCCTTCGCGTTTCCGGAGAGAATCCGCTGCGTCAGGTCGGCGGGCAGCCCGGCGTCGCGGATGTAGGTGATGGCACGGGTGTACTTGTCGTCTTGGAAGTACGGGTAATCCGAGCCCGCCAAGATCTTCTCCGGGTCGAAGACCTCGGCCGAGAGTCGCAGGGATCCGCCGGAGAAGTTCGCGGCGTCGAACCACATGTGGCGCAACGTTTCCGCCGGTGACCTCGGAAACGAGCCCCAATCTGCGTAGTTGTCCTCGATGCGCTGGGAGAGGAACGGCAGGTCCCCGCCAAGATGCGCGATGTGGAGACGCAGACCGGGATATCGAGCCGGATAGTCGGCCTGCAGCAGCTGCAGGGTGGCGATCGCATCTTCCACCGGTGCACCGTTGACCCACTCGAGTCCGTGCTCCGATATCGGCGGCGAATGCGCGCCGGCACCGGTCGGATGAACATAGAGGATGCTGCCGCGGCGGTCGAGCTCCTCGAACACGGGCCGGTAACGGTCGTCGGTGATCGCGGCCCGCGGATCGTCGAGCACCGTGTTGATCGCGATACCGACGAAGCCGAGCTCGTCGAGGCAGTAGCGGATCTCCTCCAGGCTCTTGTCCGGGTGATTCAACGGGATCGCCCCGTACGCGAGGAATCTGCCGGGGTGGTCTTCGATCACTTGCCGGTAGATGTCGTTGACCATGCGCGTGGCCTCGGCGGCGCCGGTCGCGTTCGCGACGAGTGGCACCTGTGGGGTGGCCGACAAGACCTGGATGTCGACGCCCGCGGTGTCCATCATCCGGATCCGGGCGTTCATCTCGTCCGGCTCGGTACTTGCGCGCATATTCCGCGCTATCGCAGTGGTATCCGGAGAGACACCTATCTCCTCCATCTTGTCCAGATAACGGGCCGGATAGATGTGGGCGTGACTGTCCACAACCGGTGTGCCGTTTCCCATCTGCTCCTCCTCTCCCGCTCCCGAGGCCCCGGAGGGGCCGTTGTCCGTACAGGCGGCAACAGCCACCGCACCGATGGCAGCAGCCGCTGCGAGGACACTTCGTCGAGACGTTGCCATGGCACTCCTCTCGGTCGTGTTCTGACAACGATTCCCATTGGAGTTTGTCGTGCCTCGACCATTCAAGGAGCTGCGGGACAAAGCAGCCAGTATTTGCCGGAATCCGTCACCGAATCTCGTGCACGCACCCAGAACGACACATATTCGAGTTTTCGTGCAGATATCCGCAATAGCGGGCAGGGGGCTCGCCCTGCGGGCACCGGCTGACGAGACGAGGCTCGACGCAAGAGGGCGTGGATTCCACCGGCGGCAGTGCCGAGTCGGATCAGCGACTCGGAGACGTCATTCGGCAGTGCTACCCGGCGGGTCCGTCTGGCCAGGTGTGAAATCCATATGCAGGCGGGTGAGGCGCTGGGAGCGGATATGCCACCGGCCGTCGGTCTTGGCGTAGGTTTCGTGGTAGTGGCCGAAGCCGTGCAGCCGGGTGCCGTCGGGGAAGGTGAGCCGGTCTTCCATGGCCCAGATACCGGTGGCCTCGGTCTCGGAGAGCAATTCGATCTCGGGAGTGTGGCCGTGGTGGACAGTGATCGCGTCACCGATCCGGGAAGTGAGGAAGGCCAGGAATTCGTCGGCGCCGGTGATCACTTCGCCACCCGACCCGGTGACGTCGATGACGACGTCGTCGCAGAACAGTTCCCGGAAACCGGTCCAGTCCTTGGTGTCCATCAGCCGGAAATAGCGGGCCTTGAGGGCGCGGATCGCTTCGTAGTCGTTCATCGGTCATCCCAGGGTGGCGGTGATCGGGGGCAGGTCGAGGACGGTGCGGATACCGGGGGTGGCCGCGCAGACGGAGCGGACGGCGTTGACGGCACGGTTCGCTGTATAGGCAGGGGAGTGCCGGGCCATCTGATCGAGCGGGAACGGGAAAACCATATCGATGGCGAGGGGTGCGTCGCCTTCCACAGCGATATGCCAGCCCGTGGGGCGGATCTCCCAGCCGGTCCCGGCCTGTGCGCCGCAATGCCAGATGGCCTGGAAACGCAGGACGGTCCGGCCCTGGTGTATGCCGGAGATCGTGATGCGCTGTGCCGCAACCGTTCCCCGTGGGATTGTGCCGGCGGCGATATCGAAGGTGCGTGCCGCGGTGGCGACCTCGCCCGTGGCGGTCACCTCGTCGAGCGGGAGGCCGATTCCGTCGGCGAGCAACCGCAGTGACGGGCCGAAGCTGTTGCGCAGATGGTCCAGCCGCAGCTGGGCGAAATCGCCAGGGGGGCCGCCGAATCCCATGACATCGAACAGGATCGCGGGCGAGTTCCGCTGCGACAGATCGGCATATTCCTGGATGGTGAGCACCTCGAGCTGCCGTTGGATCGAGGCCAGCACCAAGGGGACGGCTTCGGTGATGAACCCCGGACTGCTGCCCGTGCTGTGGATCGAGGTGCCGCCGGTGGTGCACGCCGCCTCCACCTGTGCCCGGACCGCGGGATCCATACTGCCGGGATGGTGGAAGACACCGGCGGTGGTCACGATATTCACGCCGGCGGCGAGTATCCGGCAGACTTCGTCGATATCGCAGGCCTGGGGCATGTAGAGCACGCAGTCCGGCGGATCGCGCAGGATTTCGCCGATATCGCCGGTTGCGCGGACCCCGGTGGGGTCGGGTGATCCGCACAATTCGGCCGCATCACGCCCTTGTTTGGCGGGGCTGTGCGAATACACGCCTGCCAGAACCAGTTCCGGGTGTTCGACGATCGCGCGCAGGGCCCGGGCGCCGATGGTGCCGGTGGACCATTGGGCGACCCGCAAGGATCCGGCCGGGGCAGAAAGGGGGGAGGGGTGCATCGTTTGCCTATCGTCGTGCGGGCCGGTCGGTTCAGGGCCGGAAACGCAGCAGGGCTTCCTGCGCGAACGAGGCCACCAGGGTGCCGTCCGCGGTGAGGACGTCGCCGCGACCGTAGGCGCGGCCGTGCGCCATGACCAGGCCCTCGTGCCGTAGCAGCAACCAGTCGTCACTACGGAACGGGCGGTGGAACCACAGCGTGTGCGAGGTGGTGGCGGAGGTGAATTCGGTGCCGTTGCCGCTGTGGTCGAAACCTTCGATCGGGCGCAGGACGGTGCCGATGACATTGAGATCGGTGGCGTAGGACACCAGCCCGGGGGCGAGTTCTTCGCCGACCTCGGGCGTGCGCATCCACAGGTCGTACTCGGCCGGGCCGGCGGACTTGTCGCCGAGGTCGGTGAGGGACCGGGTTTCCCAGGGGATCAAACCGATGTCGACTGTGTGTTCGTGGCCGGGAACCGGTGGCACCGCGCCGATTTCCTGATTCTCCCGCCCGTCCTCGAGTGCGGTCATGGACAGCAGCGCGGTGGCGATTACATCGCCCTTCTGCCGGGCGACGACGGTGAGGGTGGCGAAGGAGCGCCCGCGATGCTGTGGCTGCACCACGTAGTAGACCGGGGCGTCGCTCTTACCTTCGCGGGCGAAGATGACGTGCACGGATTTCACCGTTTTGTCCGGGCAGGCGAAAACCGCGGCGCGCAGGAACTGCGCCAGCAGCTGACCACCGAAGAGCCGATGGTATTCCAGCTGCTGATTGGGGCCCTCGAATACCGACAGGGTGGCCTGGGGGTCGGGTGCGGGCGCCTCGGTGTCGTCGTCGGTCTGCGGTGCGGTGGGACGCAGGCGCAGATCCATACAGGCGAGAAGGTCGGTCCAGAGATCGGGCATACAACGAGTGTAAACCCGTATCTCGGATTTGGAGAACGCTATTCTCGCCTAGATTCCGCGGGCGAACCCCTTGGCGCAGAACTCCCAGATCTCCTCGGCCGAGATCGGATAGGCCGTCTCGTCGTCGATTCCGCCATTCGACTGGGCAGTGAACATCACCGTCTGCATCACCATGGCGGCCATCCGGCGCGGATTGAGTTCCTCGCGCAGCAGGCCGTCCTTGTCGGCGTCGACCATGAGTTCGGTGAACAGCGTCAGTAGCGGCGTATGCGCGACCTTCACCTGAGCCGGATGGCTGACCAGCAGCTGTGGGGCGAAGTCGGTGAACAGCGGGCGCTGTGCGGTGGGGTCCGGACGGCACAGTTCGTAGAGGAGTTCCACGGCGAGCTGCAGCCGGTCCAGGGCATTGTCCTTACCTGCGGCGGCGGCGCGGATCTGGTCCGCGGTGCGGCTCAGGGCATCCTCGAACAATGCCAGCAGCAGTTCGTGCTTACCGTCGAACTGCAGGTAGAAGCTGCGCAGCGACTGTTTCGACCGATCCACGACCTCCTGGACCGTGAAATCGGTGGTGCCTTTTTCGGTGATGATCGCCTGGGCGGCATCGAGGAACCGTTGCACGCGCTGTTCGGCCCGCAGCTTCGCGGTGCGGATCGAGCGCTCTACCGCACGCTGCTTCCAGGCGGGCTCTTCGCTGGGGGCGGTCACCGGCCGGCCCATCCGATCCCATCGATCCCATATGAGGAGAACATGGGTGCACTGTACCGGAGAACGTCCCATGTCCGGGCAGGCACGTCCGGTGTCCGCACTATTGAGGAGACTATTAATTTCATCTCAAGAGAATGCTATTCTCCTGAACGTAACGCAACCCCGCCCCACAGGAGGCAGCCCGGATGCTCTTCGAGTTCGATGCCGACCAACGGCTGCTGCGCGATACGGTCCGCGAGGTCACCGCCAAGGAATGCCCCGCCTCGGTGATCCGGGAGATCGTGGACGCGGGCGCCGATCCGGGCCGGTTGTGGAAAACCTATGCCGAACTCGGCTGGACCGAACTCGTGGAGCCGGAGGCGACCGTGGAGCTCGGAATCGTGCTCGAGGGGCTCGGGCGGGCCACCGATCCGACGCCCTACCTCGCGACGATGACCCAGTTCGCGCCCCTGGCAGGCGCTTTCGGTACCCCGGACGGAACCGGTGCCGCGATCTTCGAGGGGGTCACCGCGGTCCGCGACGGTGCCGGCTGGCTGCTGCACGGCACGGCCGGCCAGGTTCTCGACGGTGACCGCTGCGACCGGCTCGCGGTGGTCACCACGGCCGGGGTGTTCGTCGTACCCGCACATACCGTCACCGCCCGGCGGGTCGAGGTTTTCGATCCGGTACTGCATATCGCGGAGGTCACCTTCGACGGGGTGCGGGTCACCGATGCCGATCGCACCGACGCCGATCCCGAACGTGCCCGGCAACTGGCCCTGACCGGTCTCGCGCTGACGACAGTGGGCGCCTGCCAGCGCATCCTCGACCTGGTACTCGATCATGTGCGCACCCGCCGGCAGTTCGATACCGCCATCGGGGCGTTCCAGGCCGTCCAGCACAAGGCCGCCGATATGCACCTGGCCATCGAACGGGCGCGCGCCCTCGGCTACTTCGCGGCCCTGTGCCTGGCGGAAAACGATCCGCGCCGCACCATGGCGGCGGCGATGGCGAAGGCGTCGGCGGGGGAGTGTCAGTCGGTGGTCTTCCGGCACGGGGTGCAGCTGTTCGGTGCCATGGGATTCACCTGGGAGAACGATCTGCAGTTCGCGATCAAACGGGCCAAGGCCGGTGAACTGCTGTTCGGTGGCGCGGCCACACACCGGGCGGTGGTGGCACACGAATATCTCGCCGCCCATCGCTGACCGGCCGCATCATGGGTGCGCGCGCCCGCGTTCCGGTCGCCGGCGCGGCCGGGTGGCCCGGCAGGCAGGCGGGTGGCCCAGCAAACGGAATACGAGCACCGGGTGTGCGCCCGGTGCACCCCGGAACCGAGGAGCACTGTTTTGTCTTATATCGACTATTCCGTCGCCGACAAGGTCGCGACGATCACGCTGAACCGGCCCGAAGCGGCGAATGCCCAGAATTCCGCGCTGCTGGACGAATTGGATGCCGCGTGGACTCGTGCCGCCGACGACGACGATGCCGTGGTGATCGTCTTGAATGCGGCGGGAAAACATTTCTCGGCCGGGCACGACCTCAAGGACGACAGCTGGCCCAAACCGGAAAAGATCACTCTCGACTGGATATATCGGACCGAGAGCCGCCGGTATCTGGAATACACATTGCGGTGGCGTAATGTGCCCAAACCGTCGGTCGCGGCCGTCCAGGGCCGCTGTATCGCGGGCGGGCTCATGCTGTGCTGGCCGTGCGATCTGATCGTCGCCGCGGACAATGCGCTGTTCTCGGATCCGGTGGCGATGATGGGAATCGGCGGCGTGGAATATCACGGCCATACCTGGGAGCTCGGACACCGCAAGGCCAAGGAGATCCTGTTCACCGGTCGCCCGGTCACGGCGCAGGAGGCCGAGCAGGCCGGGATGGTCAATATGGTGGTGCCGCTCGAGGAGCTGCCGGCCAAGACCGCGGAACTGGCCGGCCAGATCGCGAAGATGCCGCCGTTCGGATTGCGCCAGGCCAAGCGTGCGGTGAACCAGACCATGGATGTGCAGGGCTTCTACGCCGCGATCCAATCGGTATTCGATATCCATTCCACCGGGCACGGAAATGCGCTCAGTGTGAGCGGTTACCCGATTCTGGTGGACCTGGATCAGATGAAGACGAATATGAAGTAGCGAAACGGGGCGCCCCGCCCCGTGGCCCCCGGGGCCGGCCCCCCGAGAGGAAAAAATAACCCCCCCCGGACCCGCGGGGTAGGTGTGTTGTCCCATAGCCCCCCCGGCCGGGGTGGGCCCCACGACTCGATGCCGACTGGATCA
>NZ_JARWNW010000143.1 GCF_029868325.1 Nocardia carnea
CTCGCCGCCCGCGGGTACCGCCGCATACAGTCGGTGAACTCGGCGACCGCGCGCTCGGCGTCGTCGGTCACGACAACCGCCCGGTCGGCCGGATCCACCGCTCCCGCGGCGTAGGTCAGGTCCAGCGCAGCCGTCAACGGCGCGAGCTCCGCAGCAATACCGCCGGAGCTGAATCCGACCGCGGGTCCGCCCAGTGCCGGTATCCGCGCCGCGGCGGCCGCCGCGGTCGCCCCATCGATACCGTCGAGGTCGATCAGCAGCAGCGGTTCGAGCAAAGTGGTCGCGTCCATGGCGAATTCACCGGCGGTCCCCTCGGCCAGTTCCGCCGCGCCGAGGGTGCGTACTTCGATCCCCATACCACCCTCCTGGTTGCGCGTTCTACACCCGGCCGCGCCGGGGCCACCGGCACTTCCGGCCCACAGTGAACCTATCGGACGCGCCACAACCACCCACACCTACGGGCTGCGACCGCCATTCGGCGGAATACGTCGCCAGGAACCGATCGGCGCCGGAATCGTGGGGTCCGCGCCGGTCGGTCACGGACGAATGGCCTGCGTAACGAAGTCCGGAGCCGAGGCACCTGCGAGCGGTGAATCGGGCGGCCTGCGCGAAACTGAAGTGGTGAGTACCGACAACGACCGGACGCCGCCGGTGACCAGTGCTTCGATCATCGTGCTGACGCTGGCACGGCGGGTGGAGACCGAACTCAATGCGGGACTGGCCGCCTTGGACCTGACCGTCGGGCGCCTCGGCCTGCTCGGGCACATTTCGGGTGTTCCGGGGGCCTCGTTCAGCGAGTTGGCGCGAATGTCGGGAATCAGCGTGCAGAGCGCACATACCGCGGTGAAGGCACTCGTCGCTGCCGGACTCGTCCGTGACCGCACCGCCCGCGCCGGGTCGGCGTCCGCGATCGAACTCACCGCGGACGGTGAGCGGCTGCTGCGGGCTGCCCAGGAGGTGGTCACCGAGGTGGACGAGCGGCTGTTCGGCGCAGCGGCCGACCCAGTGCAGCGCCGGATCGGCACCGCTGTCGTGGACGCGTTTCGCGGGACGGGGATCTGACACCAGGGGGTCGGCAGGGGCGGCGCAGATAACCTTCAGCCATTCTGAAAGCCCTGCTAAGCTTCAGGCATACTGAAGGTCGTGAGGGAACTTGTCCATGCACCAACCGCTGCTGCCGGTTCACGTTCTGGCAGCTATCGTTCTCGGATGCAAGGTGGGGTCCTGGACGTTCCGAATCCACGAAAAGGACCTGTCCGCATGAGCATCCGCCATTACCTGTATCGCGCACCCTCGCTGACCGCAACGGAAGCAATCGGCGCCGTCCGATCCGGTGCGCTGATCGTCGATGTACGGCGACGATTCGAATGGAATCGGACCCGTATTCCCGGCGCAGTCCATCTCCCCTTGGAGCAGTTGACGGACACGTGCGCCGAGCTGCCCGACGATCGGCTGTTGATCACCTTCTGCACCGGCGGCCTGCGGTCCTACGGGGCCGCGAACCTACTGCTCGAGTACGGTTTCGAAGCCAAGAACATGTCGGGTGGGCTGATCGAGTGGCGCGCCGCCGGAGGACCACTGGAACCGGGGCGATGACATGATCGGCCACGCTTCCGGGCGGTCCACCGCGGGCAGGCCGGGCCGACGTAGTGTCGTGCATGCCACGGTGATACCGCACCACCCGACCGATGGACAGAACGGAAGTAGCAGCCCATGCCGAAGATCGTGCTGTTCGGAGCCACCGGCTACACCGGTCGCCTGATCGCGCAGGCGCTGACCGCCCGCGGCACCGCGCCGGTACTCGCCGGCCGAAACGCAGATTCGCTCGCGACACTGGCTACCGAGATCGGCGGCGCGGCAACCGCGGTGGCCGATGTGACCGACCCCGCTTCGGTCCGTGCACTACTGGGCCGAGGCGATGTACTGATCACAACGGTGGGCCCGTTCCTGCGTTACGGAAAGCCCGCACTGGCAGCGGCTCTCGCGGCGGGCGCACACTATTTCGACTCCACCGGAGAAGGCCCGTTCATCCGCACGGTGTTCGACCACGACGACGAGGCTCGCCGGGCGGGTGTCGCATTGCTCACCGCCTTCGGATTCGATTATGTGCCGGGCAATCTGGCCGCGGCGCTCGCGCTCGACGAGGCGCCGGATGCCGTTCGCGCCGATATCGGTTATTTCATCGCCGACCCCAGCACCAGCGGCGGCACCCGCGCTTCCATGGCGGGCATGCTGTTCGAAGACGGTTTCGCCCTGCGCGGCGGCCGGGTCGTGCCACAGCGAACAGCCGCGCGGGTGCGCGATTTCGAGGTCGCGGGCCGTACCCGCACCGGGGCGTCCGTGCCGGGTTCGGAGCATTTCGCGCTGACCCGCTCGTATCCGCAGCTCCGCGAAACCGATGTCTACCTCGGTCTTCCCGGGCCTGCCGCCCACGGCCTGCGGGCGACCTCGCTGATCACCGCCGGGATCGCCCGGGTGGAGCCGGTGAAGCAGCTGGCCGAAACCGTGCTGACCCGTATCGTCAAGGGCTCGACCGGCGGCCCGGCACCCAGCGCCCGGGCCCGCACTCGCACCTGGGCGGTCGCGGCTGTATCCGATGCCGCGGGCCGCCCTCGCGCCTCGGTAACACTCACCGGCGTGGACCCCTACGACTTCACCGCGGCAATCCTCGCCTGGGGTGCCCGGACCGCGCTGGAGGGCGGCCTCCTCGGCACCGGCGCTCTGGGCCCCGTCGAAGCATTCGGCCTCGACCGACTCACCGACGGCGCCGCGGGGGCCGGCCTGACCCGATAACCCCCGAGCATCGCGCACGCCGCACCGGCCGTGGCCGCTTCATGATGGCGCGCCACGGCCGACGACAGCGTCCTCTTTACTCGGGCGGCAGAATATTTGCTGTTCAGGTGGACGACGCCTCCTTTCTTCAGATGATGATGCCCAGTAGGCCCCACGCCAGGCTCAGGGCCGCTCCCGCGGCCGCCGAGCCGAGGCCGATAATCGCACTCATGACGTTCCTCGCTTCCTCCGACGAAACGTTCGAATTGTTCTCCGGCTGAGAAATCGCTCGAAACGACGAGGCCCCGCGAATCCTTCGGTGGCGGTATTCGCAATAACCGTGTCCGGCAGAGCCATCGTCCCACTGGGTCCCCGTTCCGGGGAGGTTCCCGTGTGCAGATTAGCACCTCGTAAAGACCGCGTCAGCACCTCATTTCACCGAACCACACACGGACGAAAAGTTTTTCGTCGGTCCCGCAAAGAAACGCGCCCCCACCACGGCGTTCTTCGGCCGTTGACACGGTTTCTTGCAATGAGCTCACATTTGGCGGGGCTTCTTCGGGACGGATTATCAGAACTGTTAGACGACCGCTTCCCGCACATAACGAACAGGACGATACGGCCGGGTACCGAATCTTATCTTCATCGAATTACGAGCGCCTTTCGGATATCAACCACCGAATTGTGATGCTCGGCGGAAAAACACAAGATCCCCGTAGCCCGACCTTTTCCGAAGCCTGGGCGAAAGACGCGTGTAGACGTTTTCGACATTCAGCGCCATACCTCGATCGGCGGGTCGCGCATCCTGAACCCGTGCCCCGGTCCTTGCGTGGCGCGGCGACCCGAGCATCCGGCGCGCCATAGAATTCCGCCGGGCCCGGTCCCGGTTTTCGCAGACATCGGTCGAGTCGAATCGCCAGGAGGACGAGTTGTCGCTCATCGCTCGCGGTACAGCCTGGTTCGGGCTGTACCTGGCAGCCGCGATCATCCCGCTGGTATTCGCCGCGATCGGTGTCGCCGACGCCGATCGCGGATTCCTGACGGAATTCTCGGTCGCCCTGGGGTTCGTCGGAATGTCGATGCTGGGCCTGCAATTCGCGCTGGTTGCCCGGTTCCGGGCCGTCGCGGCGCCGTTCGGGGAGGACGCGCTGGTGCAATTCCACCGGCAGGTGTCCTATGTGGCGCTGGCGTTCATCCTCGCCCATCCGGTGCTGCTGCAGATCGCGGGTACCGACATCATCGGTCTGCTCAACCTGGTGCAGGCTCCGCCGCGGGCGCGGTTCGCGGGCGCCTCGACGGTCCTGCTGCTGATCCTGATCGCCAGCTCCGTCTGGCGTAAACGCCTGCGTATCCGCTACGAGATCTGGCAGGTCTGCCACGGCGTGCTGTCCGTGCTGGTGGTCGCGTGCGCGCTCGCCCATATGTTCCTCGTCGACTACTACCTCGACGCGGTGTGGAAGAAATGGTTGTGGGCATTGATGACGCTGGCACTGGTGCTACTGCTCGTATGGGTGCGGGTAGTCGAACCGCTGCTGCGGCTGCGCCGGCCCTGGCGCATCGAGCGGGTCACCGCCGAACGAGGGAACGCGCATACGCTGGGCTTGGCGCCGGTGGGTCATGACGGATTCCGATTCCAGCCGGGACAGTTCGGATGGCTCGTGGTGAACCGCGCACCGTTCTCGATCACCGCGCACCCGTTCTCCTTCTCCTCCAGTGCCGAGGAACACCGGCGGGTCGAGATGACGATCAAGGCGCTGGGCGATTTCACCTCGACCGTCGGCGATATCCCGGTGGGAACGCGCGCCTATATCTCCGGCCCGCACGGCGTCTTCACTCCCGACCGCAACGAGGGCCCCGGGTTCGTACTGATCGCGGGCGGTATCGGCATCACCCCCATGGTGAGCATCCTGCGCACCATGGCGGATCGCGAAGACCGCCGCCCGGTCCTGCTGTTCCATGCCGTCCGGGCCCTGTCCGAAGCGACCCTGGACGACGAGATCCGGGCAATGGAGCCGCGGCTGGATCTCACGGTGGTCCGGGTTCCGGAGCGGCCGCCCGCGGGCTGGTCCGGCGAACACGGTTACCTCGACCGTGCCGTACTGGCCCGGCATCTGCCGGCCGGTTATCCCCGGAGACAGTATTTCGCCTGCGGGCCGGGGCCCATGGTCACCGCCGTGGAAGAGGCCCTGGCCGATCTCGGCGTTCCCGCCGAACGTCTGCACACCGAACGTTTCGACTTCGTCTGAACGGGGCCCCTATGCGACACGTTTACACGACCCGCGCGGTTCTCGCGATCACCGTGATCCTGCTGGCAGCATCCGCGTGGTTCGCTCTCGCTACCGGCTGACCGCCGCTGTCCACGACTATCCGGACGATCGCCGCCGCCCCCGGTGCCTCGGCCTCGGCAGCGCGGTGAGCGGCTGGTACTCGGGCGGCCGTCAGTTGCCGGGCCCGCGATAGACGATGAGCGGCCCCTGAGCCCGGTGCAGCAGGTTCTGCGTCGTGGACCCGAGCAGGGCGCCACGCAGACGCCCCCGGCCTTTGTGACCGACGATCAGCATCTGTCCCTCGTCGAGCGCCCGCAGCAGTTCCCGGACGGCGGAACCGCGCCGGGACCGCTCCTCGACGGCGACGCCGGGGAATTTTTCCCGGTACGGCGCGACGATGGTCGACAGTATTCCGGACTCCGCGCGGGCGATGGTTTCCCAATCGACGGTCATCGCGGTCGGCCCGAACACCTGCATCGCCGTGGGGACCGAATCCCCGGCCGCCGCGCTGTCGGTCCAGGTCCGCACGGGGACGACCGGGACGGAGAACAGCTGTGCCCAGGCGAAGGCGAGTTCGGTCGCCCCGGCCGACAGCGGACTGCCGTCGCAACCCACCACGATCGGGCGATCGTCCGGGGACGGATGCCCGGGATCTCCGCGCCATACCGCCACCGGGCACTGCGCCTGATCGACCACCCGCAATGCGGTCGATCCGAGGATCCACCGTTCGACCGCCCCGGCGCCGGTCGCACCGATAACGATCATCGCGGCGCCCCGGGCCGCTTTCAGCAACCCGGCCGCAGGCGGCTCGCTGTCGGCGACCGAGGTCAGGTCGATATCCGGTGCCCATCGGCGCACCGCGTCTTCGGCGGTGGTCAGCAATTCCGAGCGATACACGCGGTACCGCTCCGCCAGCTCGCCGGGGGTCATCGCGATCTCGGGCATCGGGCCCGGAGCCGGTGAGGAATGCACCAGGTGCAGCGGCAGGGCGAGCTTGCGGGCGAACGTGGTCGCCCATTCGGCGGCCGCCAGCGAGGTCTCCGATCCGTCGACACCGACCACGATGTGGTTGCCCGCGGGGATTGGCTGCATCCGTTCTACCTTCCGTTCAGCGTGGCGCGATCACTCTCCGATGACGATTCCCGGTCGAACGCCCCATCGGCCGGCGGGCCGATCCCCGGTCCCAGGATAGGAGCCACCGTCTCCCCGGCGGCCGGCCGACACGCTGCGCGGATCTCGGCCGGCTCGCCGCTCGCGCCCGAATGCCTCGGCTGCCGGCGCGCGACAACCGAAGGCAGCCACCCGCGGCGAATTCAGCCCACTGACCGGGACCTCACCCCACGCAGCGCGCCGACCCGCGTCACCATCAGGCGCAGACACACAACTCTGGTGGGAACAATGGAGGTTCCGATGCCGGCTCACGTAGCAAATGGGGAAACCCAGCACGACGACGAGGAAATCAGGCAGATCGAAGCGGCCGCGGCCCCGACCCGGTTCGCCCGCGGCTGGCACTGCCTGGGTCTGGCGAAAACGTTCCGGGACGGCCGACCGCACGAGGTCAAGGCCTTCGGCACCACCCTGGTGGTGTTCCGGTCCGAATCCGACGACGCATTGCACGTGATCGACGCGTACTGCCGCCATATGGGCGGAAATCTTGCACACGGCACGGTCAAAGGTGATTCCATCGCCTGCCCGTTCCACGACTGGCGCTGGGGCGGCAACGGCAAATGTACGGGAATCCCGTATGCCCGCCGGGTGCCGCCGCTGGCGAAGACCCGGGCATGGCCGACGCTGGAACGCAACGGCCAGCTCTTCGTCTGGAACGATCCGCAGGGCAGCAAGCCGACCGATGAGGTGACGATTCCGCAGATCGACGGTTACGGCACGGCCGAGTGGACCGACTGGACCTGGAACACCTTGCTGGTCGAGGGATCACACTGCCGCGAGATCGTGGACAACGTGGTGGATATGGCCCACTTCTTCTACGTCCACTACTCCTTCCCGCGTTATTTCAAGAACGTTTTCGAAGGTCATGTGGCCACGCAGTACATGCGGTCCACACCGCGCGGCGATATCAATGTCGGCACCAACTACGACGATCCGAACTCCTCGCTGCGTTCGGACGCCTCGTATTTCGGCCCGTCCTACATGATCGACTGGCTGTGGAACGAGGCCGGCGGCAGGACGATCGAAACGGTGCTGATCAACTGCCACTATCCGGTCACCTCGAACTCCTTCGTCCTGCAGTACGGCGCCATGGTGAAGAAGCCGGAGGGGATGTCGGACGCGGATGCCGACGCGATGGCGGCGCAGTTCGCCCGCGGTGTCGAGGTGGGTTTCGAACAGGACGTCGAGATCTGGAAGAACAAGGCACCGATCGACAATCCGCTGCTGTCGGAGGAGGACGGCCCGGTATACCAGCTGCGCCGCTGGTACAAGCAGTTCTACGTCGATGTCGAGGACATCACCGAGGATATGACGAAACGGTTCGAGTTCGAGATCGATACCGAACGCGCGGTTACCAGCTGGGAAGCCGAGGTCGCCGACAACATCGCCCGCGGCGCCGTGGTCGACACCACCACCCGGTAGCCGATACCGCCGGACGCCGGATGCGGCCCTGCGGGGGGGGGCGTTTTTGGGGGCCCGGGGGGGGGGGGGGGGGTTTTTGGGGGGATGGGGGGGTTGTT
>NZ_JARWNW010000144.1 GCF_029868325.1 Nocardia carnea
CCCGCTGTCGCGGTCTGGACTGCCATCCCGCCGTGGGGGGTCCCCCGCCCCCGGGGGCCTGTGGGGCGGGGCCCCGGGGCGATGGGCGGGGGGTGTTTGTGTTGCTGCCACTGCTCACCCTGGGGCCGCGCCGCCACGCCCGGCTGGCCCGCCGCACCGACCGTGCGGCGGAACGTGACGACGATGCGGAACTGGCCGCGCACAATGCCATGTTCGCCGAATTGGCCAAGCGAGATCGGGCAATGAAGTAGATGACCGAACAGAAGACCCCAGTGACACCCTTGCCACCGTTACGCCGCATCTACCGATCCGATGTCCGCGCGGCCCGGCGGCGGCTCGGCAGGCATATCCGTAAGACCCCGGTGTTCCACACCGTCGTCCCGGGGCCGGGCGGGCCGGTACCGGTCACCTTGAAACTGGAGTATCTGCAGCACGGCGGCACGTTCAAGGTGCGCGGCAGCTACAACGCGCTGCTGTCGGAGCGGGTGTGCCCGGAAGATGTCGTCATCGCCTCCGGGGGAAACGCGGGGATCGCGGCGGCCCTGGCCGCGGCCGGGATGGGTAAATCCTGCACCGTGGTGGTCCCCGAATCGGCACCGCATACCAAGGTCGCGGCGATGTGGTCGCACGGTGCGGAGGTGCGCTGGCACGGAACCACCTATGCCGAGGCCTACGAGCATGCGCGCGAGATCACCGCGGAACGCGGTGCGCTCCAGTTGCATGCCTACGATCTGCCCGCGGTGGTGGCCGGCGCCGGCGTGATCGGGCTGGAAATCGAGGAGCAGGTGCGCGGCCGCCCGCCCGTTCTGGTCGCCGTCGGAGGCGGTGGCCTCGTCGGCGGGATCGCGGCGGCCGCCGGTCGGCGCCGGGAGATCGTCGGGGTGGAACCCGAAGGTATTCCGACGATGCATTCGGCCCTGGCCGCGGGCAAACCGGTTGATGTCGAGATCTCCAGTATCACCGCCGACGCCCTGGGCGCCACCCGGCTCGGGGAGATCTCGTTCGATATCGCCCGCCGTTACGGGGTCCGCTCGGTACTGGTCACCGACGACGCGATCACCGAGGCCCGCGACTACCTGTGGCGGGAATTCCGGATCGTGGTGGAACTGTCCGGAGCGGTGGCCTTGGCGGCGATTCTCAGCGGTGCCTACGTTCCGCCGGCAGGTCAGCGTCCGGTGGTCGTGCTGTGCGGGGCGAATACCGAGCTGCCGGTGCTCTGAGCTACCCGGATGCCCGATGGCTCCAGCGGCCTTACCCCGCTGTGGCCGACCGAGCTCCGCGCCGGCCGGCGCTCGAGGCCCGCTTCTCGCCGGTTCCGGCTGCAATGCCGGGGCGCTGCCGGGCAGGCTGAGGGGTGTGAATTCCACAAGTTCGCCGATGCCGTGGAGTTGTCCACAGATCCGCATTCCGTCCGCCGCGGTGGCCCGGCCGCGGGCACGATGAATGCGTCCCCGGAATCTCGGGGCGGGGGTTGCCCGGCGATGCCGGGCTCGACGAAGGGGTGGATTCGTGTACGAAACTCTGGCGACAGTGGTGGGTACGGTGGTGACCGAGCCGGTCAAGCGCGATCTCGCGGGCGGCGAGCAGGTGCTGAGCTTCCGATTGGCCAGCACCGCGCGCCGGCTCGACCGGGAATCGGGTGAATGGGTGGACAACGGGATGCTGTTCCTGACGGTGAGCTGCTGGCGGCGCCTGGTGGCCGGTGTGGACGCCTCCATTCACCGCGGCGATCCGGTGATCGTGCAGGGGCAGCTGCGGTCGAACGAGTACCGCACCCGCGACGGTGCCGAACGCCGGGACCTGGAGATGCGGGCCCATACCGTGGGGCCCGACCTCACCCGCTGCACCGCCCAGGTGGTGCGCCGGCGCACCGGGTATGCGATGGTGACCGGGAATAATCCGGCCGATCCGGACGCTGGGACGGCCGGGGACGGGGTGGCGGGGGAGCAGGACCATCCACTGGGGGAGAAGTCGGCATCCGGCGACCGGCCGGTGAACGCCGACGTGTGAAACCGCACCGATGTTTGACGGATAGGGTGATCGCCATGGCTGAGTTCATCTACCAAATGAAGAAGGTTCGTAAGGCGCACGGCGACAAGGTCGTGCTCGACGATGTCACCTTGAACTTCCTTCCCGGCGCCAAGATCGGCGTCGTCGGCCCCAACGGCGCCGGTAAATCCAGCGTGCTGAAGATCATGGCCGGATTGGATCAGCCGAACAACGGCGAAGCCTTTCTCGCGCCGGGCGCCAGTGTGGGGATTCTGCAGCAGGAGCCGCCGCTGAACGAGGAGAAGACGGTCCGCGGCAATGTCGAGGAGGGCCTCGGCGAGATCAAGGTCAAACTCGACCGGTTCAACGAGATCGCCGAACTCATGGCCACCGATTACTCCGACGAGCTCATGGACGAGATGGGCAAACTCCAGGAGGATCTCGACCACGCCGATGCCTGGGATCTGGATTCACAGCTCGAACAGGCGATGGATGCGCTGCGCTGCCCGCCGCCGGACGAGCCGGTCACCAATCTCTCCGGTGGTGAGCGCCGCCGTGTGGCGCTGTGCAAACTGCTGCTGAGCAAGCCCGATCTGCTGCTGCTGGACGAGCCGACCAACCATCTCGACGCGGAGAGCGTGCTGTGGCTGGAACAGTTCCTGGCGCAGTACGCGGGTGCTGTGCTGGCCGTCACCCACGACCGGTACTTCCTGGACAATGTCGCCGGCTGGATTCTCGAGCTCGACCGCGGCCGGGCCATCGGGTACGAGGGCAACTACTCCACCTACCTGGAGAAGAAGGCCGAACGCCTCGCCGTGCAAGGCAAGAAGGACCAGAAGCTGCAGAAGCGGCTGAAGGACGAACTCGCGTGGGTGCGCTCCGGCGCCAAGGCCCGCCAGGCCAAGAACAAGGCGCGGCTGGGCCGCTACGAGGAAATGGCCGCCGAGGCCGAGAAGATGAAGAAGCTGGACTTCGAGGAGATCCAGATTCCGGCCGGCCCGCGACTGGGCAGTGTCGTGGTCGAGGTCGAGCATCTGGACAAGGGCTTCGGCGATCGCCAGCTGATCAAGGATCTCTCGTTCACGCTACCGCGCAACGGCATCGTCGGTGTGATCGGCCCGAACGGCGTGGGTAAGACCACCCTGTTCAAGACCATCGTCGGTCTGGAGGAGCCGGACAGCGGCACCGTGAAGGTCGGCGAGACCGTCCGGCTCAGCTATGTCGACCAGTCCCGGGCAGGTATCGACCCGAACAAGACTGTGTGGCAAGTGGTTTCGGATGGGCTCGACTATATCGAGGTCGGTCAGCAGGAAATGCCGTCACGTGCCTATGTGAGCGCCTTCGGGTTCAAGGGCCCGGATCAGCAGAAGCCGGCCGGGGTGCTCTCCGGTGGTGAACGCAACCGCCTCAACCTGGCGCTCACCCTGAAGCAGGGGGGCAACCTGATCCTGCTCGACGAGCCCACCAACGACCTGGACGTGGAAACCCTCGGATCGCTGGAGAACGCGCTGGAACAGTTCCCCGGCTGTGCCGTGGTCATCTCCCACGACCGGTGGTTCCTGGACCGTACCTGCACGCATATCCTCGCCTGGGAGGGTGACGCCGACAACGAGGCCAAATGGTTCTGGTTCGAGGGCAACTTCGAGGCCTACGAGGCCAACAAGATCGAACGCCTCGGCCCGGAAGCCGCACGGCCGCACCGAGTGACGCATCGCAAACTGACCCGCGGGTAATGCCGTAGATCTTTTCCCGCGACCCGGTTGCGGGACTACCCTCGGGGCGGCGTCGGTATGTCTTCCGAAAAATCCGCATCCAAGGGAGTGGGAAATGACGGTCTCGTCCGAATTGTCCAGCGAGGCTTGGGTTGCCGAACTGCCGGACAACCTCCGTGCCGGCCTCCATGCTCTGGAGGAGGGATATTTCCGGCATGTGGGCACCGACGAGGCGGACTGTGAGATCTCCAGCGTCGAGCTCACCTTCCGGGCGCATCTCGCACTGGCTCTGACCCGGCAGCCGGGTCAGGGTTCGGTGCGGGTCCACCACCCCGACGACGGGTCCGGGCTGGGCGCCGCGGTGCAGATCGTGACCGACGATATGCCGATGCTCGTGGATTCGGTCACGGCCCTGCTGGCCCGGCTGGGGGGTACGGTGCGCGAGGTCATCCATCCCATCGTCACCGTGGAACGGGATGCCGACGGGCGGCTCCGGGCGGCCTGGCCGCACGATGCCGATGCCGAGCACACCGGTTCGGCGACCGGCCGCGAATCCTGGATTCACCTGCAATTGCACCCCGCGACCAGTGCCGAGCTATTCGACGAGATCGCCGCCGCGGTACCCGGGGTGATCGGCGATGTGCGGCAGGTGAGCAACGATACCGAGGCGATCCACGCCGTGCTCCACGATCTCGCGGCCGGACTCGACCGGGCCGGTGACACCGTGGTCACGGCAGATGCCGATATCGCACCTTCCGACTGTGCCGGGTTGCTGCGTTGGATGGCCGCCGGCAACTTCACCGTGCTCGGCTACGCGCGTTACCGCGCCGAAGCCGGTGAATCGGTGCCGGAATTCGTTCCGGATTCCGCACTCGGGGTGCTGCATCCGGGTACCGGGATCGGTTTCCAGGTTCCGGTCGTCACCGGTGCGCCACGGCTGCTGCGGATGACCCAGGGCCTGATCCCGGTCACCATGCAGCGGGCGGTCTACCCGTTCTTCATCGGTGTGGCCGATGTGAACGATGCGGGCGAGATCCGTGGTGAGCACTTGTTCATCGGTGTCTTCACCGTGACGGCGCTGCACGAGAACGTCCTCGATATCCCCGTGGTGGGCACCCGGGTACGTTCGGCCATCACCGGGAGCGGTTTCGATCTCGATTCGTTCTCCGGTCAGGCGATGCTCGAGGTCATGCAGGGCTTCCCGCGTACCGAACTGTTCGCCTGCGATGCGGCCACGCTGCGCCGCATCGCGGCCGCGGTACTCAATGTGGGGCTGCGCCGGCAGGTTCGATTGTTCCTGCGGGTCGATCCGTACGGGCGCTTCGTCGCCGCGATGGTGTACCTGCCACGGGATCGCTACACCACCGCGGTCCGGCTGGAGATGCAGGACATCCTGGTCCGCGAACTCGGCGGTGCCTCCATCGACTACTCGGCCCGGGTGAGCGAAAGCGAGCTCGCGAGCGTGTATTTCACCATCCGGCTGCCCGGTGCCGATACCGCCGAACCGGTGCGGGTGTCCTCGGCGGAGGAGATCTCCGAACCCGAACGGCTGCGCATCCAGAACCTGCTCGGCGAGGCGAGCCGCACCTGGGACGACCATCTCAACGACGAGGTGAGTGCCTCGACCGTCCTGGACCCGCAGATCGTGCGCCGCTACTGCGAAGCGTTCCCGGACGCCTACAAACAGGATTTCAGCGCGCGGCGCGCCCTGGCCGATATCGACCGTCTGGAGCGGTTGCGGACCGGCAATATCGACCAGCACCTGTACCGCGTCGCGGAGGCACCCGCCGGCTCCTGGCGGTTCACGCTCTATATCGGCGGCGCCGGGATCTCGCTGAGCCAGGTGCTGCCGGTGCTCCAGAGCCTCGGTGTGGAGGTACTCGACGAACGGCCGTACCGGATCCGGCGGGAAGCCGACGGTATCGGTACCGCCAGCGAACGGTGGATCTACGATTTCGGTTTGCTGGCGAGCGCGGAGTTGTTGCGCGCCGCCCTCGATCAGGACCTCGACGCCGAACTGCTCGAGGTCGCACCGGGTACACGGGCCAGTGCCGCGGCCGGGGTCCGCGACCGGTTCACCGAGGCGTTCGATGCCATCTGGTACGGCCGGGCTGAGGCCGACGGCCTCAACGAACTCGTCCTACGCGCCGGTCTGACCTGGCGTGAGGTCGCCGTTCTGCGCACCTATGCGAAATACCTGCAGCAGGCCGGATTCCCCTACAGCCAGGTCAATATCGCCCGTGTCCTGCATACCTACCCGGATACCGCGCGATTGTTCGCGCGGTTGTTCGCTGCCCGGTTCGACCCGGACCGGTATTCGGCCGAGGACGCCGACCGGCTCGAACAGCAGGTGCGTGAGCGGATCGACCAGGTGGTCAGCCTGGACGCGGACCGTATCCTGCGGGCCATACTGGGCCTGATCCGGGCCACCCTGCGCACCAACTACTACGTCACCGACGCCGACGGCGCGGCCCGGGAATTCATCTCGGTGAAGGTCGAACCCCAGGAGATCGCCGAACTCCCGCAGCCACGGCCGAAGTACGAGATCTTTGTGTATTCGCCGCGGGTGGAGGGTGTGCATCTGCGGTTCGGTGCGGTGGCGCGGGGTGGTTTGCGCTGGTCGGATCGGCTGGAGGATTTCCGGACCGAGATTCTGGGTTTGGTGAAGGCG
>NZ_JARWNW010000145.1 GCF_029868325.1 Nocardia carnea
GTCGCTGGGGGTTGATGGTGAGGCGGTCACGGGATTCCTACTTTTCTCTAGATGGCATGGAGCAGCCACACGACGTGGGCGCCCGGGCACCGCCGCCACCGCATCGAAGAGGTGACGGCGGAGTCGTGAGGCGTGATAACCACTCACCCCCGAAACCCGCGCCCCCCGCCCCTAAACGCCGCCGGGGACCGGTGTTCTCAGCAGTTGCGCAGTTCCGGGCTCTGGTTGAGCAACTGGTTGCGCGGGCTGATGAACCGGTTGTACGTCTCACCGCCGACGGACGCGAGTGGGAACGCCGCGACGCGATGACAGTTCTGGAATGCCAGCTTCACGCCGAAATGCCGTTCCAGCCCGCCTCGGATGGCATCGGAGGCCAGGGCGCGCAGCAGCTGGCCACGTGCCGTCTCGTCCGGCGGGGCTGTTTCGTTGTCGGCGAATTCCATGGTGCCGGTCTGCAGTTCACCGGCGACGCGGCTGACGACCTCCCAGGCGTAGGGCAGTGAGGTGCGGACGCATTCGACGAATTCGGCGTCGGTGATCTCGCCACTTTCGGCGCGTTCCAGCAGGGCGGTGGGGACATCTAAGGACACGGCGACCTCCTGAGGTCAACTGGTCTGTGCGACAGGTGATGCGGAAACCCGCGGCAGATCTGCCGGGCCGAGTCTAATCGAAATCGGTTATCAATAACAGGGGGTTGCGAATGAAAGATGTTCGGTGGTGGATGTTTTGGGGTCCCGCCGAACTGGCCGGTCGTCTTATGCGGCTCGGAAATGCCTCGGCGGCCGGCCGGGTTGTCGCGGGGGGTGAACATGGGGGTGTCCGGTAGCGCTTCGGCGACGTGGCCGGGGGTGATGCGGGCCGGGCGGCTGCGAAGGGCGTGCCGACTCCTTCGCCGGCGGCTGGCCCGCGGCCGGTAAGGTCACGGGAAGTTCGCGCGATCGTGACCGTTTCACACCGGGATTTCAGGCCGCTGACCAGGTCTTTCCGGGGGAAGGTTGCGATATGGTCACGGGGCGGTAGAGTTACCGTCACAACGGATGCCTAAACGTTACGTTTACCGGGCTCGAGTCTGGGTCCGCACGTGGGGCATTCGTGAACATGTTGACCGGATAGCGAGGACGGACAGTGGCGCACCATCGATCAGGCACCGGTTCCATCACCGTTATGAGCCTCATCGGCGACGAGGTCCGCGTGCGGCCACATCGTCACCGGGCCGCAGCCACCGCCGTCGAGAAGGTCCGGGCGGCTGCCGGCGCCGCGGTCGCGGCGGGCGCGATCATCGGTACCGCCTCGCAGGTCGCGCCGGCGCTGGCCTATGCCGCTCCGCTGCTCCCGGGTGGTGGTGAAAAGGAGGCCGCCGAGGCCGAACCCGCACCCCCGGTCACCGAGGAGATCGCACAGCCCGCCGAACAGCCGGCGGCGGCGCATGTAGCAGCTCCGGCACCGGCTCCCGTTCAGGCCGCCGAGATCGCGGCCCCGGCTCCTGTCGCCGCACCCTTCGGTTTGAGCAACCTGCCGCCCGAGGTTGCCGCGCCGCTGGCCCATGCCGAACAGACCCTGAAACAGCTGCACCAGCAGTTCGCTCCCGCGCCGGTCGTGCGTCCGGTGGCGGGGATGGTGAGCTCCAGTTACGGCAGCCGCTGGGGTGCCATGCACTACGGCATCGATTTCGCCGATGCACTGGGCGCGCCGATCAAATCGGTCGCCGACGGCACGGTGATCGAGGCCGGGCCTGCCTCCGGGTTCGGTATGTGGGTCCGGGTCCTGCACGACGACGGCACCACCGGTGTCTACGGCCACGTGAACGATATCTATGTCGCAGAAGGGCAGCGGGTGCAGGCGGGCGATGTGATCGCCACCGTCGGTAACCGCGGCCAATCCACCGGTCCGCATCTGCACCTCGAGATCTGGGACCAGGGTGGGAACAAAATCGATCCGATGACGTGGATGGCTTCCAAGGGGGTGCCACTGGAGTGGGGACCCTCGCACTGAGTTCCTCGAACTCTCTCGACCGTCCGATCCTTACCGGTCCCACAGGGCTGCAAGGAGACCTACGAAACTCCGGCGTGACCGAACTGGCGGAAATCTTCGAACCCGACTCGATCCACGGACGCGTCTACGCGACCCTGGTGCAGCGGCCGCGGTCCGGTACCGCCGATATCGCGCGGCACACCGGTCTGTCCGACTCCGCCGTCGAAACGGCCCTGGACGAATTGTCGGAGTTGCGCGCGGTAATCCGGGTGGTGGATACCGATGGCACACCGCGCTGGGACGCGCATGCCCCGGAATCGCTGTCGGAAGCCGAAGCCCGCCGGCGCCGGCAGCAGATCAGCACCATGCACGCCGCCGCGGCCCGGCTCAGCGAAACCTTCCGGTCGGTGCGCCGCGCTCAGGGCTGGAACGGTGCGGTGGTGCCCGTATTCGAACGGGCCGAACTGCTCGCCGATTTCGAGGCACTGCACGCCAACGCGGCGTACGGCGTGAAAATGGTGGAGCGCACCCCGCATCTCAGCGATGCCGAACGCGACAGCCGGATCACCGATCTCAAACAGGCCCGGATGGCCGAAGGCGTGCGCTACCGGATCCTCTACCAGGACACGATCTACCAGGATGCGGACCGGTTACGGCATACGCTGGCCACCAACGCCCGCGGCGCGCAGGCCCGCACCCTGCCCGATCCGCCGTTCAAGCTGATCGTCGCCGACGACGAGCGCGCCAGCCTCGTCCTGCACTCCGACGAACGCCGGCCCGATCCGATGGCCTTGCGGATCAGCGGATCACCCCTGCTGGATCTGCTGGTCCGCAGTTTCGATGTGCTGTGGACACTGTCGGCGCCCATCTCGGTGCAGCCGGCCGCCGACGAACTCGACGAACGCGACCGAGCCATTCTCACGATGATGAGCATGGGCGCGACCGACGATACGATCGCGCGCCGGCTCGGGATGTCACGCCGCACGGTGGTCCGGCGAACCGCTCGGCTGCTCGAACGGCTCGGCGCGAGTACCCGGTTCCAGGCCGGGGTGCAGGCGATTCGCCGCGGCTGGCTGTGAACTGATCGCAAGACCGGTTCGGCCGATATGATGGCCGGACCGCGCTCGCCCCGGGCACACCGGTTCTCCGCTGTTCGGGCACGCGGGGGCCGGATCCGGGTTCGATGCGAGAGGGTGAATGCACTCGAATGGAAACTGCCCGTCGTTCTCCTCGTGGCAGTCGCCGGCGTCGTGCGGGCACCCCTCCGCTGGGCCAGTTGCTGACCGCGGCGGTGGAAGCCGCCGCGGATGAGGTAGCGATCCGCTACAACCCGACGGGCGCGCCCGCCGATCAGCTGGAGCTGACCTACCGGGAACTCGACGAACAGTCCTCGCAGGTCGCGCGGGAACTCATCGAACGCGGTATCGGACCGGGCGATGTGGTGGCGATCGGGATGGCGCGCAGCCCGGAATCGGTGCTATCGGTATGGGCCGTCGCCAAAACCGGTGCTGCCCACGTTTTCCTCGATCCCGCCGCCCCGGCCGGCCGGATCGCCGCCATCGCCACCGATTCGGGGGCAGCCTTCGGTCTGACCACCTCGAAATACCGGCGGGTCCTGGGCCGCGCTCTGTACTGGATCGAACTCGACGACCCCGTCCAGGCCGACCGTATCGCCCGGCGGCCGCGGCATCCCCTCTCCTATGCCGACCGGATCCGGGCACTCGACGAGCGCCATCCCGCGTATATCACCTATCCCTGCGATCGCACCGGTGAACCCGTCGGCATCGTGGTCCCGCATGCCGGGCTCGGCGCGGTGGTCGCTGCCGTCGGCGACAGTTATGCGATATCCAGTGATTCCCGGGTTGTGCACAGTTGCCCGCCGACCGTCGATATCGCGGTTCTCGAACTACTGCTCACCTGTACCGCGGGCGCGACCCTGGTCATCGCCCCGGCCGGTGTATCGGGCGGGCGTGAACTGGGCGAACTGATCCACCGGGAACAGGTGACCCATCTGATCACCACCGCGGCCGTCGCGGAATCGGTGGACCCGGCCGGGCTCGACGATCTCGTACTCGTTGCCGTCGTGGGTGATCGGAACGGATCCGCACCGGCCGGGCGCCGGTCGGGAGACCTGTGTTTCGTCACCTCCTATGGCTGTTCCGAGGCCGGGATCGTCGCCACGAATACCGGACCGGCGCTTGCGGACCGGCCGAGCACCCTCGGAACCGCGGCGGCGGGGGTCGAGATGCTGGTTCTCGATGCCCGGTTGCGGCCGGTCCGCGCAGGTGAAGTGGGCGAACTCTATCTGGCGGGCCCGGTCCTGGCGCAGGGCTATGCGAATCTGCCCGCACTGACCGCGGCACGTTTCGTCGCTGTCCCCGGCACCAACGGCCGACCGGGCACCCGGATGTACCGGACGGGCGCCCGGGCCCGGCACGCCGAAACACCGCGGGGCCCGGAAATCGAATTCTTGGACAGCGCCGATCCACGGCGGCAGGCCCACGGTGGCGAACCACCGGCCCTCCTTGCCGAATCACGACCCGCCGCCGCGACGTCCGCCGCGTTCGTGCACACCGACGAAAACCTGCCCGCTACCGGGTACGAACCCGGCCACGGCGGGCTGCCCCAATCCGTGTTCGAGTGGCCGGATTCCCATGTCGCCGCAGAGGCGTCGGCTGCAGCAGTGAACGGAGGGAGCGCCGGAGCCGCAGCGGAAGTCGTCGCCGGCGGCCGCCTCGCAACCCGGTGGTCGCTGGAACTCCCGGGTGACTCGGGGCTGCCCGGTGGCCCCGATCTGCGAGGCGGCGCCGGCCCGCTGACCCCGCTCCTCGGCCGGTATCTCGCCGGCGGGGTTTTCCCGGGGTTCGCGCAGAGCGTGATGCTGTTACTGCCGGAAGGTATCGATCGCGCCGGCCTGGCCGCCACCGTGGGGGCGGTACTGGCCCGCCACGAAATGTTGCGCGCCCGGGTGGTGACCGAGGGCGACGGGTATCGCTTCGACGTGCCCGATTACCCGCCGGGGGCGGGTGTGCTGATCTCCGAGGTCGAGGTTCCGGCGGGTACCGGCGGTACCGGGCCGGCCGAGATAGTCCGGGCGGCAACCAACGCGGCTGTGGCCCAACTCGATCCGCTGGGTGGCCGGATGGTCGCCGCCACCTGGCTGCGCCGGCCCGGTGCGCGGGATGCGCTGCTGCTGGCCGTGCATCAGTACGTCGTCGATACCGCGTCCTGGCGTGTTGTCGTCGACGATCTGGCGCGGGCGTGGGAGCAGATTGCGGCGGGGCTCGATGTCGAACTACCGCCCACCGGGATACCGTTCCGGACCTGCGCACAGAGGCTGGCCACCGCGGACCGGGAACGCGAAAACGCCTATTGGCGTGACATTCTGGCCACGCCCGACCCGCTGCTGGGTGCCCGCCCGGTGGATCCGGCCGTCGATACCCATGCGGCGGTGTGCCGGTTCGTGGTCGAGGTGCCGGCCGGGATCGCCGGTAAGGTCCGGGCCGAACTGCCCGGCCGGTACGGCACCGGTGCCGACGATCCGCTGGTGGCCGCATTGGCGTTGGCGGTGCGGAATTGGCGGTTACGGCGCGGTGTGGACTGTGTTTTCACCCGGGTCCGGCTCGACGGGGACAGCCGTTCGTCCGCCATACTGTCCGAGGTCGATACCGCTCGGACCGTCGGCCGATTCAGCATCGAATATCCGGTAGCGCTGGATCTGTCCGGTATCGCCGTCGAGGCGGCATTGCGTGGTGGCGCCGAAACCGCGGCCCTGGTGCAGACCGTGTGCGAGCAGCTCGGCGCGGTTCCGGACGGCGGAGCCGGTTTCGGATCACTGCACCCGGCCGCCCCCGGTGAGCCGGGCGCGGCGCCGGCGCAGATCGGTTTCACCTGCCGCGCCGGGGGAGTGGCCGAGCGTGCGGATCCGGCCTGGTCACCGACCGGTGAATTGGGCGATATCCCGGCCGAACCCGACCCCGGTATGCCGGTGGACCTGGTCGTCGATATCGATGCCGCCGTGCGGGCCGACGGCGCGCTGACCGTGGCGTTCGGTTATCTCGCCGATATCGTCGACGAGTCCGCGGTCCGGGAACTGGCCGGTGACTGGCTGGCCGCCCTGCGCGCGCTGGCCCGGCACGCCGGGGACCCCGCTGCGAGCCGGTTCGATTCGCCGCTGATGCGCGTGGCGGATGCGGAATTGGAGGCCTGGCAGGCGGTGCATCCACGCCTGGTGGAGGTGTTGCCGCTGGGGCCGTCGGGTACCGGTCTGTTCTTCCGTTCCCAGCTCACCGCGGACGGTGCCGATGCGATGCTGTTCGCGCTGGAACTCGGCGGTGTTGTCGACCTCGACCGCTTGCACGGTGCCGCGCAGGCGCTCGCCGACCGGCATCCGGCGCTGCGTTCGGTATTCACCACCGGCGCCGACGGCACCCCGGTGCAGCTGGTCGTCGAAACCGCCGAGGTGCCGTGGCGGGTGGTCGAGGATGTCGGCGACTACGAGATGGCCGACCTGCTGACCACCGAACACCGCACCGGATTCGCCGTCGACAGCGCGCCACCGCTGCGGTTCACGGTCTACCGCACGGTATCCGGGCGTACGCATTGTGTCCTGGTCGCACATCCGCTGCTGTTCGACACCGCGTCGGCGGCGATTCTGCTGCGGGATCTGCTGACCCTGTACGCGCGGCACGGCGACGGGGCGGCGCTGCCCGATCCACCCGCCTACCGCGAATATCTCCGGTGGCGCGCGCACGGCGATGCCGAGGCCGCCCGCGATCGCTGGTCGGAGGTTCTGCGCGGCGCCCGGCCCACCGAACTCGCCGCGGTACTCTTCCCGCCCGAGCAGCCCGAGCAGCCCGAGAGCGGGTACGGGGAATCGGTACATGCGCTCGGCGAAGAGGAAACAGCCGCGATGGCCGCCTACGCGGTGGCCGCCGGTGTCACGGTCGAAACCGTGGTGCGGGCGCTGTGGGCGCTGGTCCTGGCGAGTCTGACCGGCCGCGCGGATATCGTCTTCGGCGCCGTCGTGCCGGGCCGTCCGCCGGAACTCGGTGGAGCAGACGAGATGACCGGGCTGCTGGCCGATACGATTCCCGTGCGGATACGGCTGGAGCCGGGCTGGACCGTGCGGGAGCTACTCACCCGGATCCAGTCCGAACAAGCCACCCTGCTCGAACACCACTATCTCGACCCGGCCGGTATTTCCCCGGGCGCCGCCCATCTGTTCGACACTGTTCTCGCGTTCGATCCCGATCCGGTGGGCGCGGCCGGTTTGCGCGCCGCGGCGGGTGCGCTCGACGGTCTGGAGGTCGTGCACCTCACCACCCGGATCGACAGTCACCACCCGGTGACGCTGGTGGTGGAATCAGCCGACCGGCTGCTGCTGCGGCTGCGTTACCGCCGCGACAGTGTCGCCGAACTCTGCGCGCAAGCATTGTCGGGGCTGTTGCGGGCGCTCGTGGGACAGCTGCTTGCCGTGCCCGCGCAGGTTGCCCTGCCGGCGGCGGGCTGGTGGCGCGCTCCCGCCGCGCTCGGCGATCCCGGCGAGCTGCCCGCCGACCGGCCGCGACCGGCGAGCGCTTCCCGGCGCAGCGGGGTGCTGCGCCTGGAACTGGACCGCGAGCTGCACGACGCGCTGGATATTGCCGCCGGGCACAGCGATACGAACGATTTCACCGTGGTGCAGGCCGCGCTGGCCGTACTGCTGGCGCGACTGTCCGGGTATCGGGAAACCGCGGTGGGCGCGTTCGCGACCAAGGGTTCCGCGGCGGGGCTTTCGGTCCTGCACACCGACGTGAACCCGGCGGACCGCTTCGACGCGCTACTGGTCGAGGCCCGGGAAGCGGGGGCCGCGGCCCTGGGCACGGCCGGCCGCGGCAGCGAACGCCTCGGCCACCTGATCGACACTCTTCGCACGGTGGCCGGTCAGCCACCCTTCCGGGTGTTGCTGTCGACCGACAGCGAACCCGCCGAGCTACCGGAAAAACTGGATCTGCGGGTCGATCTGGTGGCCGACGGCGCCGGCGCCACCCTCGCATTCACCTACGCCCGCGACCTGTTCGACGCGCCGACCGTCGGGGATCACGCCGACCGGCTGCTCCGCATCCTGACCGCCGTGGCCGCCGATCCCGGTGTCGTCGTAGGCGATATCGACCTGCTCTTCCCCGGGGAACGCGAGCTGGTCCTGCGGGAATGGAACAGTGCGGGCGCCGCGGTGCCGCCGGTGACAGTGGTCGATCTGATCGAGGCCCGTGCCCGCCTGGACCCGTCGGCCCCGGCCGTGCGGTCCGGGGAGGCGGTACTGAGTTTCGACGAACTGCTCGGCTGCTCCTATCGGGTGGCGCGCGGGTTGATCGATGCGGGCGCCGGCCCGGAAACCCTGGTGGCGGTAGCCGTACCGCGCACCGAGGATCTCCCGGTCGCGCTGTTGGGCGTGCTGCTGGCCGGCGCGGCGTACCTACCGATCGACGCGCCGCGGTCCTCCTTCCCGGAAACCCGGTCCGCCGTTGTACTCACCACCGCGGCGATGCGGGACACCGTCCCCGCGGACCTGCCCGTGGTGGTTGTGGAAGAAACCGCACACCATTCCGCGGAACCGGTCACCGATGTGGACCGGCGTGCGCCACTGCGGCCCGGCAACCTGATGTATGCCGCGCACACGCCCGGACCCACCGGCGTGACCCATCGCAATGTGGTGGAGCTGTTCGCGAACACCCAGCTGCTGTTCGATTTCGACGACACCGATATATGGGCGCTGTTCCATCCCGTCACCACAGACTTCTCGGTATGGGAGCTGTGGTGCGCTCTCGCCGGCGGGGGCTGTGTGGTGGTGGTCGACGAGGAGACCGCCGATTCGCCGCAACGATTCCGCGAACTACTCGTCCGCGAGCGGGTCACGGTGATCGGCCAGACACCGTCGGAGTTCTACCGGTTCGCCGAGGTCGACGGCGTCGCGGAGGACACGACCGCTCTGCGGTATGTGGTGCTGGGCGGTGCAGCGCTCGATCTGCGCCGGCTGCGCCCCTGGTACGAGCGGCACGGTGCCTCCGCGGGCGGTGAAAGGGACGCGCCGTGGGTGGTGAATATGTACGGCACCACCGAAACCACCGTGCACGCCTCGTACCTGACCTTGGACGAACACCTGGTGGACCACCCGGCCAGTGTGATCGGGCGGGCACTACCGGGCCTGGACGCGCTCGTCCTGGACGATCGGCTGCAGCCCGCGCCGGTGGGCGTACCCGGCGAAATCTACGTCGCGGGCGCACAACTGGCCCGCGGCTACCTGGATCGGCCCGGACTCACCGCCACCCGGTTCGTGGCCGACCCCTTCGGTGCGCCGGGGTCGCGGATGTACCGGTCCGGAGATTTCGGGCGGTGGGCCGGGTTCGCCGGCCGCGCCAACCTGGAGTACACGGGTCGCCGGCAGTCGCGCGAGGTACTGAACGGGCCCGAGGTGGTCGATGCGGTGCTCCCCGAGCCTGTGGGGGAGCGCGCGTTTTATACGGAGCCGGCGGGTCGTACGGAAACTGTTGTCGCCGAGGTGTTCGCCGAGCTACTCGGTGACGACCGGATCGGCGCGGACGACGATTTCTTCGCCCTCGGCGGTAATTCGCTGCTGGCGAGCCGGGCGGTGGCCCGGATCAACGAGGCGCTCGGCGCCGCTCTTACCCTGCGCGCGGTATTCGAAGCTCCCGTTGTGTCCGCGCTGGCCGCACGGGTGGTGCCCGGTGCCGGTCGGCAGACGCAGCGGCCGGCCCTGGACCGGGCCGAGCGGCCGGACCGGATCCCGCTCGCGCCCAACCAGCACCGGATATGGTTGCGGGGCCGGGCCGACCCGGCCGCGCACAATATCGTGCTCGCCGTGAAACTCACCGGTGCGCTCGATACCTCGGCGCTGCGGTACGCGATCTCGGATCTGCTGGAACGCCACGAACCGCTGCGCACCCGTTACCCGGCGGGCCCGGACGGGCTGCCGTATCAGGACATCCTGCCGGTGGCCCAGGTGCTGCGCGGCGGCCTGGAGATCGCGGATACCGACGACGCATCCGGCCGGATCGCCGAATTGCGCGCCACCGCCTTCGATATCACCACCACGGCTCCGATCCGTGGACTACTGCTCGCCACCGGCGCCGACGAGCATATCCTCGCGCTGGTGGCGCACCGGATCGCTGCGGACAGCGCGTCCCCGGCACCGTTGCTGCGGGATCTGATGACCGCATACCTGGCGCGGGTGAGCGGGGAATCGCCACGCTGGTCGCCGCTACCGGTCCAGTACGCGGATTACGCGATCTGGCAGTGCGTCCTACTCGGCGACGAGAACGACGACAACTCCGTTGCGGCACAACAGGTGGGATATTGGCGGGAACAGTTGCGCGGGTCGGACGGGGGCCGCGGTCTGCCACCGGACCGGTTGCGCCCGGAACGGATATCGCTACCCGATGCCGCAACCGATATCGTCCTGCCCGCGGCGGTGCATCGGTCGCTGGACGAATTGGCCGGCGAGCGCGGCGCCACCGTTTTCCTGATCCTGCACGCGGCGGTGACCACACTGCTGCACCGGCTGACGGGCGCCGGGGATATCGCGGTCGGCCGCCGGATCGCCGGGCGCGACGAACCGGCGCTGGCCGATCTGGTCGGCCGATTCGCGAACACGGTCACCGTGCGGACGCGGGTACGTGCCACGCAGACCTTCACCGAACTCCTGGATCGCACCCGGGAAACGAATCTGGCTGCCTCCGCCAACGCCGATACTCCGTTCGAACAGGTCGTGGACGCCGTATCACCCGCGCGTGCACCGCTGTTCGGTGTGTTGTTGTCGACGCTCGACACACCGGCCGTCGTGAACCTGCCCGGACTGGCGGTCCGCGGATTGGATCACGGCATCTCGGACGCCGAAACCGATCTGCGAATAGATATGGATCCGCGCCGCGAGCGCGACGGAACTCCCGGCGAACTCCGGATCGCACTGGCGTACCGCACCGATCTGTTCGACGAGGAGACGGTGCGCGCATTCGGTGACCGCTTGACCCGGATCCTCACCGCCGTCGCCGCGGAGCCACGGATTCGGCTCGGGGAAATCGATATCACCGGCGATTCCGAACCGGAGCCGGCCGCCGAACCTGCCGATACAGCGGACGCGGCCCCTGGCGCCGAAGCAGTTGTCCTGGCAGGTATTGCGGGTTCGGGGTCCGGTGGCGGGCCGGTCGGGCCGGCGGGGCGGCTGCCGGCATCCGATGCGGGTTCGGTATTCGCCCCGTTCACGGCTGCGGGAGGAGCCGGTGTTCCGACCGGCTCTGCTGCCGCCGGATTCGTTTCCGAGATGGGTTCTGCACGGGCCGTGTCAGTCGTCGATACCGGTGTCGCCGAGTGGCCGGGTGGTGTTGCGCCCGCTGACCAGGCCGGCCCGTGGGACCCGGTCGGCTGTGCCGCTGCTCCCGGTGTCCCGGTGGGACCTGGGACCGCCCTTGCCGCTACGGGATTCGGTCCGCAGGACCCTGCGGGCGCCACAAGTGCTGCCGGACCGGCGGTTTCGCCGGCGACCGCGGGAATCGCGCTGGCCCGGACCCTCGCGGTCTCCGTGGAAGACGACCCGGATGGGCCGGCAGTGGTCCGAGGCGACGAGGTGATGACCTACCAGGAACTGGATACGCGTTCGTCCCGGTTGGCGCGGGCTCTGATCGCCCGCGGGTGCGGGCCCGGGACCGGGGTGGTGGCCGCGCTGGAGCGTGGCATGGATTCGGTGGTGGTGACCTGGGCGGTACTCAAAGCCGGTGCGGCCCTGGTGCCCTTCGACGCCGTATCGGTGGCGGTGACCGCGGGCCTGGTGGTGGAGTTCGGTCTGGCGGTGACCGCGGCCCCGGGAGAGCCGGAAGTGGAGTGGCTGATACTGGACGATCCGGCAATACAGGCCGAGACCGGCCGGCAGTCCCCGCGGCCGGTCACTCACGCGCACCGGGCCCGGCCGCTGCGCGGCGGCGATCTCGTGGTGGTGGACGCGACCGGCCGGCGGGTGACCTACGACGGGCTGGCGGCCGCGGTGGCGCGGGTACACGCCGCCACCGAGCTGACCTACGAGGCCAGGACATACGGTTACGGCCGGGGCGACGGTCCGGCGGCGGTGACGGAGTTCGTGGCGGCCGGGGCCGCAGGCGCATCGGTGGTCGTGGTCCCCGGCGACCTCCGGCGGGCGACTCCCACCGAGGAATGGATCACCCATCTGTGGTCCGACGACGAGGGACTCGGGCTCCTCGATCCCGGATCACTACCCGACCTCACGGCGCTGATCCTGGCGGACGGCGGTCCACCCGGACCCGCCTGGCACGGGGTCGCCTGGGTGCTGGACCTGCCTGCGCTGTTCGGCTGAGGGCCCGCCGGTCCGGACACGGTCGCCGGATGGTCGAACAGTGACCGGGGCGGTAACCTGCCGGGTGCCATACCGGGGACCGGCGGGTTGTGGCAGGCTGCCACCATGCCGCGGCCACGGTCGGCGCGGCGGTGAAGTGCGATAGGCAGGCGAGGCGGATAGATGGATGCGGTAGTCGGTCAGCGGGATGACCTCCTCCGGAGCGCAGCATGACGCGGCCGGTCCGGACCAGGCCGCAGCGAACCCGCCGGCCCCGCGTGACCACTCTGCCGCAACTGATCGCCAATGCCGTCGAAACCAATCCCGACGGCGTCGCACTCGTCCTCGCCGACGGTACCGGGCCCTTGGAACAGGTCAGTTACGCCGATCTGGACGCCTGGTCCAGCCGGTTGGCCCGGGCGCTGATAGCCCGCGGTATCGGCCCGGAGGACCTGGTCGCCGTGGCCATTCCGCGTTCACTGGACGCGGTTCTCGCGGTGTGGGCCGTTGCCAAGACCGGTGCCGGATTCGTCCCGATCGACCCGGCCTATCCACCGGGGTGGGTCGCGCATCTACTCGTCGACGCCGGCGCCGTCTACGGCCTGGCGGTGTCCTGGGTGCGCAACGAACTGCCGGAAGAAATCGAATGGTTGCAGGTCGACACCGTCGATACGGCTCGTGCGCTGGAGCAGTTCTCCGCCGACGCCGTCACCTACGCCGACCGGGTTCGCCCGCTGCGCGCCGAACATCCCGCCTACGTCACCTATGTCGCCGACGGCGAAACCTTGCCGGACGGGGTCGTGGTGACCCAGACCGGATTATCCGGTCTCTGCGGCGAACAGCAGGGCCGCTACCGGGTCGAACCCGATGACCGCACCCTGAACTTCGCGCCGCTGCCCTCGGATTCGTCGGTACTGGAACTGCTGCTGGCGCTGGGCGGCGCAGCGACCATGGTCGTGGTGTCCCCGCTGGTCTCGCGGGCCGACGAACTGGCCGCACTGCTGCGGCGCACCGGGGTGACCCATGCCTACCTGCCCGCGGATGCGCTCGAACTGATCGACCCCGCCGGACTGGACGAGCTGGGGGTGGTGATCGCCGGTCGGCGACCGTGCCCGCCCGAGACGGTGCAGCGCTGGGTGATTCCGGTGACCGGTGGTTCGGTCCGGGCTCTCTACCAGGGGTACGGCCCGGCCGAAGTCACCGTCATGACCGGTATCAGCTCACCGCTGGTTCCGGGGGGCCCGCTCACTCTCGGCGCACCGATCCGCGGGGTCACGGCGCATATTCTGGACGAACAGCTCACCGCGGTTCCTGACGGGGCGGTGGGTGAGTTGTACCTGGGTGGCCTGCAATTGGCGCGCGGCTACCACCGCCGGCCCGGGCGGACCGCGCAACTGCTGATCGCGGACCCGTCCGCCGCGGACGGCTCCCGCCTCTACCGCACCGGTGACCTGGTGCGACGCGGGTCCGGCGGCGCCATGGAGTATGTGGGGCGGGTCGAGTTACCGGCTCTCGAAGGGCCCGCCGTGATATCGCGGCCGAGCCGCGGCGAGCCGGCCGTAGCCGCGGCGGACGAGCACGCGGTGCCGCCGGAAAACTTCGCCGCCTCCGGCCGGCAGCCCGCCGATGAACTGCCCGATTATGAGCAGAGCCTGCCGATTCGGGACCCGGCGGATCCGGGCCGGCAGGTTCGTGACGCCGATCCGACGGCGAGCCGATTCGGGCCGTCGGGAGCGGACTTCGGTTCCACAATCTCCGCGCCGCACGGATCGGACCCCGTACCGGGCGATTCGCCCGAGCCGCTATCTCGCGGCCATGGTTTCGCCGGACCCGACCGGCTTCCCCTGGACTCGTCACCGGAGAAGGGCAGCCGCCTGGCTTCCGAACAGCGGGATATGGAATTGACGGGCCGCGGCTACCTGGAGATGCCCGACCGTCAGCAAACCCTTCCGGGACGCGGCGCCCGTAGTGCAGCGGAACCGTTCGAACCAGCGGTTGCCGATTCGCCCGGACCCGGACTGTACGACGCCCCGGGAATATACGGTACGCCGGAAACAGCAGGGCCCGGCGCGGCCGAACGGGCAGATCGCGGGGAACCCGCGGATTCGGGGTTGTCCCAGCCGGGCTCCGCTGCGGCCCCGGACCGGCACCAGCTCGAGGATTCGACCGACGACTGGTTGCGGAGCGGCCGACAGCTCCCCGGACCTCCGGGCGGCCCCGGGGATCCCGTGAACCAGTTCCCGGCAGCCACGCACCCATCGCCGGATGCTGCGGCCGCACTACCGGTCCGGGGCGGCCCTGCGCCGATCCCCAGTGACGCCACGGCCTTCTACGAGCACCCGCTGTCCACCGGACGGGAGCCGGACCACCGGGCCGGACACGGCCCCGCGGTAGCCGGACCCGCGCAGCCACTATCCGACCGGCCGGACTGGGCAGTGCCTCCGGCCTGGTCCGCGGAGCCGGAGCTGCCGAGCCGCTCAGGTATCGGAACGGGGGCTCCGTCCGATCCGGACGAGATCCGGCCGGCCGGGCCGCCGAACCTGGTGGAACGGCCCGCGACCATTCCGCTCTCACCCGGGCAGCTGCGGTTGTGGGAACGCAACCAGACCGCGCCCGGTACCACCGTCGAAACGATCACCGCGGCAATGCGGCTGACCGGCCCCCTCGACGTCGCGGCCATGCAGGCCGCGGTCGCCGACGTGGTCGACCGGCACGAAACCCTGCGCACCGTCTACCCGGCGGCCGGCGCGGCGCCGCAGCAGCTGGTGCTGCCCCGGGAACAGGCCGTGCCCGAAGTGGTCGCCGAACCGGTGCCGGCCGCGGATCTGGGCGAATGGCTGCACGCGTTATCGCAGACCGATTTCGATGCCGCCGACGCCGAACAGGTCCCGGTACGGTTCGCGCTGGCCGAGCTGGGTCCGCGGGAACATGTGGTCGCGGTCGTGGTCCACCGGATCCTGGCCGACGACGTCTCGGCCGGTTTACTGCTCCGAGACCTGCTGCGGGCATTCCTCGGCCGCCGCAACCGGTCGCGGCCGCTGTGGCAGCCGCTGTCGATCCAATACCTCGACTATTTCCTCGGCCGCCGGGCCGAACTCGGCGATATCGCCGACCCGGATTCACTGGCCGCCCGGCGCCTCGCGTACTGGCGCGAGTACCTGTCCGAACTGCCTCCGCGGCTCGAGTTGCCGGCCGATACCGCGGCCGCCGCCCCCGGCGAAGGGGTGCACGCCTTCGATATCGGTACCCGCACCCATCGCCGGATAGCCGATATCGCCCAGCGGGCCGGCACCTCCGAATTCATCGTGCTGCGGGCGGCGTTCGCGGTGTTGCTGGCCCGGTCGGCGGCGTCCGCCGATATCGTGCTCGGCAGTTCCGTGCGCGGCAGCGACGAACGTGAACTCGACGACGCGATCGGCCCGTACGCCAACACCGTTGTCCTGCGCACCCGCATCGATCCGGCCGAATCCTTTCTCGACCTGGTACAGCGCGTCGCGGAATCCGATCGCCGCGCCTTCGCCAACGCGGACCTGCCGTTCGAACTCCTCACCGCGGCACTCGGTATCGACGGCCCCCTCTTCGATGTGTCGATCGCCTTGCGGCACAACGATATTCCGCGGCTCGAAATGCCGAGCCTGGCCACCGAACCGGTCGAGGTGCCCACCGCGCCCGTCGGCGCGGCGTTACGCCTGGTCATCGATCCGCACCGGGCTCCCGACGGTTCCCCGGACGGAATCGCAGCGGCGTTCCGCTTCGCGGCGGACCGGCTCGGGCGCACCGCCGTCACCGAGATCGCGCGGCGATTCCAGCGAGTGCTCACCGTCGCCGGCGGCGACCCGGACGGCCCGGTCGGCGATATCGACCTGCTCTCGCGTGCCGACCTGGACCGGTTGCTGGTGGTGTGGAACGACACCCGCTATCCGGTGGCTCCGGAACTCGTGCTCGACGGCTACCGCCGGACGGTCGCCATCCGGCCCGATACGGTGGCCGTGGCCGATGCGGAAACCGAGCTGAGCTACCAGGAATTCGACGGCCGGGTCAACCGCCTGGCGCGCCGGTTGATCGAGGCCGGGGTCGGTGCGGAAACGGTGGTGGGTATCGCCACGCGGTGCACCCCCGATCTCGTGGTCGCGATCTACGCCGTGCTCACCGCGGGCGGAGCCTATCTGCCGCTGGACCCGCGCGACCCGGCCCACTGGACCGCGCAGGTCCTCGATACCGCCACACCGGCCCTCGTCCTGGCCGACCGCGCGAGCGAATCCCGGGCCGCGGAAGCCGTGCGTGCGAGCGGGCAGCCCGCACCGGTTCTCCTGGTCGATTCGGACGAACTCGGGCAGTACTCCACCGAACCCGTGCGCTCCACGGAACTGGCCCGCGCCGCGCGGCCCGGTAACGCGGCCTGCGTGATGTGTGTATCGGCCGCCGCGGACGGACCCGAACTGGCGGTTCTCTCGCATACCGCCCTCAACAACCAGATCACCCTGATGCTCGCCCAGACCCCGCTGGGCTTCACCGATGTCTACCTGCAGCGCAATGCGGCCACCGCCGCGACCTCCCTGTGGGGTTTCTTCCTGCCCCTGCGGGCCGGCGCCGAACTGGTGCTGACCGGGCCTGCGAATACCCGGCAGATCGCCGAAGCCGTTACCGCGCACGGGGTGACGGTCACCGATTTCGGGCCGGCCGAACTCGCCGAATTCGCCGAACTCATCGACCCCGATCGCGTGGGCAGCCTGCGCGAGATCTTCGTGACCGGCGAACCGCTGTCGCCGGAGATCGTCTCCGCGCTACGCGCCCGCTGCGGCGCCCAGGTGCACAACCTGTACGGGACCTGCGAAACCGCGGTATCGGCCACCTCCTGGCCGGCCGCCGGATCGGCCGAACGGTCGGTCCCGATCGGCCTGCCGCAGTGGAACACCCGGGTGTATGTCCTGGACTCCCGCCTGCGCCCAGTCCCGCCGGGTGTGCCCGGCGAACTGTATCTCGCCGGGGACCAGCTGGCCCGCGGATACGCCGGCCGTGCGGCGCTCACCGCGGACCGCTTCGTGGCCAACCCCTTCGGATACGGCCAGCGCATGTACCGCACCGGCGATCTGGTGCTGTGGCGCGACGCCACCCACACCACACCGCAACGCCTGGACCTGCTCGGCCGCACCGACCACCAGATCCGGTTCCGCGGCCACCGCCTCCGGCCGCACATCATCGCGGCCGCCCTGCGCACACTGCCCGGGATCACCGATGCCGCGATCCTGGCGCGCACCGTCGCCGCGGGTAGCGACCCGACCGCCCCGGGCAGCCGGTTGGCCGTCTACGTGGTGCCCGAACACGGCTCCGATCCGGACCTCGACCAGGTCCGGGCCGGGCTCGCCCGGCTGCTCCCGGCCTCGCTGCTGCCGGTGGCGTACCAGGCGGTCGAACAGATTCCGTTGAACTCCGCGGGCGAACCCGACGGCGACCGGCTCCCGGACCCCGACGAGGTTCCGGCGCTCACCACCGCACTCGAGCCGGGTCCGGCGGAATCGGTCGCGCAGCTGGACAGCCGTAACGGAGAACCCGCTACAGCCGGGCAGACCTCGACAGCCGACGCGTATGGGACCGGCGATGCGCATACTGCGAGCACCCACCTGCCCGGCCGCGCGGATGCCCGGACCGCGGCTGCGGACGTCGGACGCGGTACCGGTGCCGCACCCCTGGCCGGTGATGTCGATGCGGGAGCTGCGAACGCAGACCTGCCGGGCCGTGCCGGTGTCCGAGCCACGGCCGCGGATATGCCCGGTCGGGCTGATGGAGCGCCTGCCGATGTAGACGCCGTCGACGACGCCGGTCGCGGGTCGGCAGCTGCGGACATGGTCGGCGGTGCCGGCGGCGCGCTTGCGGATGCCGATGTCGTGGCCAGTGCCGGTTCTCGGGCCACGGCTGCCTACGTCGTTCGCGATGCCGATGCCGCAACCGTGGCTGCGGACAGGGGCGGTCGAGTCGCCGGTGGCCCTGCGAATGCCGAGGTCGTCGACGGTGCCGACCACGGGTTTGCGGCCGCGGGCGTGGCCGACGGTTCTGCCGGCGGCTCCGCAGCTGCGGGTGTGGTCGGTCGTACCCGGGGTGAGAGCCCGGATGGTGTCGACGCGATCGGTGATGCGGCCGGTGCTACGGCTGCCGACGCGCTGGGTAGGACCGGGTCCGCGGGTCGCCCGGATGGCAGGACGATCAGCGGCGCTGATAATGCGGCGGCCATCGGTGCAGGTGCCCGGCCCGGGGACAGTGCTGCGGTCGATCCCGGCGCCGCGGAGCATGCGGGGCCCGGTGTGCGTTCCGGATTCGACGCAGCCGAGGGCACGCGAGCCGGCGAGGACGATGCTTCCACGAGCGATGCTGGTACCTCCCGGAAGCTGGACGACGCTGCGGCGGTTTCCGAATCGCCGCGCGGGCCGGCTGCCGAGGGCGAGAGTTCCGGTGGCTCCGAGGTTTCCGGTGAACTCCCGGCAACGCCCACGGTGATCCGTCTCCTCGAGAATCCACTGCCGGGGGTCGAAGTCCGGTCCATCGTGCTGGACCTTCCCGCCGACCGTCCGCTCGACCACACCGAAGCAGTGGTTCGTGCGCTGGTCACCCGGCATCCGCTGCTGTCGGCCCGGCTCGACAGCAGCGATCGGTCACCCACCCTGTGGATTCCGCCGCGGGACCAGCGCGGCGACCGGCAGTACTGGTGGCTCGGTCCCGAATCCGGCGAGAACACGGTCGCGACCGACGATGTGGTGCAGGCAGCCGCAGACGCACTCGACCCGGCGACCGGCCGCAATATCCATTTCGTGGTCACCGGCGCCGAATCGGCGCGCCGACTGGTGGTCGTGGCGAACGGTCTCGTCGTCGACGACCGGTCCTGGCGGGTGATCGTCGATGAACTGATCGCCGGCGATACCGCACCCGCGGCCTCGGAAACGCGGCTGCCGCAGCTCATCCAAGCTCTCGATCAGCGGGCCCGGTCGATCGATCTCCTCGACGAGGCCGGCTGGTGGCGCCGGAATCTGGCGGGTGCCCGTACCGCGGCGCCCCTGGGCACCGTGGATCTGCGGGCCCGGCGCCGGGTTTCGCTGGCCATCACCGCCGAAGGCACCGCCGCGGTGACCGCCGCGGCCGACGCCTATCAGGCCACCGTGCCCGAGGTGCTGCTGACCGCGGTCGCCATCGCGTTGCGTACCGGTGAGCAGGGCGCGGTGGTCCGGGCGCTGGGCTCATTGGTGCGCTACGACGCCGATGCCCGCTCACTGGTGAGCCGCAGCGACGATCTGGTCGGCGGATTCGCCACCGAGTTCCCGCTGTCGGTACAGGTGGCCGATATCGACACCGCCGACGCCCTGGTGGGCGGCCCCGCTGCCGGAGCCGCGCTCACCCAGATCCGCGATCTCGTCCGCTCGGTCCCCGGCGGTGGTGCCGGGTACGCGCTGCTGCGCTATCTGAGCGCGGAGACCTCCGCCGAATTCGCCGCCGCCGATTCGGGGCGGTTCACGCTGCGCTATCGCGACCTGCGGCCTGCCCGCGTGCACACCGACGGCCCGGCGGACGGGGTTCCGCTGGTCTTGACCGTCGACGTCACCGACGACGGCCTGCTGTGCCGTTTCGACTACGCCACCGAGGTTTTCCTCGGCGAAGATGTGAAAACCTTCGCCGAGCACTGGGTGCGCGCCTTGGGTGGACTGGCCGAACACGGCCTCCGCCCGACCTCGCCCGACCCGGCGCCACAGGCCCCCACCGTCCCGGATCCGTACGCGCCACCAGTCGCGGTTCCGGGCGCAACGGCCGAGCCGGACTCGTATGCGCCGCCGACGGCTGATTCGTACGCGGCGGCCGGACCGGACTTGTATGCGCCGCCGACGGCCGATTCGTACGCGGCGGCCGGACCGGACTCGTATACGCCGCAAACGACCGATCCATACGCGTCGGCCGAGTACGAGACCGCCGACTCCGGGGCCGACGCGAGTGCATCGCCGGATCGGCAACCGCCGGCCGCTGCCCATTCGCCCGCCGAAGACCGCTCCGACGACCGAGCGTGGCAGGACGGCGGGGCCGTTCCGCAGGGACTGGCGGACCGAGAACCTCTGCCGGATCACGATCACGATCCGCACGCACCGGTCCCGGACGCGGAGGTCACCTCTCTGCTGCGCCCGATCACCGATCCGCCGCATCCCCCGGTCGGCTCGGGCCTGCCGCAACGCCGGCGACGCACCAGCGACCCGGCTCCCGACGCGCCGGAACCCGCCGCCGACGCACTCCCACAGCGAGAGCCCGCGAACATCGATCGTGCCCGTACCGCGGCCGGTCCGGGACAGAGCGTTCTGCCGCAGCGCCGTCCGCGGTTGCAGGACAGTCCGGTTCCACCGGAGTCGTCCACTGGTTCGGGCCTTCCGCAGCGCCGCCCTCAGATAGGTGCCCAGGTCGCGGGAGCAGCAGATCAGCGCCCGGAAGCATCTACGTCCGGTGCGACCGAGCGACCGCTGGTCGGCGCGGAACCCGGAGATTCCACGGATCAGGCCGGGGAGGTTTCCCGGCTGCGCGCGAGTGGCCTGCCACAGCGCCGCCCGCAGGCCGCAGGAGAAGCAGGGACAGAGAGCCGGCGTCCGGAGATATCACTGTCCGGTCCCGCCGAGCCGTCCGGGAGCGGCGAGGAACCGGGAGATTTCGCGGATCCACGTGGCGAGGCCGCCGGGGTCGGCCCAGGTGGTCTACCTCAGCGGCGCCCACGCTCACGGGACGATTCGCCTTCGCCCGCTGGGCCCGGACTTCCGCAGCGTCGCCCCGAGGCCGGTGATCAGGCCGCGGAATCGGGGGACCATCCGGAAGCACCGGCGCCCGGCCCTGGCGTCCCGCTGCGGGCCGGCGAGGAGTCGCCGGGCCTGTCACCCTCCGCAGACCTTCCGCAACGCCAACCGCGTTTGCACGATGGTCCGCTGCTGCCGGAGTCGTCGTCTTCCTCGGAACTGCCACAGCGCGGTCGGCGGCCTGCCGAGCGGTCGGCCGGTGGCGTGCCCACGTCCGGTACCGAAGGTTTGCCACAGCGCAGTCGGCAGTCTGCCGAGCGATCGGCGGGTGGGGCGCCCACATTCGGTACCGATGGATTGCCGCAGCGACAGTCGCGTGCCGAAGACGGCGTGCTTGCGTCCGAGCCGCCGACCGGCTCCGCCCTGCCGCAGCGGTCACGGTCGCAGAATGGTTCGGCTTCGTCCGAGCCGCCGGTCGATTCGGGCTTACCGCAACGGCAGCCCGGCGGGGCGGATCACTCGCTTCCCCCGGAGCCTGTACGCGGTCAGGAACTGCCGCAGCGGCGCCCCTTGGCCGAGGAGCAGCTCGCGAGCACCGGGGACGAGCCTCCGGAATCACCGCTGGCCGGCCTTGTCGATATGCCACAGGTGGGGGCCGACTTCGAGGGCTCGCGTGACGAGGTTGCCGGTCGCGGTGCGAACGGTCTGCCGCAGCGCCGGCCGGGTCTGCGGGATGGCGCGGGTTCCGGGGATTCGGCGCCTTCGTCGCTTACCGGTTTGCCGCAGCGCCGGCCGGGGCGGCAGGGTGGCCCGGATTCCTCGGAACAGCCGGTTTCGCCGCGTCCCGGCGGCCTCCCGCAGCGCCGGCCCCAACTGGCCGATCACAGCAGTGATAAGGCTTACTCCGAGAACTCCGCCCAGGAACAGCCCGCTACCGGCGCGGATGCACAGGAGGCTGCGCCGGCCGCCGGACCGGTCTCGCTGCCGCAGCGCCGCCCAGCTCAGGTCGAAGAGCCTGCGGAGCGCGGACAGACCGCCGAACCACCGCAGCGGCGTCCAGAGCCCGGCGGGGGGCCTGCACCCGAAGCCGCGGCGTCCCTGCCGCAGCGCCGGCCGGAACTCGCCGCGGCAGCGGACGGGCCTGCGTCGGAGAGCCTGGACTCGCGGCCCGGTGGCGAGGAGGCGGAGTCCACTGCCGACCCGGAACCGACGACCTTCCTTCGGCCGGTCACCGATGTGGAGACTACCGCGTACTTGTCGCCGATTCGCGATCTCGGTCCCCGCGAGGACGAGAACACGCTGCTGTCGCTGTTCGATGCACAGGTGGCGCGCACACCTGCCGACCCGGCGGTCCGGCAGGGTGCCCGGTTGCTCAGCTACGTCGAACTGGACCGTAAATCGCGGGCTCTGTCGGTGGAGTTGATCCGGTTCGGTGTCGGAGCGCAGACCCCGGTCGCGGTGGCCATGCGCCCCGGGATCGACCTGGTGGTCGCGGTGTGCGCGGTGCTGCGGGCCGGTGGCGCCTACGTACCGGTGGATCCGGGCGGTTCCGCCGAGGACCTCGACCGGGTGCTGGCGTCGGCGGAGCCGATCTGCGTGCTGAGCATTTCCGACGACGGCGTGACCACGGGTACCGGTATCCCGGTCGTCGCGATCGACCTGCTCTACCTGGATCTGCCGACCGACCCGGCCGCGGATCCGGTGGTGGCCGCCGACGATATCGCCGATATCCGCTACCGGCCGGATGTGGCGGTGGGGGTCGCGGGCACGCATCGGCAGATGGTCGAACGGTTGCGCCGTGCGCAGCGCAGCCATCCCTACGATTCGGCGGATCTGGTGTTGCACGCGGCGCCCACCGTCGGCGACATCACACTCTGGGAGCTGTTCCGGCCGCTGCACAGCGGCGCGCAGATCTTGATGCCCGACCATCCCGGCCGGGCCGCGGATCTGTCGCGGTCGATCGCCGCCCACAAGGTGACGGTCGTGCATGTCGTCCCGGCGCTGCTGGACCGATTCCTCGATTCGGTGACCGACGGGGGTGGCCGGGCCGCGCACCCGAGCCTGCGGCGTCTCGTCGTCGACGGTGCCGCCCTGCCGTCGGGCGGGGTGGAACGGTTCATGAATCTGCTACCGGGCGCGGAATTGGTCATCTGGTACGGGCACAACGAGACGGGCGTGATCACCGTCGGGTCGGTCGGCGGCCGGCCGGTCACCAACGACCGGGTGTATCTGCTGGACGAACAACTGCGTCCGGTGCCGCCGGGCACCGCCGGCGAGATGTACATCGGCGGGCCGCAGCTGGCGCGTGGTTTCTACGACGCTCCGGGGGATACCGCCGTGCATTTCGTCGCCGCGGCCGGCGGCGGCCGCTTGTATCGCACGGGTGATATCGTGCGGCGCCGCGACGGTGTGCTGGAATACCTGGGTCGTACGGGGCGACACGGTGGGTCGCTCCCGGTCGGTTCGCGGCGTGGCGGGCATGATTAGCGCGGTCGGAGCTGGTTCGTGTTGTTGCGACGGGGACGCGCCGGTATCCGGAGGCCGGGCATCGCCACGGCGCCCTGGTGTCCGGTGAGTACAGCCGGAGCCTGCCGTGCTGAATCGGCACAGTATGCGCGACCGAATCGAGACATTCGGACAACGCTACGGTAACGATATGTCCACGCCGTACGACTACACAGGCGGAAACTCCGGGGCGGCCGACCCGTGCCCGGTTACTGTGATGCGTTCGGGTCCGGGAACCGGCCGGTGCCGGTGTGTGGAAAGAGCCCGAATGAACATTCGAGACGAAGCGAAGGTGCGAAATTGATACGTCGACTCAGCCGGCGTGGCGGAAGACGCGCCGCGGCGATGGTCGCGGCCACAGCGGTGTTCGCGGGCGTGATGACGGGGCTCGGTGGCGGTACCGCGGCGGCGGCCGACCCGATCATCGAGTCCAAGACCCTGCTCGCCGACCCCACCTCGCCCAACGGGTCGCGGATCGTCAAGGCCGAGTACAAGGACGATCGCAACCTGCGCCTGTATGTGCACTCGACGGCCATGGACAAGGAGATCGTCGTCGATGTCCAGCGTCCGGCCGACGCCTCGGTGCCGCGGCCCACGCTGTACCTGCTGAACGGTGCCGGCGGCGGCGAGGATTCCGCGTCGTGGCAGGCACAGACCAATACGCTCGAATTCTTGTCCGACAAGAATGTGAACGTCGTCCAGCCGATCGGTGGTAGTTGGACCTACTACACCGACTGGATCAAAGACGATCCGGCGCTCGGCCGTAACAAGTGGAAGACCTTCTTCACCGAGGAACTCCCGCCGCTGGTCGACGGCGCGCTCGGCACCAACGGTGTGAACGCCCTCGCCGGCCTGTCGACCTCCGCCACCACCGTGCTGGCCCTGCCGATCGGGAATCCGGGCCTGTACAAGGCGGCCGCCTCCTACAGCGGTTGCGCGCAGACCAGCGATCCGGTGGGGTCGGAATTCGTGAAGCTCACCGTCGAGACGTGGGGCGGCGGCGACACCATGAACATGTGGGGTCCGCAGGGGTCCGAGGCGTGGGTCGCGAACGACCCGTATGTCCACGCCGAGGCGTTGCGCGGTATGGAACTCTACGTATCCACCGGTAACGGCCTGCCCGGCCGCTGGGACACGCTGAACGGCCCGCACACCCTGCCGGGGTCGTACGGCCTGGCCAACCAGATCCTGGTCGGCGGTGTCATCGAGGCGGGTACGAACTTCTGCACCCACAACCTGAAGGGCCGGCTGGATTCGCTGGGTATCCCCGCGACCTTCAACTTCCGTGATTCGGGCACCCACTCGTGGGGTTACTGGGAAGACGAGTTCCGGGCTTCGTGGCCGGTGCTCGCCCGTGGCCTGGGGGTCTGATCCCGGCGACGCGCCGATGAGCGAGGCGTGAGATGAGTCGAACAATGGCGGCCCGGTCGAATCGACCGGGCCGCCGGTTTCTGTACGACAGATGCTCAGCCGGGATCGGGTGGCCGTCGGTCCCGGTACGGACAAGATGATCAGCCGGGATCGGGTGGCCGTCGGTCCCGGTACGGACAAGATGATCAGCCGGGATCGGGTGGCCGTCGGTCCCGGTACGGACAAGATG
>NZ_JARWNW010000146.1 GCF_029868325.1 Nocardia carnea
ACCCTCGGGCATCAGGCACTGCGGCGTGTTGACCAGGATAATGGTCTGTTCGCCGTGGCCGGCGGCCACCAGCCCGGCTTCCTTGCGGCTGTGCTCGGTGTGATGACCCGGGTACGCCTCGTGGGCGATGAGCTTGGGCAGTACCGCAAGACCGTCAGCCGCTGACGGCGCGGTTCAGCTCTCCGGGGTCGCGGTGGCACCGTTCGTGGTGGCCGCTGCGGCGCCGGTACGGGTCTGGCCGATACGCGGCGGAGCAGGAGCCGGGGGGGGGGGGGGGGGGGGGGGGGGGGGGGGCGGCCCGGGAGGGGGGCGAGGCCCGGGGGCCCCGGCGGCGGGGGGGGCCCCCCCCCCCCCCCCCCACCCCTCGAGACGCGGAGCGTCTCGAAAATTACAGCCTGCCCCTTCACGGACGGTCTACCGCGAGCGCCGCGTCATCCCAGACGCCAGGGCGCAACAGCCCCTACCCCCTGACGGTCGCGGGCCCACCGTGAACATAGACTGGCGCCGTGACGCAGACGACCGCCTCTGTCAATACCCAGTCTCTCGGTGAGCTCGATCCGGAGCTCGCCGCCGCGATGGCGGGTGAGCTCGCCCGTGAGCGCGACACCCTGGAGATGATCGCGTCGGAGAATTTCGTGCCGCGCGCGGTGCTGCAGGCGCAGGGCAGTGTGCTCACCAACAAGTACGCCGAGGGTTACCCCGGCCGCCGCTACTACGGCGGTTGCGAGCACGTCGATGTCGTGGAGAACATGGCCCGCGAACGCGCGAAGGCGCTGTTCGGCGCGGATTTCGCCAACGTGCAGCCGCATTCGGGTGCGCAGGCCAATGCCGCGGTGCTGATGTCGCTGATGGATCCGGGCGACCGGCTGCTCGGCCTGGACCTCGCGCACGGCGGCCATCTCACCCACGGTATGCGGCTGAACTTTTCCGGCAAGCTGTACGAGGTCCACTCCTACGGTGTGTCCAAAGAGGATCACCGCGTGGATATGGACAACGTCCGGGCGATCGCCCGGGAATCGCGGCCGAAGGTGATCGTGGCCGGCTGGTCGGCGTATCCGCGGCATCAGGATTTCGCGGCGTTCCGGGAGATCGCCGATGAGGTCGGCGCCTACCTGTGGGTGGATATGGCGCATTTCGCCGGGCTGGTCGCGGCCGGGCTGCATCCGTCGCCGGTGCCTTACGCCGATGTCGTCTCCTCGACCGTGCACAAGACGCTGGGTGGCCCGCGGTCCGGTCTGATCCTGGCCAAGCAGGATTACGCGAAGAAGCTGAACAGTTCGGTGTTCCCGGGCCAGCAGGGCGGCCCGCTCATGCATGTCATCGCGGCCAAGGCCGTGGCCTTCAAGATCGCGGGTACGCCGGAGTTCGCGGAACGCCAGCAGCGCACGGTCTCGGGCGCCAAGATCCTCGCCGAACGCCTCACCGCGGCCGATGTCGCGAAGAACGGGGTCAGCGTGCTCACCGGCGGTACGGATGTACACCTGGTCCTGGTGGACCTGCGTAACTCCGATATCGACGGCCAGCAAGGTGAGGATCTGCTGCACGAAATCGGTATCACGGTGAACCGGAACGCGGTCCCGTTCGACCCGCGCCCCCCGATGGTGACCTCCGGTCTGCGGATCGGCACCGCCGCCCTGGCCACCCGCGGTTTCGGCGATACCGAGTTCACCGAGGTCGCCGATATCATCGGCACCGCCCTCGCCGGTGGCGCCGATCTGGACGCACTGCGCGCCCGGGTGTCGAAACTGGCCCAGGACTTCCCGCTGTACCAGGACCTGGAGGACTGGAACCTGCTGGGCTGATACCCACGCGACGGAACCGGCTCGGGCGCAAGTCGAACTACTCTCGCGTCCCGAGTCCGGCCCGGGCTTCCGGCGCCGAGCACCGGCGCGCGGCGTGGCCCTGCTCTACGCTCGTGAGATGGAAACCGAGTTGAACCAGGACGCGGTCACCACCGTCCGCGAATTCTTCACCGCGATGGAGATCGGCGCGATCGGCGAAGCACTGGAACTGGTGCATCCCGATATCGTCTGGAAGAACACCTCGCTACCGGATGTGCGCGGTGCGCGGCGGGTCGGCAAACTGCTGCGCGGTCTGGATCGGGAGCAGTTCGGGTTCTCGGCGCGTATGCACCATATCGCCGCCGACGGCGCGGTCGTGCTCACCGATCGCACCGATATCCTGCGTTTCGGTCCTGTCAGTATCGAGTTCTGGGTGATGGGGACCTTCGAACTGGTGGACGGCCGGATCATCCTCTGGCACGACCACTTCAGCTGGGAGAACTTCCTGCGTGGTACCGCGATGGGTCTCGTCAAGGCCGTTCTCGGCCGCTGAGCATCACGTCGTCACAGCTTCGCGGCGGGAAAAACATGCCCGCAGCCGTTGAAAACGGCCGTTCGAGGGCGCCGTATCGGCCCACGAACCGCCACGCCGGGTGGGTGGACGGGCGGCCCGGGCCCCGCCGCCCCGGCCGGGTGGG
>NZ_JARWNW010000147.1 GCF_029868325.1 Nocardia carnea
CATCCCGCCGAGCGAATGCCCGACCAGGATCAGCGGACCGCGCGGCGCCTTGGCGTCGATCACCGTGAGCAGATCGCGGCCGAGCTGGTTCACCGTGCAGCTATCGGTTTCCGGGGTGCCCGACCGGCCGTGCCCGCGCCGACCCCCCCCCCCCCCCCCCGCCCCCCCCCCCCCCCCCGGCCCGCGAATCGCGGACCGAAGGCTGCCGCCCACAACCGGGCGGCCCTGATCACCGCGGCCCGGGAAATCTTCGCGGTACAGGGCTTGGCCGCCCCGCTCTCGGCGATCGCCCGCCGGGCCGGAGTCGGACAGGGCGTGCTGTATCGGCACTTTCCCGATCGGGAGGCCATTGCGGCCGCGGTCCTGGAGAAGAACGTCCGGGAGATCGAGGGGGCGGCCGCGGCCGACGGCGCCACGCTCGCCGCGGTGCTCGGGGTGGTGACCTGGCATCAGACGCAGTCGGCCGCGTTCATCGGCCTGTTGCACGCCGACGGGATGAACGACCCCGCCGGTAGCCGGACGTGGTCCCGGAACCTGTCCGAACGGGTCGAGAACGCCCTGCGCCACTGCCTACCGCCCGGCCATCCGCTGGGCGCGGACGATCTCATGCTGGCGATTGCCATGGTCTCCGGCGCGGCCACCGGTCCCACTCCGGAGGAACGTGAGCGCCGCGCGGTGGCAGCCTGGCGCCTGCTCGGCATCACGGTGGGACCGGTGCGCCCGTTCGAGGACGAGTGAGGCGTCCGGTGTCACCCGCCGTTCGACTGGCGGATACCTTCCGCGAGCGCCTCGAATGTGTACAGATAGCCACCCGCGGGGCCGCTGACGGTCATGTACGCCGTGGTCGCGCCCGGGGTGATCGCCACATTGGTCGCCGATTCCAGGCCTTCGGTGCCGTCGGGTAGTTCCACTGTCGCGAGCCTTTCCCCGTATGGGCTGTACACGGCCATCGCGGCCCGGCCGTGCAGGGCCTGGTAGAGGTTGCCCGCCGCGTCCACGGCGATCGAGTCGGTCTGGGCGATACCACCGTCGACCCGGATGGCGGTGTGCCGGGGGCCGGTTCCGCCCTTCGCGCCGAGGTGCAGGTAGGAGATCCGGTTCTCGATCAACTCGCTGACCCACAGCCCGCGATAGTCGGGGTCGAACGAGATCCCGTTCGGCGCGGCCAGGTTGTCCACCAGGACGGTGGCCTTCTTGCCGGTCCGGTCGATCCGCACCACCCGTCCGATCGCGGCGCCGTCGGAGAGGCCGCGGGAATCGCTGATGTAGAGGTTGCCCTCCCGGTCGAAGGCGATATCGTCGGGCTGCATCCGGGCACCGTCGACGGGGCCGGTGAAGAAGGTTCGCCGATCGGTGCCGCCGGGAGCCAGCGAGACGATCTCGCCGTGCGCGAAGTCGGTCAGGTAGAGCCGGCCGTCGTGCGGGCTGAACTGGGCCGATGTGTAGGCGCCCCGGTCGTCGGTGAACAGCGAGCGCGAGGTCTTCTGTTCGATATCGACCCGCATCACTTTCGGCTCGCCGGCGGGTGCGGGGACGTCGACGACGATCAAACCACCGTTCTCGTCGAACGTCGGCCCTTCCAGCAAGGTCATTCCGTTCGTATCCGGTGCCGTTTTCAGGCGCATGAACTCCTCGGCGGAGATGGTCGCTCCCGCGCCGTCGTGTGGTGTTTCGCCGGCCGTGTCGCCGGTACCGCATCCGGTCAGGACCAGCGCTGCGAGCGTGGCCGATGCCGTCAGGGATCGGATCCGAGGTTGTCGCATGGGTATTTCACTCTTTCTTCCCGGGGCTGTCGTGACGACCACCCTAACCGGACACTGTTGTCCGGTACTTGTTACCGTAGGCGAAGGCCGCTCCCGCCGAGAGCAGTTCGCCAGTAGCCGGAGATCCGGCCGGTCCCCGACAGCCAACGAATCGAGGCCCTCACCCATGACACCGTCCGCGCCGGCACCGACCCCCGAAGATCTCACCGCCCTGCGGCGCCGCTATCACCACGAACGGGAGCGACGGGTACGGCCCGACGGCGCCGGCCAATACCTCGCCACCGAGGCCGAATTCGGCTACTACGCCGCCGACCCCTACGTGGGCGAGGTGGCCGAGCGCGCACCGCGCAACGACACCGTGGACGTCGCCGTCGTCGGCGGCGGATTCGGCGGAATCCTGGCCGGAGCGCACCTACACGATCAGGGCGTGGAACGGGTCCGGATCATCGATACAGCGGGCGATTTCGGCGGCACCTGGTATTGGAACCGCTACCCGGGAATCCACTGCGATATCGAATCGCATGTCTACCTGCCCCTGCTCGACGAGACCGGATACGTGCCGGAATGGAAGTACTCCCCCGGCGAGGAGATACGGCACCACGCGATCCGGATCGCCGAAAAATACGACCTCTACCCGGACGCCCTGTTCTCCACCACCGTCACCGACCTCACCTGGGACGACACCTCCGAGCACTGGCTCGTGACGACCGACCGCGGGGACGCCTTCTCCGCGCGGTACGTCATCACCGCCACCGGCACCCTGACCGAACCGAAACTGCCGGGGATCCCCGGTATCCAGGACTTCCGGGGCCATACCTTCCACACCTCCCGCTGGGATTTCGGCTACACCGGCGGCACCCCGGACGGCGGGATGACCGGGCTGCGCGACAAACGCGTGGGCGTCGTGGGTACCGGCGCGACCGGGGTCCAGGTCGTTCCCATGCTGGCCGCGGATAGCGGACACCTCTATGTGTTCCAGCGCACCCCCTCCACCGTCGACGTGCGGGCCAACCGCCGGACGACGGCCGCAGACGTCGGCGCGGACCGCGCGGGATGGGCCCGGGAACGCCGGGACAACTTCCTGCGTATCGTCTCCGGCGAAACGGCCGAGGAGGATCTCGTGGCCGACGGGTGGACGGCATCGGCCGCACTGCTGGAGAAGCTGTTGCCCAGCTTCCGGCGGCGCGGCGATCGCGAAACCTTCGAAGCCGCTTACGAAATCGCGGACGCCGTCAAGATGAACGATATCCGCGACCGCGTCCGGCAGACGGTCACGGATGCGGAGACGGCGGAAAAACTCGCGCCCTGGTATAGGTACGCCTGTAAGCGACCCACGTTCTCCGACAACTACTATCCGGCATTCAACCGCCGCAACGTCACCCTGGTCGATACGGCGGATTCGCACGGGATCGAGCGGGTCACCGAAAACGGCGTGGTAGTCGGCGGTATCGAGTACGAACTCGACTGCCTGGTCTTCGCCACCGGATTCTCCGTCGGTATCTCCGGTATCCGCTCCGGCAAACTCCCGGTCCGGGGGCGGGGCGGCACCCTGCTGCTCGACGCGTGGGACCGGCACGGTACCCGGACCCTGCACGGATTCACCGGCAACGGATTCCCGAACCTGATCCATATGGGCCCCCAGCAGAATGCCGGCAGCGTCAATTTCACCCATATCCTGGACGAACAGGCCCGCCACGCCGCCGCCCTCGTCGCGGCCGCCGAGGCCGCGGATGCCCTCGTGGAACCGTCCCGCGCCGCCGAGGACGCCTGGCTCGAAACCCTCGCGCAGGACGCGCCGGACCACGAGTGGTTCCACGCCGAATGCACACCCGGCTACTACAACCGCGAGGGGCGTGGGCGTACCAGCGGAGCAGGCGCGTACCCGCACGGCGCCTACGCTTTCCACGAACTGCTACGGCACTGGCGAGCGGAATCCATCGACGAAGCACTGCGGGCCAGGAACTCCACCGGCGAGCCCGCTGCGCGACCGGAACCGGCGGCCCGGTGACCTGAGCACTGCACACCCGTGTGCCCCCCGATGTCCCGGCGCGGAAAACCCGCGAATCCCGGCGGCACCGGAATAGGGTGCATCCATGACAGCCGCGATCGATATCTCCGGTCTGGTGAAGAAATTCGGCCGCACTCGCGCCCTGGACGGTCTCGACCTGCAGGTCTCCGCCGGTGAGGTGCACGGTTTCCTCGGCCCCAACGGGGCCGGTAAATCCACCACCATCCGCGTGCTCCTCGGTCTGCTGCGCAGCGATGGCGGATCGGCGCGGTTACTCGGCGGTGACCCGTGGGCGCAGGCTGCCGAACTGCATCGCCGGCTCGCCTACGTACCAGGTGATGTGAACCTGTGGCCCGGTCTCACCGGCGGCGAGGTGATCGATCTGCTCGGCCGGCTGCGCGGTGGCCTGGACGAGAGCCGGCGTAAGGATCTGCTGGAACGATTCGACCTGGACCCGACGAAGAAAGGCCGCACCTACTCCAAGGGGAATCGCCAGAAGGTCGCCTTGGTCGCGGCGCTCGCCTCCGATGTGGAACTACTGCTGCTCGACGAGCCCACCGCCGGCCTGGACCCGCTGATGGAGGCGGTGTTCCAGGAGTGTGTGGAGGAGGTGCGCCGGGCGGGCCGGACCGTACTGCTGTCCAGTCATATCCTGGCGCAGGTCGAGGCGCTGTGCGACCGGGTGACCATCATCCGGCACGGCCGGGCGGTGGAATCCGGGACGCTGACGCAGCTGCGCCACCTCACCCGGACCTCCATCGATGCCGAAACTCAGCGTCCGGTCACCGGCCTGGACGAGCTACAAGGTGTCCACGATCTGATCGCCGACGGCACCCGCGTCCGCTTCCAGGTGGACACTGTCGACCTGGGTGCGGTGATGGAACATCTGACGCCCTTCGGGATCCGCACACTGACCAGTCAACCGCCGACTCTCGAAGAACTGTTCCTCCGTCATTACGGCGACGAACTGGCGGCGGCGGGGGTGCCGGAATCGTGACCGTGCGGGATACAGCCCGGTATGCGGGCACATTCACCGGTACCGGTGTTCTCACCCGGTTCGCGCTGCGCCGGGAACGCCTGGCACTACCGGCCTGGATCGTGGGCGGCACCCTGATCTACTGGTCGCAGGCGGTCGCGCTGGATGCCGCCTACCCGGAACAGGCCGAACTGGATGCGCTCGCCGAGAGTTTGGGCAGTAATGCCGCAATGATCGCGATGGCGGGACCACCGCGGGTGCTGAACACGGTCGAAGGCCAGGTCGCCTTCCAGTCCGCCGCATTCGGCATGCTGGTGGCCGGCCTGATGAGTATGTTCCTCATCGGGCGGCACACCCGGTCCAACGAGGAATCCGGCCGCGACGAACTCATCCGGTCGGGTGTGGTGGGCCGCTACGCCCCGTCCTGCGCGGCAGCGCTGGTGACGGTGGCCGCGAATATCGTGCTGGGCGCGGCGATCGCGCTGAGCCTGGTCGGCTACGGACTCCCTGCCGCGGGCTCGATCGCGCTGGGAGCCGGAGCCACCTGCGCCGGACTGGTCTTCGGCGCGGTCGCCCTGCTGGCGGCCCAGCTCAGCGCGAGTACCCGCACCGCCTATGCGCTCACCGGCGCGGTGCTGGGCATCTCCTATCTGCTGCGCGCGGTGGGCGATGTCGGCAACGGCGTCCTGTCCTGGTTCTCGCCGCTGGGCTGGGGGCAGGCGATGCGGCCCTACGACAACGAGATCTGGTGGCCGGCGCTGCTGTCGGTGGTGGTCGCGATCGGCATCGGGGTGGCGGCCGCCCGGGTACTGGACCGGCGGGATTTCGGCGCCGGACTGCTGCCGCCCCGGCCCGGGCCGGCGCGGGCGCCCGAAACCCTGCACGGCACGTTCGGCCTGGCCTGGCGGCTCCAGCGCGGGGGCCTGATCGGCTGGGCGCTGGGTATGTTCTTCGGCGGCCTGGCCTTCGGCACGATCGGCGACGATGTCGAGGATCTGCTGGGGGACATCGACCTGAATCAGGTGCTGGGCCAGAACATGGGCAGTATGGTCGACGCCTTCTATGCGATGGCCGTAGCGATACTGGCGATCATCGGTTCGGCGTACACGATTTCCGCCGGGTTGCGCCCGCGTGGTGAAGAGGCGGCCGGGCAGGCCGAACCCCTGCTCTCCACCCAACTCTCCCGTTGGCGCTGGCTGGCCGGGCATGCGGTGATCATGCTGGCCGGATCGGCGGTCGTGGTCGCGCTCAGTGGGTTCGGGATGGGCCTCACCTACGGCCTCCTGGCCGGTGATCTGTCGCAGACGATCACGTTGACGGGTGCCGCGCTCACCTATCTCCCGGCGGTGTGGGTGCTGGGCGGGATCACCCTGTTCCTGTTCGGTTTCGCGCCGCAGGCCACGGCCTGGGCGTGGCTGGCGATGGCGTTCTGTGTGGTCGTACTGATGTTCGGCGCGACCCTGAAGTTCCCCGGCTGGCTGATGAGTCTGTCGCCGTTCGACAATATCCCGCTGGTACCTGCCCAACCGTTCGATCTCGCCCCGGTTCTGATCACCCTGGCGGTGGCCCTGCTGCTCTGCGCGGCGGGCGCGTTCGGCTTCCGCCGCCGCGACCTGGAAACCAACTGATCGCCGCACGGTCGGGCCGCGCAACCGGGAGCATGTCGTATATGCCACCGGCGGAGGTGGAATGAACCTGTTCCCGGCCGACGGTGTCAGTGGCCGGCAGTGAGTATCGGCGGACTCGCGGGGAAGGTGACCGGCAGGGAGACCAGGGCTCGATGGAACGGGCCCGGTCGCCAGCGCAATTCCGCACGCGGTACGGCGAGCTGCATTTCCGGGATCGCGTCCAGGAGCTGGTCGATGGCATCGCGCACCATCAGCAGCGCCACCGATTGGGCCGGGCAGCTGTGCGGGCCGATACTGAACGCCAGATGTGACCGGTTGTGGGCCAGGCCGCCGGTATTGATCGCGGGATCGTTGTTACAGGCACTCATACTGATCAGCACCGGTTGATGCGCCGGCAGCCAGATACCGTCGATCAGGATGGGCTGCCGCGGATAACTGATGCAGTAGTTCGCCAGCGGCGGATCGTTGAACAGCACCTCGTCGAGGGCATCGCGGGTGGACAGGCTGCCGTCGAGGACCGTGGCGGCGAAACGCTCATCGGTGAGCATCAGCAGCAAGGTATTCGAGATGAGGCTCTGCGGCGGTTCGGTACCGGCGCCATACATCAGCGCCAGCTGCTGGCGGATCTCCTCGTCGCTGAGGTGAACCGGATGCTGCACCAGGCGGCTGGTGATATCGTCGCCCGGCCGCAGGCGTTTGAGCCGGGCCAGCTCGAGCAGGGCATCGGCCTGTGTGGCATTACCCGCTTCCGCGTCCACCGTGTCGAACATGGCCGCCAGTCCCTGTGCCGCCCGATGCCCGAGTTCGGGTGGGCAGCCGAGCAACGCGTTGAGGGTGGCGAAGATGAGCGGGGATGCGTACTGGCCGACCACATCGCAGTAGCCGTCCGCGCAGAACGAGTTGATCAGCGAGATCGAGATCTCCTCGATGATCGCGTGGAGTTCGTGCATATCGACACCGTCGATCGCCGCGACCGCGGCCGATCGATAGCGCGTCCGGTCATGTCCTACGGTGCGCAGGGGGTTCGGGCGATATTCCATCATCGGCAGGACCGGGCAGTCCGCGCGTACACTCTGCTGCCAGACGCGCGGGTCGGCGGGGAAATGCTCCGGATCGTGCATGATCCGCACCGCGGTGTGGTAGCCGATCACCAGGGTCGCCGGGACACCCGGGGCCAGTTCCACCGGGGCCAGCGAGCCGAAGCGTTCGCGCATCGCGCGGTACGCCTGGTGCGGGTCGGCGGCAAATTCCTCGGTGTACAGGGGAATTCGCGGGCCTGCGGTGTCCACGGGAGATCCGTGGGTCAACGGGACGCTGTCGACCGTGTCGTACCGATCAGTTTTCGCTGTGGTCAAGACATCACACTCCGAGGTTCGTACGAATCAGCGAATAGTGCGGGTTCGCAGACCTATCCGCCGATTCATACCTCCCGTTCAGCGACGTCCGCGACGAGCCATCAGCATGAAGTTGTAGGTATCCGTTCTGAGCACGGTACCGGTATCAGGACAGGTACACAGGCAATTGCTGATGACCGTTGGAAACGAAACTCACCACCGGTTTCAGCTCGTCCGGCTCCACCGCCAACCGCATGTCCGGGAAACGCCGGAACAGTGCGGGCAGTGCCAGTTCGCCTTCCATCCGGGCCAGCGGCGCGCCGATGCAATGGTGGGCGCCGTGCCCGAAGGCGATATGGTCCTTGACCGCGCGCGCCGCATCGAAGGTATCGGTGGTGGCGCCGTGCACCTTCGGGTCACGGCTGGCGGCCGCGTAGGACGCGAGGATGGCTTCGCCCTTACCGATACGCAGGCCCTCGATCTCGATATCCTCCACCGCGAAGCGCAGCGGCAGATGCGCGACGGGGGCCTGGTAGCGCAGCGTCTCCTCCACCACATCCGCCCAGCCGATATCGCCGGCCAGCGCGGCGGCCCGCTGCTGCGGATGGGTGAGCAGCGCGACGATGGCCTGATCCAGCAGGTTGACCGTCGTCTCATGCCCCGCATTGATGACCAGCATCAGCGTATCGATGATCTGATTCTCGGCGAGCTGCGCACCGTCCTCGTCCCGGTTCGTGATCATCACGCTGGTGATGTCGTCACCGGGATTCGCGCGCCGGTAGGCCACGAGTTCGGTGACCAGCCCGTACATCTCGACATAGTTGGCCTGGGCCTCTTCCTGCCCGATGGTGGTGTCGAAATACCGGTCGACACAGACCCGCAGGCCCGGGCCCAGCGTATCCGGGACGCCGAGCAGTTCGGTGATCACCTGGATCGGCACCGGGTAGGCGTAGTGCTCACGCAGATCGACGACCTCACCGGCCGGGACGGCGGCCAGTTTGTCGAGGAGTTCGGCGACCAATGCCTCGACCCGGGGCCGCAGGCCCACGGTCCGGCGATGGGTGAACGCGGGCGATACCAGTTTGCGCAGCCGCCGATGGTCGGCGCCGTAGGCGGTGAACATATTCTCCACCGCGATCCACGGCAGCAACGGCCAGTCCTCGGTGATCTCGCCGTTGGCGAACGCCGTCCAGTGCTGCCGCGGATCCTTCGACACCCGGGGGTCCGCCAGCAGGCTCTTCAGAACCGCCGCGTCGGTAACCGCCCAGGCCGGCACCTCGCCGGGCAACTCCACCAGCGCCGCCGGTCCCTGGGCACGCAACCGGGCGGACTCACCGACGACATCGGCACCGGCCATATCCAGGACGATGGTTTCGCGTTCCAACGAACGTTCTCCTTAAACGGTATTCAGGGGCGGCGAGGGCGGGAAGACAACCGGCAACGCCGCCAGGGCCCGGTGGAAAGGCCCCGGGCGCCAGCCGAGTTCCTCGGACGGCACCGCCAGTTCCAGCTCCGGGAGCGCGTCGAGCAGCAGGTCGATCGCCCCCTGGACCACGACGAGCGCCGGAGACTGCGCCGGGCAGGTATGCGGTCCGATACTCCAGGCCAGATGGGAGCGGTTACCGATATGGTCGCCACCCCGGATGGCCGGATCGTTGTTACACGCGGCCAGGCTGATCAGCACCGGCTGGTGGGCCGGTAGCCACGTGTTCTCCACGAGAATCGGCTGACGCGGGTAGGTGGTGCAGAAATTCGCCATCGGCGGGTCGTTGAACAACACCTCGTCGAGCGCGTCCCGGGTGGACAGACTGCCGCCGAGCATACTTCCGCCGAACCGCTCATCGGTCATCATCAGCAGCAGGGTGTTGTTGATGAGGTTCTGCTGCGGTTCCACACCGGCACCGTAGAAGCTGATCAGATTCGACAGCAGCTCCTCGTCGTCCAGTTTCGCCGGATGGTGGACCAGCCGCGAGGTGACATCGTTACCGGGCTCGGAACGCTTCTGGAAGATCAGCTCCATCAACGCTTCGCTCAGATGGTTCATCCCCCACTCGGCGTTGACCGTATCGAACAGCGCGGCCATCCCGTTGGCCACCCGCTCCCCCAGTTCCGGTGTGCAGCCGACCATCCGGTTGAGCACCTCGAAAACCAGGGGGAAGGCGTACTGCATGACGAGATCGGCTTTACCGGTTCCGCAGAACGAGTTGATCAGCGGAACGGCGATCCGCTCCACCGTCTGGTTCAACTCGTGCAGATCGATCCCGTCGATCGCGTGCACATACGCCTGGCGATAACGCAGATGCAGATCACCGCTGTTACGCAGCGCATTCGGATACCACTCCATCATCGGCCGGATCGGCGAATCGGGTGGGATACTGGCCTGCCAGGTCCGCGGATCGGCCGGAAAACGATCGGGATCGTTGAGAATCCGGACCGCCGCCTCGTACCCGATCACCAGGGTGGCCGGAACATCCGGCGCCAGGTCGATGGGAACCAGGGAACCGTACCGGCTGCGCATCGCGGCATAGGCGCGATGCGGATCGCCGGCGAATTCCTCGGTGTAGAGACTGAATCGTGGGCCAACGCCTCCGGTGGGTTCTCCGCGGACCACCGGGCTGCCGGTGAACGGAGGTTGTTGCTGCGGAACCGGAGAGTGCTGCGTGGTCAAAGACGAGACTCCAATCGATGGAACAGATATTCGACGAGCGTGATCAGGCCCTGCAGACAGGTGCGCCGATCCCGGGCGTCGAGTGCGACGAGTGGAGTGTCTTCGGTCAGGTCGAGCGCTTCACGAATCTCCGACAACGGATAGCGATTCGATCCCTCGAACTCGTTCACCCCGACCGCATAGGGCACACCACGCTCTTCCAGCGTAGCGAGCACCTCGTCAGCCTTCTCGATCCGCCGGGTGTCGACCAGCACCAGGGCGCCCAGGGCGCCCTTGGCCAGTTCTTCCCACAGCGGGATGAACCGCTGCTGGCCCGGCGTGCCGAAAAGGTACAGCGCCAACTCGGGATTGAGTGTGATGCGGCCGAAATCCATCGCGACCGTGGTCGTTGTTTTCGACCCCAGCCCGCCCAGATCGTCGATCCCGACGCTGGCCTCGGTGATGGTCTCCTCGGTTCGCAGCGGTTTGATCTCCGAAACACTGCTCACGAAGGTGGTTTTGCCGACGCCGAAATTACCGGCGACCAGCAATTTCACCGACCGGGTCACCGTCTCCGCAACATAGTCGACCGCGCGGCCGTAATCCGCGGACCGATCAGGCCGGGAGAGCACGGAGCCCATTGAGTACCTCCTCGAGCAGGGCGATCTCCGGCATGATCTCCGCCGGGGTCGGGATATTCAGGTGTCCGCTGTCCAGCAGATCGGAGACGACGATCGTCACCACCGACGGCGGCAGGTCGAGATACGCGGCGACCTCCGCGATCGACAGGGCACCACGAGCGCATACATCGACCACTCGGCGCGCGTCCGGGGTGGCGCCCGGCGCCGGGTCCGATACGGCGACGACAAGCGTCACCAGGCCCAGCTCGCGGGTCGGACGCGAGCGCCCGCCGGTCCGCACGTAGGCACGGACCAGGTCTGGGTCACGCCGCGACCGGCTCATTGCAGATCGCCGCCGTGTGCGCCTCTGCGGGGCTCACTACCGAGCTCGTGGCCCACCCGGCCGGCCAGCTCGTTCATGCGATGCGCGATGAGACCCACATCGATATCGGTCATGGTCGCCACGCCGAGCAGCGCACCCTCGCCGGCGGCGGTGATCATGATCATGCCCTGGTCGTATTCGGTCATGTTCTGCCGTACATCGTTTCCGGTGCTGCCGCAGAACTCCCCGAGCGCCTTGCCCAGCGAGCGCAGGCCCGAGGCCGCGGCCGCGAACCGTTCGGCATCGTCTTTGGCGATACCGGCAGAATGCGCGATACGCAGTCCGTCCTCGGAGAGCAGAACGGCAAATCGGACGCCGGGAACCTCGAGATCGTCCAGTAACCAGCCCAGTTTATTGGTGCTGTCTGATACCACTGTCCTCGGTGAACCCATCAGGATGTCATCCCTTCGGTGTTTTCGGTTGCGGCGGCTCGGCCGCTCTTGGAGCCGCTCTGCCAGGCGGCGGCGATATCGGGGCGAGCCTGCCCCGGTTCGGTCCTGGGTTGCCCGGACAGACGATCGTTGATATCCGCGGGTACGGCCGCGGCACGGCGTCGCCGCCTGGGCAGACCACCGCTGGTGATGTCGTGCACGGTTGTCCGCTGTTCGGTGCCGGCGTCCTCGGCGGATTCGCCTGCCGAGGCCCATTCGCCGGGCGCGGGCGCCTCGGCGGCGGCGGGTACCGCGGCATGGGCGCCGGTCTCGGTGGCGGCATGCGCACCGCCCCGGGCCGACATCGTGCTGCCGGTCAGGGCGTTACCGTTACCGCTCGATACCGAGGAGGCCTGGCCGCCGGGTACCGCGGCGAGTTCCCGGGGAGCCGGGCCGCCGTTGGAGAGAGCGTCGTTGTCGTTATCGGCCTTTGGAGCGACCAGCAGTGCCTCCGGAATGTAGACCATGGCGCGCATACCGCCGTAGGCGTTCGGGCCGTCGATGTAGACGGTGAACCCGTAGCGGCGAGCGAGGGCGGCGATGCCGGGGAAACCGACCTTGGGGGCCGGGCCCAGCTGGTGGATATCGACCGTGCGTTCGTTGGCCAGAACCTGGCGCGACTCCTCCATCTGCTCGGCGTTCATCCGCACACCGGCGTCGTCGACGATCACGGTCACGCCGTGATGGCCTTCCTGGAAGGTGACGTCGACGAACGAGGTGGGCGGCGAATAGCGCAGGGCGTTGTCGATGAGCGAGGCCAGGGTGTGCACCAGCGGTTCCACCGCGCGGCTGATGACGACGCGGTCGAGCTGGGCGGGCCGCACGCGCAGATAGTCGCGCACACGGCCGGTCGCGCCGCCCACCACATCGGTGAGCGACTGGGCGGGCCAACGGCGGCCGGGCAGGCCACCGCAGACGATCACATAGGACTGCGCCTGGCGGATCATCTGCTGCACGGTGTGGTCGATACGGATGAGGGTCTCGTAGACGCGGTCGTCGCGGTGTTCGCGCAGCGCGGCGCTCACCACCTGGCTGACGTCGGCGCCGAGGCTCACCACCGAGGTACCGAAGGAACGCACCGCGGCGCTGGTCGCTTCGCGCGCAAGAGATTCGGCGCGTTCGCGGCCGCTGTCGGCCTCGGTGCGCACGCTCTGTTCGGCCGCGGCGACGGCGGCGCGGGTTTGTTCCTCGGTTTCGCGGGTGACGGTTTCACGGGTTTCGCTCTGGACGGTGCGCAGATCCTCGGACACCCGATCGAGGATCCAGCGCAGGCACTGCGCGAAACGCGAGTTCTCGAGTCCCGGCGGCACTTCGGGACCGACGGCGGTCTGTTCGAACCGGCGTACGGATTCCGAGAGCGCGGGCAGTGTACTGGCGGCGAGATGTTCGAGGGCATCTTCGCGAACGGCCAGTTCCCGCTCGAGTACGGAGAGGCGCTTCTGTTGTTCGCGCACGGCCCGAACGGCGTACCACGCCACGCCGAGCACCAGTAAGGTGGCGAGGATCCAGGGAAGCAGCACGGCGGTATTCAGATTCATCAGCTTTCTCGTCGTTGACGGGGCTCGAGGTGCGCCACGCGGTGCCGTGGCAGGCCACGGCGCTTCGTCTCGCCTTCCTCGCGACGCCGACCATGTTCGCCCCTGGCCGGATGAGGTCCGCGCCGGGCACCAGCGGTCCGGTCGGTGACATATCCCTTAGGCACTTTCGGCTACTCGAAAGTAACTAAGGGACAAGTCATTCGGCCGTTCGCTGACCATCGGAGCACATCCTCGATGGCCCGGAACCCGACGACTCGCTCACAGTAGCAGCATTGTCGTGAACTCTCTCAATAACGGTCGATAATCGATTGTCACCGATCCGTGATAGTGCCGGGACCTCGCGAAATGCGGAAAGGTATTGCGCGGGTGAAGATCACGAACTCGATTCCCCCCGCGACGACCCCACGGACTCGCGCGTGCCACAGCCCACATCGCGCGACCGTCCCCTATCACCAGCGACACCGTCCCCCATCACCAGCGACGGAGCCAAAACCGGACCGACCGGTCGGCGATTGGCGACGCGCGCCGAAAATTGATATTGAAGACTCGGCCGAATCTTGCGGCCATACAGCCGATCCGGTGCCGGCCGCACGGAAAACAATAACGCCGCTCTACACAATCCCCGCCCCGGCTGCGGAACTCGGATGCGCGAATATGTCCGGGATCGGGTACCACACCGGCATTAACGCAAGGAAATGCGACCGCTTCCGATCGACGCCGTAGCGGTCCATACCAGTGGACGGCTTCCGGCGGCCAGTCCGGACCAAACCGGGTATAGACCGATTTCGGGGGGGGGGCCGTAGGGGGGCCGCCCGAAAAAGGGGGGGCCGCTGGGTGGGGTGTGGGCCGAAGAGGGGTAACACCCACCCCCCCCCAAATTAAACCCCCCCCACGGGGTAT
>NZ_JARWNW010000148.1 GCF_029868325.1 Nocardia carnea
CGCCACCGTCCTGGCCGCCGCGGCGCTCCCCCGCAGGACGGCCCACCACGCCCCGCCCCCCACCGCTGCTGCGCCCCGCCCGCCCCGGTTAGGCCCCCCTCGCGCGGCGCGCCGCCCGGGGCCGCGCGCGCGCCCGCCCACGACGCCGGAATCGTGCACCGGGATGTGAAACCGGCGAACCTGCTTGTCGGCGACGACGGTACGGTGAAGATCACCGATTTCGGAATCTCGCGCGCCACCGGCGATGTCACCGTCACCGCGACCGGATTCCTGGCGGGCACCCCGGCCTACCTCGCCCCGGAGGTCGCCCGCGGTGAACAGCCGATACCGTCCTCGGACGTCTTCGCGCTGGGATCCACGCTCTACCACGCGGTCACCGGCCGCCCGCCCTTCGGCGACGGGGACAATCCCCTGGCCGTACTGCACGCGGTCGCCGGCGGGCAGGTCGAACCGCCCGAAGGCGCGGGTGCGCTGGGCCCGGTGGTGATGCGGCTGCTGGCGACCGAGGTCGCCAACCGCCCCACCATGGACGAGGCGCGGGTCATGCTGGAAGAAGTGGCCGCCGGCCGGGCACCGGAACCGGCCGATACCGCGCCGTCCGCCACGACGAAGGTTCTGCCGCCCACGCTCGCCGCCACGGCCACACTCGACCGGCCCGATCCCGAGCCGGGCCCCGCCGAGACGCCCCCACCTGCTGCGGGGCCCGCCCCGGCGCCGGCCTTCCGGGATGCCGGTGCCCCGACGGCCGCGGGATCGGCGACCACACCCGCCGCGCCCGCACCCGCCGGCCCGGCCCCCCAACGTGGTTCCGGCGTACGGTCCCGGACTGCCGTGCTGGCGGGTGCCGCCGCGCTGCTCCTGGTGGTCGTGGTGGGTTTGGTTCTCGCCGATGTCACCGGCGGGGATGACAACACCACCGCCGGCGGGCCCGAAACCAGCCAGGTGGACACACCGGAGCAGACCCCTGAACCGGAGGCGGAGTCCAGCGCTCCGACCACCACCGCTGCCTCGACGACCACGACGGCCACCACCGAAACGGGCCCGCCCTCCGCCGCTCGCGTGGAACAGTTCGTCCGCGGCTATTACGGGCTGCTGCCCGGCAACACCGCCGCCGCATGGTCACAGCTCGCGCCCGAATATCAGGCCGTCGCCGGTGGTTACGCCGACTACCAGGGCTTCTGGTCGACCATCAGCGCGGTCAGTATCGGCTCGGTCAGCCGATCCGGTGACGGCAGCGCGGTCGCGACCGTCACCTACACGATGCGCGACGGCTCGGTGCAGTCGGAGAGCCGGTCGTTCCGGGTCGCGCCCAACGGCGGACAGCTGGTTATCACCGACTCGCAAGTATTGTGACCACGACCGGCCGGGTTTGCTGCCGCTTACCGGGCCGGGCTACCGTCGGCCCAGGCTTCCGATCGTGCTGCGCGGCTCGGTGCCGTCCCGATCCACCATGACGAAAGGTCCGAACCCTATGGCCCAGCCGGCCGGTGTCCTGTGGGATATGGACGGCACGCTGCTCGATTCGGAGAAGCTGTGGGATATCGGCGTCCGTGAGCTGGCGCGGGAACTCGGCCGGGAGATGACGCAGGAAATCCGGCACGCGCTGATCGGGGCGTCGGGAGCGAATGCGCTGCGGATCATGTTCACCGAACTGGGGGTCGACCCGCATCCCGAGGCCGTCGACGCGGCGGGCCGGTTCTTGGAGCAGCGGGTCACCGAACTCATGACGGGTCCGATCCCGTGGCGGCCGGGCGCGGTGGAGGCGCTGGATATGGTGCGGGAAGCCGGCCTGCCCTGTGCTCTGGTGACCAACACGAAACGGTCGCTCACCGAGCTGGCCCTGGAAACGCTGGGCCGGGACCGGTTCGACGTCTCGGTCTGCGGCGACGAGGTGCCGCATGGGAAACCCGACCCGGCCGTTTATCTCCGGGCCGCGCAACTCCTCGGCCTGGATGCCCGCGACTGCGTGGCCGTCGAGGATTCGGTCACCGGGGTGGCGGCCGCCACGGCGGCGGGCTGCGCGGTCCTGGTGGTGCCCTGCGAGGTTCCGGTACCTCTCGACCCGGCCCGCACGCATCGTGACACCCTCATCGGGTTGACCCGTGACGATCTGGAGCTGTGCCTGCGGACGCGCCTACAGTACGCCGAATCTCAGACCTGCTGACCCGCGTCCGGGGCATGTGTATGCGGCAGTGGATGTGTTGCTCCGCTGAGCCGCCGGGAACGACGCGTGAAGCCGCCGATCTCGGCCCGGGCACTGCCCGGCACTGCTGAACCGGGAGCGGGCATGCCCGCTGGCGGCCAGGATCTCGGTGAAGACCCGCCGGCCACGATACCGGTCGATCAACCCGACGCTTCCGGCCCGCGTAATCGGTATGCACCGCGAACCACCGTGGCACCAGCCGTGGGGGGGGGGGGGGGGGGGGGGGGGGGGGGGGGGGGGGGGGGGGGGGGGGGGGGGGGGGGGGGGGGGGGGGGGGGGGGGGGGGGGGGGGGGGGGGGG
>NZ_JARWNW010000149.1 GCF_029868325.1 Nocardia carnea
CAGACCACCCGCGCCCATCCGACCGCCCACCCCCCCACACTCACCCCCCGCCACTCCCCCCCCGCGGCCCGGCCCCGGGCCCCCCTGGCGCGCCGCCCTGGGGGGGCCCCCGCGCCCCCCCCCCGCCCCGCCCGCGGCCCCCCTCCCCGCCCCCCCGGGGCCGATCAGCCCGCGCTCAGCCTCTTCGGCGGAGCGCCATGATGGGTTCAACACAAAGAGCCGACCGTGGGCGACTCGGGCGCCATGGCCCGTTCAGGCGTTCACAGAGACCGGTTACCGCGCTGAGCGCCGCGGCTGGGTCGAGTCGGGTGCGGCTGAATACGGGGCTGCCCCGCTCATGCGTTCGGCCCGCGAAGCCCGCGGGCCGAACGAAAGACTGTAAGCGCGGCGCCGGACACAGCGGATAGACACTGGACGGTCGGTTCAGAGGATCTCCGGTCTCCTGCTAAAGTAAAACGGAAACGATTTCCATTAAACTCTTTGGTAGGTACGCCGTGTCACTGAAATCTGCCCGTAGCGCTTTACTGCTCACCCTCGGTGTGGCGACGGCCGCGGCGCTCACCGCCTGCGGTGCTACCGGGGATGATTCGGGCAAACCGCAGGTGGTCGCATCTACCAATGTATGGGCCGATATCGCGAGCGCGGTGGCCGGGCCGGACGCGGAAGTTACGGCGATCATCTCCGATCCCGCCGCCGACCCGCATTCCCACGAAACCTCCGCCGCCGAATCCGCGCAGATCAGCGACGCCGATCTGGTGGTCTACAACGGCGGCCACTACGACGAGTTCATGGCCAAGGCGATCGAGGGCAGCGGACAGCGCGCCGTCGAAGCCGTCGCGACCCGCGACAGTGCCATCCAGAACGATACGAACGAGCACGTCTGGTACGACATGGAAACCGTCGCGCTGGTAGCCCAGCAGATCGGCACGGCCCTCGGCGAACTCGATCCCGAGCATGCGCAGGGATATTCCGACCGGGCCGCAGAGTTCACCGGCCGGCTCGACGCGGTCACCGCCCTCACCGACCGGACCGCCGGCGCGCACCCGGGCACGCCGGTCCTGCAGACAGAACCACTGGCGTACTACCTGCTCCAGGACGCCGGTACCGTCGACCGGACACCGCGCGAGTACCAGGAAGCGATCGAACAGGAAACCGACCCCGCCCCGGCAGCCGTGGCCGCGACCCGCGACCTGGTCACCGGCCGGCAGATCGACGTGCTGATCTACAACGTCCAGACCGAGGACAAGGTCAGCCAGGACCTGCGGGCGGCGGCCGATGCGGCCGGTATCCCGGTGGTCGAAGTCACCGAGACGCTGCCGCCGGGACTCGATTTCGTGGCCTGGCAGACCCGCAATGCCGAGGCGCTGGCCGACGCCGTCGGCTGACCCCGGCCCGAAAGCGACGAACGGATGCAACCGATGAGCGAAACCGCGTCGGCACACGGTCGCGGCACACCATCCGGCGCCGATACGGCCCTGCCCGCGGATAAGACGGCGACAGGCCACGGTGCAGACGCGACCGGTAACGGGTCGCAGCCCGACACCGGCAACGGTTCACAACCACCCACAGGCGTCACCGGCACCGGCTCGGAACCATCCGCGGGCAACACCGGCAGCAGCTCGGAGCCATCCGCAGGCAACACCGGCGACAACAGCTCGAAGCGGTCCCCGGGCAACACCGGCAGCAGCTCGAAGCCGTCCGCGGGCGACACCGGCGGGAACAGCCCGGAGCGGTCCGCGGGCAATACGCAGCAGTTCGACGCGCCCGGCGGGGGGCAGAACCCTTCACCACCCCGCAGCCGGAGTTCGGGGTCGCCCGGCGGGGAGAGCACAGTAGCGCCCGGCAGGCAGGGCGCCGTCTCACCCGACACGCGCACTGCCGAACCGGCCCGGGGACGCACTGGCGAACCGGCGGACGGACCCCGGAACGAGGCGCCGGCCGTCGCGCTCGAATCGGCGACCCTCGGGTTCGGCGACCGCATATTGTGGCGTGAACTGGACCTCAGTGTCGCCCGGGGCGAGTTCATCGCCGTGCTCGGACCCAACGGGTCCGGTAAGACGTCCCTGCTGCGGGTGCTGCTCGGCCAGCTCGGCCTGTCCGCCGGGCGGGCCCGTATCGGTGGTGCCGAACCACGCGCCGGGCATCCCGATATCGGGTACATCCCGCAGCAGCGCACCATCGACGCCGGTGTTCAGTTACGCGGCACCGATCTGGTCGGTCTCGGCGTGGACGGGCACCGCTGGGGTCTCGGACTGCGCGGCCGCGCCGAACGCCGCCGTAAGGTCGCCGCCGCCATCGCCGATGTCGGTGCCGAGAAATTCGCGCGCGCTCCACTGGAGAGCATGTCCGGCGGCGAACAACAGCGGCTGCGGGTGGCACAGGCCCTGGTCGGCGACCCCGCGGTGCTGCTCTGCGACGAACCCCTGCTCAGTCTCGATCTGGCCAGCCAGCAACTCGTCTCCGGCCTGATCGACCGGCGGCGCCGCGAGCACGGAACTGCCGTGCTGTTCGTCACCCACGAGATCAACCCGATCCTGCCGCTGGTGGACCGGGTGCTGTATCTGGTCGACGGGAAGTTCCGGATCGGCACGCCGGACGAGGTGATGACCTCGGCGGTGCTGTCCGAGCTGTATCAGACCGATGTCGATGTGCTGCGCGTCCGCGGCCGGCTGGTCGTGGTCGGCACCGGCGACACCATGGATGCGCTCGGTACCGCCGGCGCCCACTGCCACGGCGACCCCGGCACCCCGCACACCCCCGACCCGGCAGGCGCCGATTCCGGCCGGCAACCCCGACAGGCACACATCTAGATGGACAAGCTCTCCGACGTGCTGGCCGAGATCTTCGATCTGCAGACCACCGTTCACCTGCTCGGCTACGACTTCGTACAGCAGGCGGTACTCGCCGCGGCACTGCTGGGTCTGCTCGCCGGGGCCATCGGGCCGCTGATCATCAGCCGGCAGATGTCGTTCGCCGTACACGGCACCAGCGAACTGTCGCTCACCGGCGCCGCCGCCGCACTGCTCGTCGGCGCCGGGGTGGGTATCGGCGCGATCGCCGGTTCGGTGATCGCGGCAGTACTCTTCGGTGTTCTCGGTACCCGGGCCCGCGAACGCGATTCGGTGATCGCGGTGGTGCTGTCGTTCGGGCTCGGCCTCTCGGTGCTGTTCCTGTGGCTCGGACCCGAACGCGCGGGGTCGAAGTTCTCGCTGCTCACCGGGCAGGTCGTCAGTGTGGGCTTCAGCGGGCTGACCCTGCTGGCCACCTGTACCGCGGCAGTGCTGGCGGTGCTCGCCGTCGTCTACCGGCCGTTGCTGTTCGCCAGCACCGATCCCGAGGTCGCGGTGGCCCGCGGGGTCCCGGTACGCGCCCTGTCGATTCTGTTCGCGGTGATGCTCGGTATCACCGCCGCCTTCGGCGTGCAGATCGTGGGCGCCCTGCTGGTCCTCGCGCTGCTCATCACACCGGCGGCCGCCGCGGCGCAGCTGACCGCCGATCCGGTGCGGGCCACGGTGCTCGCGGTGATCTTCGCCGAGATCTCGGCGGTCGGCGGGATCCTGCTGTCGCTGGCGCCGGGGGCGCCGGTATCGACGTTCGTCACCACGATCTCGTTTCTGATCTACCTGGTCTGCCGGGTGATCGGCGCCCGGCAGCGGCAGGTCGCCCGCGTGCGGTGACCCCGGCGGGGATCGCTTTGCGGGCAGGTGCCTTCAGTCGGGGACCGGAGGTTTCGTATGCTCGTGCGCAACGCTCCCGGAACGAAGGGCACCACATGATCGACTTCACGATTCCCGCCGACCTGGCCGCCGAACGCGACCGGATCCGCCAGTTCGTCGCCGATAAGATCGTGCCCTACGAGCGCGACCCCCGGCTCACCGCGCACGGCCCCACCGACGAACTGCGCCAGGAACTCGTGGAGCTGGCCCGCGCCGAGGATCTGCTCACCATCCAGGCGCCCACCGAACTCGGCGGCCGCGGCCTCACCCATGTCGAGCAGGCCGTTCTGTACGAAGCTGCCGGCTGGTCCACCCTGGGCCCGGTCGCGATGAACTGTGCGGCGCCGGACGAGGGCAATATGTTCCTACTCTCCAAGATCGCCGACGCGGACCAGACCCAGCGCTACCTGAAGCCGGTCATCGACGGCCACCAGCGGTCGGTTTTCGCCATGACCGAACCCGACGGCGCCGGCTCCGACCCGGCCCAGCTGTCCACCACCGCGACCTTCGACGGCGAGAACTTCACCATCGACGGCCGCAAATGGCTGATCACCGGCGCGAACGGCGCGAAAACCTGGATCATCATGGCCAAGCTCGCCGAGAACCCGCACCTCCCGGCCGGCCCCACCCTCTTCCTCACCGACGGCGATCAGCCGGGCATCGTCATCGAACGCACCATGAACACCATGGACCGCAACTACGTGGCCGGGCATTGCGTGGTTCGTTTCGACCGGCTCACCCTGCCGAAATCCGCCCTGCTCGGCGAAGCGGGTCAAGCCCTGCGCTACGCGCAGTTGCGGCTGGCCCCGGCCCGGCTCACCCACTGCATGCGCTGGCTCGGCGCCGCCGAACGCGCCCAGAGCATCGCCATCGACCATGCCAAGACCCGCACGGCCTTCGGCAAAACACTCGGTGAACACCAGGGCGTATCGTTCATGATCGCGGATAACGAGATCGCGCTGCACCAGTGCCGGCTCACCATTTGGCATACCTGCTGGCTCATGGACCAGGGCGAAAAGGCTCGCCACGAGAGTTCGATGGCGAAATCCTTCGTTTCCGAGGAACTGTTCAAGGTAGCCGACCGCTGCGTCCAGATCCTCGGCGGGATCGGTGTCAGCGATGAAACGGTCGTCGAAATGATCTTCCGCGATATGCGTCCGTTCCGGCTCTACGACGGCCCCACCGAAGTCCACAAATACGCCATCAGCCGTAAAGTTCTGCGCTGATTACGGCCCGGAACCCCGGGCGCGGCCGTTCACCAATACACTCCCCACCATGAGTTCGGAATTGCTCGTCGATGTCTCAGCGGGCATCGCCGTCCTCACCCTGAATCGGCCGGCCAAACAGAACGCGTTCAATCCCGCCATGACCGAAGCGCTCGGGGCGGCGTTGAAGCGGTGTGACACCGAGGACGCGATCCGAGTAGTGGTCATCACCGGCACTCCCCCCGCATTCTGCGCGGGAGCAGACCTGTCCGACCGGGTGGGCGAGGTGAGCGCCAGTATCGATCCGCCTCCGTTCCGGATCCGCAAACCGGTGATCGCGGCGGTCAACGGGCATGCGGTGGGCGTCGGCCTGGCACTCGCCCTCCAATGCGATCTGCGATACCTGGCCGACGACGCCGTGTACGCGCTGAGCCAGGTGCGCCGCGGCGTCCTCGCCGACGGCTACGCGCACTGGACACTGCCGCGGCTGGCGGGTCTCGCCAACGCCGCCGATATCCTGCTCACCGGCCGCACCTTCGACGGCGCCGAAGCAAAAGCGATGGGCCTGGCCAATGCCTGCCTGCCCGCGGCGGAGGTGCTCCCGACCGCGATGGCGGTCGCGCACGATATCGCGGGTGGTTCGGCGCCGCTGAGCGCTGCCCTGTCGAAACGTCTGCTCTGGGAAGGGGTCGGGCTGGAACCGGCGACAGTCGCGCAACTGGAGGCCGATCTGAACGATCACATCGCCGGCAGCCGGGACGCGGGCGAGGCCATGACAGCTTTCCGGGAACGTCGTCAGCCGACCTGGTCGGGTTCGATCAGCGAGGAATGGCCGACCTGGGAGCCTGCGAAATGGAACGGGCAGCAGAGCCTGGACTGATCGCCGTCAGCCGCCGGTGAGGAATACCAGGGCGAACAGCAGCGCCATCAGCACCGCCAGAATCGTGCCGATGACACCCAGCGTGAACCCGATCACGACCTGTGTGCGCCCACCGTAGGCGCCGCCCGATTCGTCGATCTGATCCAGTGCCCGTTTACCCATCGCCCAGGCCACCGGCCCGGTCAGCCCGAAACACAGCAGGCTGACCGCACCCAGGAGCAGCACCGCCGTCGCATACGGGTGCTCGACCGGCTTACCGATGGGCGTGTTGGGTATCACCACAGAACGAATTCTACGGTGCGGTGGCGGTTTTGCGGTCCGGGCGCGACCGAATCGGCGCGGAACCGCCCGCTGACCGGGACCGCGGCGGGGTCAGGCGCGACGCTGCCGGGCTGTTTCGGCCAGCACCACGCCCGCCGCGACGGAAGCGTTGAGTGATTCCACCGGACCCGCCATGGGGATGCTCAGGATCGCGTCACAATTCTCCCGGACCAGCCGGGACAACCCTTTGCCCTCGGACCCCACCACGATCACCGTGGGCCCGGTGGCATCGAAATCGTCGAGCGAGGTGTCACCGCCGGCGTCCAGACCGACGATCTGCACCCCCTTGGCAGCCCAATCCTTGAGCGTGCGAGTGAGGTTGGTGGCACGAGCGACCGGCAGGCGGGCCGCCGCCCCGGCGCTGGTCCGCCACGCCACGGCGGTCACGCTGGCGCTTCGCCGCTGCGGAATCACCACGCCGTGCCCGCCGAACGCCGCGACCGAACGCACCACGGCGCCCAGGTTGCGTGGGTCGGAGATATTGTCCAGCGCCACGAGCAGGGCCGGTTCCACCGACTGCTGGGCCCGGGACAGCAGATCGTCCGGATGCGCGTACCGGTAGGGCGGCACCTGCAGTGCCATTCCCTGGTGTAAACCGTTGGCGCTCATCCGGTCCAGATCGGTGCGCGGTACCTCGAGGATGGATATCCCGGTATCGGCGGCGATTCGCACGCTTTCGGTGAGCCGCTCGTCGTTCTCGGTACCGACCGCCACATACAGCGCGGTCGCCGGGACCCCGGCGCGCAGGCATTCGGTCACCGGGTTGCGGCCCAGGACCAGCTCCGGTCCGTCATCACCGTGCCGGCCGGCCGGGCGGGGCGCACGGCCGGTCGAACTCTTCTGGGCGGCACGCGCTTTCGCGGCGGCTTTGCGCGCCGCCGGATGTTTGGTACGCGCCTCCGCGGGAGGTGTCGGCCCCCGGCCTTCCAGTCCACGGCGGCGCTGCCCGCCGGAGCCGACCACCTGCCCCTTCTTGCTGCCGCCTTTGCGGATCGCACCACGACGTTGTGAATTGCCGGCCATCAGCCCGCCTTTCCAGGGGTAGGTGTGCCCAGCGACCATTCGGCACCGTTCGGGGTATCGGTCACTTCGATGCCGGCGGCCTGCAGGCGGTCGCGTACGGCGTCCGCGGTGGCCCAGTCCTTCGCGGCCCGGGCCTGCTGGCGGCGTTCCAGTTCGGCACCGACCAGCACGTCGAGGGCGGCGTCGGCAGCCGAATGATCGGCGGCGGTATGCCAGTGCGGGTCGAGTGGGTCCACCCCGAGTACATCGAGCATGGCCCGGACCTGGCCCGCATGTTCGCGGGCGGTCTCGAGCACACCGGCGTCCAGCGCGCGGTTGCCCTCGTGCACGCCGTGATGGATTTCGGCGAGCGCCTTCGGGACACCGAGGTCGTCGTCGAGGGCGGCGGCGAAACCATCGGTCCATTTGCCCATCGGGATATCACCGCCGCGTTCGGCGACCCGCTGCACAAAAGCCTCGATCCGCTGATACGACTGGGCGGCATCGGCGAGCGCCTTATCGGAATATTCCAGCATGGAACGGTAGTGCGCACTGCCCAGGTAGAAGCGCAACTCCACCGGACGCACCGATTTCAGCACATTCGGAATGGACAGCACATTGCCGAGCGATTTGGACATCTTCTCGCCGCCCATGGTCACCCAGCCGTTGTGCAACCAGTACTGCGCGAAACCGTGGCCGGCCGCCTTGGACTGCGCGATTTCGTTCTCATGGTGCGGGAACACCAGATCCATTCCACCGCAGTGGATATCGAATTCGGAACCGAGGTAGAACTCGGCCATCGCCGAGCATTCCAGATGCCAGCCGGGGCGGCCGGGCCCCCACGGCGACGGCCACGTGGGTTCGCCCGGTTTCGCAGCTTTCCAGAGCGTGAAATCGCGCGGATCGCGTTTGCCCAGCCCGGCGCTCTCACCCTGGTGTACGTCCTCGAGCCGGTGCCCGGACAGATCGCCGTAATCCGGGTAACTGCGCACATCGAAATACACATTGCCCTCGGAGGCGTAGGCATGCCCGCGGTCGATGAGCCGTTGCATCAAATCGACCATCTGGGTGATATGCCCGGTCGCCCGCGGCTCCGCCGACGGCGGAAGCACCCCGAGCTGCCGGTAGGCCTGATCGAAGGCGCGCTCATGGGTCGCGGCCCATTCCCACCACGGCCGGCCGGCTGCCGCCGCCTTGGTGAGGATCTTGTCCTCGATATCGGTGACATTGCGGATGAATGCCACATCCAGCCCGCCCGCCGCCAGCCAGCGGCGCAGAATATCGAACGCCACGCCGCTGCGCACATGCCCGATATGCGGTAAACCCTGCACGGTCGCCCCACACAGGTACACCGAGGCATGTCCGGGTACCAGCGGCGTGAAATCACGCAGGGTCCGTTTCTCGGTGTCGAACAGGCGCAGCGTCACGGCAGTCGATCCTAGTTTCGTATGTGGATTGCACTCGGAAGTGGTGCAGCGGGGATATGGGCAGGGTAGCGGCAACGGCCGGTACTACGGCATTCGGCCGCACGGTCACGGCAGCGACAGTTGTGCCGGAGCGTGGCAATGAACCTTGTGGCGCGGCGGTGACACTTCCCACCGCGGCGGGAAGGGCAGTGCTGTGCTCACACGGCCTCGACGACCCGGGTGCCGGCTCTTGCTCGATGAAGCGGCTTCGCTGTCCCCGATCGTCCGGTTACCGGACCTCGGAGAGGTCGCTCGGCCGCCCCGGACAGTGCAACAGTGCGGTGGCGACCGCGGCAATACCCTCACCGCGGCCGGTGAGCCCCAGTCCGTCGCTGGTGGTGCCGGATACCGAAACGGGTGCGTCGAGCAACTCACCCAGCACCTGCTGGGCCTCCGCCCGTCGTGGCCCGATCCGCGGGCGGTTACCGATGACCTGGACCGCGGCATTGCCGACCGCGAATCCGGAGTCCTCGAGCAGCCGCCGCACTTCCTTCAGCATGGCGGCGCCGGACACTCCGGCCCATTCCGGGCGGCCGGTTCCGAAGACCGACCCGACATCGCCGAGCCCGGCGGCCGACAGCAGGGCATCGCACAGCGCATGGGCGGCCACATCGCCGTCGGAATGTCCCGCGCATCCGTCTTCACCGTCGAACAGCAGCCCGGCCATCCAGCAGGGCCGTCCCGGTTCGATCGGGTGCACATCGGTACCGATACCGACGCGAAAATCCATCATCGCCCGGCCACCTGCTTTCCGTCGAGCACGGCTTCGGCCAGGCGCAGGTCGAGCGGCGTTGTGATCTTGAATGCGAGCGGATCGCCGGGAATGGTGTGCACGTCGACACCCAGCCGTTCGACCAGGCCCGCATCATCGGTGGCACTCTCCGGATGCTCATAGGCGCGGCGCAGCACATCGGCGGCGAATCCTTGCGGGGTCTGCACGGCGCGCAACGCGGAACGGTCCGGTGTCCCCGTCACGACGCCGGCGGGATCGACCGATTTCACCGTATCGACCACCGGTAGCGCCGGTACGACGGCGGGGCGGCCGGCCCGCAGTTCGGCCACCACCCGGACAATCAGATCGGGTGGGGTCAGCGCCCGCGCGGCATCGTGCACCAGTACGTGGGCGGCCGCGCCGGCATATGCCAGCCCGGCGCGCACAGAATCGGTACGTTCGGCGCCACCGGCCACGATCCGGGCCGGTGCCGCAGGGGGAAGCAGAGCTGCCGTTGCCTCGACGAGTTGGGCGGGCACCATCACTATGATCTCGTCGACAACCCCGGCAGCCATCAACCCACCGACAGCCAGCCCGAGCATAGGTGTGCCGCCGACCGGGACGAACGCCTTGGGAGCATCTGCTCCCAGACGTTCTCCACGACCGGCGGCAGGAACCAACGCGATGACAGGTCCGGCGTTACGGCCGGCCCCGTCCGGTTCGTACACGGTCAGGACGCCGCGGCGAGAACCTCGTCGAGAAGCGTCTCGGCCTTGCCGTCATCGGTCCCCTCGGCGAGCGCCAGCTCACCGACGAGGATCTGCCGTGCCTTGGCCAGCATCCGCTTCTCGCCCGCGGACAGACCACGATCCTGTTCCCGGCGCCACAGGTCGCGCACGACCTCGGCCACCTTGTTCACATCACCGGAGGCGAGCTTCTCGAGGTTGGCCTTGTAACGGCGGGACCAGTTGGTGGGTTCTTCCGTATGTGGCGCCCGTAGCACCTGGAAGACCCGATCCAAGCCTTCCTGGCCCACGACATCGCGGACGCCGACGTATTCCGCGTTTTCCGCGGGAACCCGAACAGTGAGGTCACCCTGTGCGACCTTCAGGACCAGATACTCTTTCTGCTCACCCTTGATGGTGCGGGTCTCGATAGCTTCGATCAAAGCCGCCCCATGATGGGGATAAACGACGGTATCTCCGACCTTAAAAATCATGTGTCCCGTGCCCCTTTCGATGTTCACAGTTTAACACGCGACTCGATAACGGCGCGATCAACTGCGCAGGTCAGGGCCACAACGACCAGGTACTGGGGCTTGACAGGGCGTGTTTGGTGTGCATCACGTTGGGGCCGAACGAGTGTCGGCCCCACGCTCCACCGGACCGGCCGGCACCGCGGTGCACCGGGGCCGGGAACCGAGGCACGGAAGCCGAATCGTTACCGGTCAGCAGGGGCCCGGGGTACCACCGAAGCCCCGATCGCACGGTCCACCGGACAACCGCTACGAAGCATTACCCGCTCGACCACCCCGGAAGCGATACCCGCAGGCGATTGGTGCGACAAATCACACAGTCCCAATACCGCAATGCCCCCTGACACCGCCCGGTGCATCCGGGCCCGTACGCCGACTACTACAGTGCCTAGTTGGAGTGCGCCACTCGGACATGGAGGACAACCCGTGACTGCCCTGACTGCTGTGACTGCCGCGAGCCCGGTCGCCTCGACTCGACGGCGCCGGCGCCTGGTGCCGGTCGCCGCGCTCGCCGCCGGAGCGGCCATCATCCTGTCCGGCTGCAGCGCCGGCCAGATCTCGCAGACCGCCGACCAGGTCGCGGCGATCAACGGCAACACCGCCGAAGCCGGCGACATCTCGCTGCGCAATGTGCATATCGTCTACCCGGGGTCCGGCACCCACACCAATACCGCGGGCGGCCAGGCGGCGCTGGCACTGTCGATCATCAACACCGGCGAAACCGTCACCGACGAACTCACCGGCGTCACCACCGACCTCGGCACGGTGAAGATCACCCCGGCCACCGGCGACAAGATCGAAATCGCGCCCTCCGAAACGGTCGTCGTCTCGACCCCCTCCGCCGGCGCGGAAACCCACACCACCGGCGAAACCGTCGATACCGAGGCCGGGGAAACGAAAACCGCCGCCATCGAGATCACCGGGCTGACCCAGAACATCACCCCGGGCCTGACCTACAACGTCTCGTTCAACTTCAAGGAGAACGGCACCGTCCAGGTCGAGGTCCCGGTCGACGCCGGCATCGAATCTCCCCGCCACGAATCCGAACTCTCCAAGAGCACCACCGGTTCGGCCGGCGGGCACTGAATTTTTGGCGGCCCCGAAGGCGGGGCGGGGTTTGGGGCCCATTGGGGGGGGGGGGGGGGGGGGGGCGGCGAGCCCGGGGGGGGGGGGCGGGGGGGGGGGGTGGGGGGCGGCCCCCCCTCGACCGGGTACTCGGTGGCGGTATCGTCGCGGGGTCGGTGGTACTGCTGTCGGGGGAGCCCGGGGTGGGGAAATCGACCCTGCTGCTCGAGGTCGCGCATCGCTGGGCACGACAACGTGACGAACGGGCGCTGTATGTC
>NZ_JARWNW010000150.1 GCF_029868325.1 Nocardia carnea
CGCGCGGGGGTGGCGGGGGTCGTGGCGCGGTTGGTGGGGTTGTCTCAAACCCCCCCACCCCGGGGCCCCCTAATCCGCGCCGCCGGAGGCGGCGCCATAAACACAGCACCTGCTGTTCAATAGTCCGTGGGTGCTCTGTTCACGTGCCGTTTACGATGAGCGGGTGCTAGTCGAAAACCCGAATATGGGAGCTGGAGCCGCGGCGCGAAGACCTGCGCCGCACCGGGGGGTTCGGGTGTTCGCGCACCGCCGTGTTCGGTTGTTGGCCGTGCTTGCGGTGCCGGTTCTGCTGGTGGTTTTGCAGGGGGTGGCGTTGTGGCGGGGTTTCGAGGGCCCGCTGGAGAGTTTGTTCCGTGATTACGCCGGAACCCCGAAGTCGATGACCGTGCCCTGGGCGGGTCTGGTTCTTGCGCTGGTCGGGATCGGGAACAGGCACCGGGTGATCGCGCTCGCGGCGGCTGTGGCGATCGATCTCGTCTATGCGGGGGTGCGGCTGGCGCTGGGTGGGCCGTTCACCGTCGGTAACGGTCCCGTGCTGGTTCTCACCGGGCTGGCGGTGCTGGCCTGGTGGCGCTGGTCGGGCGAGCGGCGGCGTACCGCGTTGCATGCGGCGGCGCTGGGTGCGCTGCTGATCCTGGCGACCAAGGTCGGCGATGTCTGGTTGCACATCACCGTCGACCTGCGGCCGCGCGTGCTGGACCAGTATGTGATGCTCGCCGACCATGCGCTCGGCGATCCGGCGTGGGTGATGGGCCGGGCGCTGGAGGTATTGGGTCCGGTTCCCGAGGCCGTTCTGCACTGGGTGTACATCGAACTGCCCGCGGCGGCGATCGTGGTGGCGGTATGGCAACTGCGGGCGGTGGCGCGCGGTGGCCGGTGGCCGAACCACTATTTGGTGCGCACCTTCCTGGTGCTGGGTCTGGTGGGTCCGCTGGTGTACATCCTGTTCCCGGTCGTCGGGCCCATGTTCGTCTACGGTGTGGACGGTAACGGTTTCCAGGTGGGCAATTTCTGGCCCGGGGTGGTGCCGCCGCTGGACCGCAGCCCGGAGGCCCTGCTGTTCTCCGATCTGGCCCCACGCAACTGCATGCCCTCGATGCATACCGCTTGGGCGCTGGCACTGTTCCTGCACACGCGCCGCCGGGCCGACGGGACTCTGGCCCCCACCTGGCTGCGCTGGGGTGGCACGTTCTGGTTGTTGTGCACTCTGGCCGCGACCCTCGGTTTCGGCTACCACTACGGAGTCGATCTGGTCGCCGGTGCGGTGCTCTGCCTGACGGTCGAATCGGCGCTGCGCGAACCCGAACGCGGTTGGGGCTGGTTCCGGGTGCGTCTGGTCGGCGGCGGCGTACTGGTCCTGCTGACACTGCTGCTCGGGTACCGATATCTGGCGGTGCAGATGGCCGACCATCCGGTGGTGGCGGGGTCGGTCGTGCTGGCCCTGCTGGCGGCGGTGGCCGCCGGTTTCCACGCGACCTGGTTCGCCCGCCGCCGTGCGGGTGTCCCTTTGGCCGCCGGCTCGGACGCGGCCGGAACGGACCGGTTCCTGACCGCCCCGGGCGACACCTGGACGTCCCGGCCGAGCGCGGTGTCCATGCGGAAGCAAACCCCCGTTGTCCAGGAGGATCCTCCGGGAATGCCGCCGGACGCCTCCGCTGTCGACCCGGTTTCGCCGGTCGAGCCCGCCCAATCACCCTCCCGCTTTAATTTTTGCGGCGCCGGCGGCGCCGCGGGTTTCGGCCCCTTTGGCGTGGTCGTTCAGCCCTCGATGCTCGCGGCTGTGCCGCATTGCCTCGAGGGCTGAACGACCACGCGGGCCAAAACCTTGCAGGGCCTCGTAAGACTCGGCGGCGCCGTTGGTTGCGTTGGGTTTCGGGTGGGTCTTCCGGGCTCGCTGGACTCGGGCCCAGAAGGTGAGCCCACCGTAGTTGCTATCTGAAGGGGTTCACAGGCCGGCGTAAGGCCGCAAACATTGCCCGTCTGCGACCACCCATGCGGCGACGGGCAGCGATGCTACTGCTCGGTTTCCCGCAAGCGGCGCCGGACCCGGCGGGCAGCGGCGACCATATTGCGCAGGGCCGGATCGAGCTGCCAGTGATGGCGGGTTTTCAGGCCACCGTCCGGGTTGGCCCACAGGCGTTCGGGGCCCACGGCGGCGGCTGCGGCGGTGAGCAGCGCATCCAGTTCGTCGATATCGGGGATCCGGGCCGAGCGGCTCTCGTACACCCCCGGCCCGACGCCGTGGCTGAGGCCGTGCCCGGAGGCATAGTCCTCCTCCAGCGCCTTGAGCACCCATTCGATGGACCGCGTGGCGACGATCGCGGTGACATCGGCGTCCAGCTGGTCGATGGCCTCCACGATCTCGGTGCGGCCCGAGTACGGGATATGGGTGTGGATCTGGGTGTCCGGACGCACCCCGGAGGTCGCCAGCCGGAACGCGCCGATCGCCCAGCGCAGATATTCGGCGCGTCCCTCGGGCCGGGCCGGCCACAGCTCACGCAGGGCGGGCTCGTCGACCTGGATGATGCCGATACCGGCACGTTCCAGATCCACCACCTCGTCGCGGATGGCCAGCGCCACCTGGTCGGCGGTTTCGTAGAGCGGCTGATCCTGCCGGACGAAGGAGCGCGCCACCATGGTGACCGGACCGGTGACCATACCCTTGACCGGTTTCTCGGTGAGTGATTGCGCGTAGGTGCTCCACTCCACCGACATCGGGGCCGGCCGGGACACATCGCCGTAGATGATCGGCGGCCGCACGCAGCGCGAACCGTACACCTGCACCCAGCCGAAATGCGTGGTCGCGAAACCGTCCAGCAGTTCGGCGAAGTGCTGGATCATATCGTTGCGTTCGTGCTCGCCGTGGACGAGCACATCGAGGCCGATATCCTCTTGCAGCGCGATGGTCGCGGCGATCTCCGATTCGATTTTCTTGCGGTATTCGTCGTAGGAGATCCGGCCCTCACCCAGGTTGTGGCGGGCCTGCCGGGCTTCGGCGCTCTGCGGGTACGAACCGAGGGTCGTGGCGGGCACCGGCGGTAACTGCAGTTTCTCCTGCTGCGCGGCCCGGCGCACCGGATAGGGTTCGCGTTCGCGCATCTGCGGCGTGATCGCATAAACCCGCTGACGCACGGCGTGCTTCTGTTTGAAATGCACTTCGCCGGGACGTTTACGCCATTTGTCGGACGGGCCCTCGGTGAGCGCTTTCGCCAGCGAAACGACCTCGCCGACCTTCTGCTTCGCGAAAGCGAGCCGGTCGGCCACATTTCCGTCGATATCGTATTCGGCGAGCACGTCGTAGGGCACGTGCAGCAGCGTGCTTCCGGTGGAGACCACCAGGTCCGGGCACACCTTGGCGAGCTCGTTCAGATACTCCAAGGTGACGTAGCGGTCGGCCCGCCACACATTCGTCCCGCTGATCACGCCGGCATACAGCCGTTTCCGCCGGATACCGGGAATGGCGGCAAGCACCTCCGGACGGATCCGGTAGGAGGCCAGATCGAGGCCGATGGCCTCCACCCCGGAGGCAGCGAGAATGGTCAGCGCCTCGCCGAAATCACCGTACTGTCCGGTGACCAGGATCCGCGGCCGCAACGGAGCCTTGGACAGCCGGTCGTAGGCGCGTTCGAACGCGGCGAGTTCGGCCGGCGAACGCTCCGCGGTGAAACACGGTTCGTCGAGCTGAATACAGGTGGAACCGCGCTGCGCCAGAATCGCGAACAGCTCCTCGTACACCGGCAGCAGTTTGTCCAGCAGTTCGATGGTGTCGAAACCCGCGGATTCGCCGGGCACACTGCCGGCCTTGGACAGCAGCAGCAGCGAAACCGGACCCAGCACCACCGGGCGCAGCTCGATATCGGCCGCCATCGCCCGATCCCATTCGTCGAGCAGTGCCTCGGGATGCAGTGAGAATTCGGTATCGGCGTCGAGTTCGGGCTGGCGGTAGTGGTAATTCGTACCGAAGAACCGCACCAGTTCCAGCGGCGGCAGATCCGGCCGGCCCCGCGCCATCAGGAAATAGAAATCCAAGGGGTCCATCTCGCCCTGGTGTTCGGCGAACCGGGACGGCACCGCACCGAAAAGCAGCGCGTTGTCGAGCACATGGTCGTAGAAGGAGAAGGTGTTACCCGGAACCTGGGTGAGCCCGGTCGCCGCCAGTTCGTAGAACTGCTGCTCCTGGATATCGCGCGCGACCGCACGCAACTCCGCTTGCGTGATCGCTTTTCGCCAGTACGCCTCGAGCGCTCGTTTGAGCTCCCGGTGCGGGCCGATCCGCGGATATCCGAGCACACTCGACCCGAACCCCTCGCTGACATTGACCATTTGCCGACCTCCGTGTCATTTGGGGCCATTACCGCCGACGGTACGGGCCTTGCCCCTGTCCTATCCACGCATCAGAGTTGCCGCTTCCGGCACCATGAACTGCCTACCCCGAACCGCCCACATCACCCCACCGCCACACCTGGCGAGTTTCACCCGAAAGTCCCACCACCCGGCCGGGGGCCGAACATCGAACGACCTGCTCACCGACACCGACCCAACGCAACCAACAGCGGCACCCAGTCCAGCGAGGCCCTGGAAGAATGCCAGCTCACCAATCCCCGAGATCACCAACAACAGCGCCAAGTCCAGCGGGGCCCCGAACGATGCCACCTCACCAATCCCGACGTAACCAACGGTGGTGCCGAGTCTTACGAAACCCTGAAAGCTTTCGGCCCACGACCAAAATCAACGCAACCAAAGGCACAGCCGAGTCCAGCGAGGCCCTGAAAGGTTTCGGCCCGTGGCGCGGGTCGAGTACTTTCCGTCCCTCCTCCATCTCATCGTTCTCGCTGCCTAGGCTATCTCCGGTGGCCAGGACGAACCGCACCGGGCGGG
>NZ_JARWNW010000151.1 GCF_029868325.1 Nocardia carnea
GCCCGCCACTCCACTCGGGGTTTGCCCCGGGGTGTGCTCCCCCTCCCGCCCGGGCGCGGGGGGCCGGGGGGGGGGTCTTCTTTTTATTCACGCCCGGGGCCTCACCTTTTCGCCGGGGGCCCCCAAACCCCCCCCCCCACCCCCATGATCTCCGGTCTTCGTCGGGTGATCGGATGCCTGCACCGGCCATTGCTGCTCTGTACCGCGGCAATGGCCGGTCTGGTGTTTATGCGCCCCGGGGTAGCCGGTCTTTTCGCAGCGAATCTGCTGGCCGCCGTAATCGTTTCGATACGGCCAGGTGCGGATCGCCCGACCGTCCGGGCTGTTCGCGGCCGACCGGACCCAGTCGGCGGGACACCGGTCCTTCGCGGCGGATTCAGCGCAACCGTTCGGCGTCCCGGGCGAGTTCCACGAGCACCGCACTGAGACGGGCGAGCTCGTCGTTACCGGCGCCCTCGTCGATGGCGGTCGCCACATCTTCGGCCGCGCAGCGCGCCGCGAACCAGCGGTCCGCGAGGGCGGTGGCCTCGGCGGCACTGAGCACCACCGAATCGGCGGGGATACCAGTGCCCTTCACATTGTTGCGGTGCTCATAGGCGCGCTGACGGCAGGACTGCCGGCAATACCGGCGCCGCCGTCCCGCTTCCGTATCAACGATTTCCCGACCACACCACAGACAGGACTGCAACCGGCGCGACATGACCCGACACCCTAATAGGCCTTCGCACAGCAGCACACACCGCACACCGCGCGGAGTTCCCGCGCGGACGCCGTACAATTACAAGGCTCTCCCGAACTGGGAACGGATCGACCCTCGCGAACGTTGACAAGAACAGGGCGCAAGGCCGCAACCGGCACGAACCGCGGTTCGTGTGTGAGGGAACGGCTCGCAGACGTGACCCGAACGGTCGGCGGAAGGCAACGGCCGGCGACACGCGAACTCACGAGGTTCGCGTCAGCACAACCACAGGGGTCAACCCACCGGTTCGCCCCGGGCGGGTTCCGGTGCACCGCAGCGGATACGCCGAGAGGTGTTTCCGATCCGGTGATCCGGGACCGAACATCCGGGAACCTGCGGACCTGCGCGCGGTAACGCGCCGACAACACAGAGAGGACCTGTACAGATGGCAGATCGCGTACTCCGGGGCAGCCGGCTCGGAGCGGTGAGCTACGAAACCGACCGCGACCATGATCTGGCTCCCCGCCGGATCGCCCGGTACCGGACCGACAATGGTGAAGAATTCGATGTCCCGTTCGCCGACGAGGCCGAGATCCCGCCGACCTGGCTGTGCAAGAACGGTCAGGAAGGTGTGCTCCTCGAAGGCACCTCGCAGGAGGCCAAGAAGGTGAAGCCGCCGCGCACGCATTGGGACATGCTGCTGGAGCGGCGCAGTAAGGAAGAGCTCGAGGAGCTGCTGAAGGAGCGCCTGGAGCTGCTCAAGACCCGCCGCCGGGGCTGAGTCACAGCTCTTCGGGAGTCTTGGTTCGGGCCCATATCCCGGACACCGGCTGATAAGGCCGTACCCACCGGATGATCCGGTGGGTACGGCCTTTGTCGTTTTCGGCGGCGGCAACGCCGCGTGGGTTCAGCGGCTGGCCACCCGGCGGTAGCGCAGCAGTGCCAGCGGCATCGCGATCAGCAGGATCACCACCGAGCAGATCACGGCGTATTCGACACAGTGTTCGGCGGGCCATCCGGTCGGTGCCTCGAAGGTCGGCGGCGCACTGTTCTCGAACAACTTCCGGCCGGTGGCCGCGACCGCGGTGATCGGGTTCCATTCGGCGATGGTGCGCAGCGGCCCGGGCAGGGTCTCCGCTGAGATGAAGGCCGAGGAGATGAACGACAGCGGGAACAGCCAGATCAAGCCGGCGCTCTGCGCAACCTCCACATTCGGGGCGAGCAGGCCGGTGAGTGCGCCCACCCACGACATGGCGAACGCGAACAACAGAATCACTCCGTAGGCCAGTGCGGCATCGGCCAGACTGCCCTCGATGCTCCAGCCGACGATGTATCCGCAGACGGTCATCACCAGCAGGCTCAGCACACTCACCACGAGATCCGACAGCGTCCGGCCCATCAGCACCGCCAGCCGCGACATGGGCAGCGCGCGCATCCGGTCGATGATGCCCTTCTCGAGGTCACCGGCGAGGCCGACGGTGGTGAACGCGGCACTGAACGCGACCGTCTGCGCCATGATCCCGGCGATCAGGAATTCCCGGTATTCACCGCCGCCGAGGGAGGCGCCGAATACGTAGGCGAACAGGAAGACGAACATCAGCGGCTGCACGGTGGCGGTGACCAGCAGTGTCGGCACCCGCATGATGGTGAGCAGGTTGCGGTGCGCGACGATCGCGCTGTCGCGAATGATCCGCATCCGGGGCTCGGCCGATTTCGGGATCCGGTGCGAGGCGGGCGCGTGTTCGGTATCCGCGGTGTCCTCCTCGGTCCGGGCGGTGGTTTCGGTTTTCTCGACCGCCACTTCTGCGGTACTCACGACATGATCTCCTCGGGTACATCGCTGGTTTCCGGCTCGGTGTCCGGGGTCGCCGGGGTGCCGGTGAGGGACAGGAAAACGTCGTCGAGGCTGGGCCGGTGCACGCGGGCATCGACGGCCAGCACATCTGCGTCGTCCAGGCGGCGCAGCGCTTCGACCATGGTGCGGGAACCGTCGGCGACCACCACCGACACCTCGTCGACACTCGCCTCGTGCGCGGGTTCGCCGAGGCCGACATCGGCGAGTACCCGCAGCGCGGGCGCCGGATCCTGTCCGGGTGCCAGGGTGACGGTGAGGCGGTCCCCGCCGATCGAGGATTTGAGTTCGTCGGCCGAACCGCGGGCGATGACGCGGCCTTTGTCGATCACCGTGATCTTGTCGGCCAGCCGGTCGGCTTCCTCCAGATACTGGGTGGTCAGCAGGACGGTGGTGCCGTCGCGGACGAGATCACCGATCACCCGCCACATATCGGTGCGGGCCCGCGGATCCAGGCCGGTGGTCGGTTCGTCGAGCACCACCACCGGCGGGCGGGCGATCAGCGCGCCGGCCAGATCGAGGCGGCGGGTCATACCGCCGGAATAGGTTCCGGCGCGACGGTCGGCGGCATCCTCGAGCCCGAACTGCGCCAGCAGTTCCCGGGCCCGTTCGGTGGCGCTTTCGCGGCTCATACCGTAGAGCCGGGCGACCATGCGCAGATTCTCGTAGCCGGTGAGGTTGGCGTCGACGGCCGCGTACTGACCGGACAACCCGATCAGGCGGCGGGCGGCGGCCGGATCGTGCAGCACATCGACCCCCGCGACCCGCACCGTTCCGGCGTTGGGCCGCAACAGCGTGGTCACGATACGGACGGTGGTGGTTTTACCGGCACCGTTGGGTCCGAGCAGACCCATCACGGTGCCGGTGGGTATTTCGAGATCGACATCGTCCAAAACGCGGACCCGGCCGTAGTTCTTCACCAGGCCGGTGATCTGTACCGCGGGCTTCACTGAGCGTTCTCCTTCGTTTCGGTACCGGGCTGGGGGCGCGAACTCCTGCCCGCACGGTCAGGTGTGCAGGCGCGCGCGGAGGTGTTCGCGCAGTACGGGTCCGATCACCGCGAGGGATTGCGCCGTGGTCATCTCCGCGTGTGTGCATTCGATTTCGTGGGCCGTCACCGTGCCGGTGACGAATTCTTTCCACGCGCCGGGGTGCCGGTCGGGGGTCGCGCGGTTGACCGGATCGGTGGCGGCGGCAAAGAACAGCAGGTCGCCGTCGAAGACGCCGGGCCGGAACCCGTTGGCCTGCACCGTGCCGTCGGCGTAGCCGGCGTAGAGCCGTTCCAGATGTTCGAGGGTGAGCGCCGCGAACGGTCCCGGCCGTGAGCGCAGCAGTTCGGCGGCCTCGGCCAGGGTCGGTTCCGCACCGTCGACGACCAGGTCACCGCCGAATTCGCCGAGGATCTCGGTAATGGTCGGCATCGCCTGTCCGGCCAGATCGTCGGAGAGGCGGTAGCTGTCCAGCATGGTCAGCGATTCGACTTCTTCGCCGTCGGCTTGCAGCCGCACGGCGATCTCGTGCGCGATGAGACCGCCCAGCGACCAGCCGAGCAACTGGTACGGCCCGTGCGGCTGTACCGACCGGATATGGGTCAGATAGTTCTCGGCGACCTCGGCGATCGAGGAGAACCCGGGCTCGCCCGCCGCCTGGGGTGCCTGCAGTCCGTATACCGGCTGATCGGCGGGTAGTTCGGCGAGCAGCCCGGCGTAACACCAGGACAGCCCGATCGCGGGGTGGACGCAGAACAGCGGGGCGCGGCCCGATCCGGAATCGGGTCGCAGCGGCAGCAGCGGGACGAGCGCGAGATCCATCGCGTCGCTCGCGGTGCCGTCGCCGAGCCGCGCGGCCAGGGCTGCCGGGGTGGATTCGCCGAACAGCAGTTGCATCGGCAGGTCGAATCCGGCCTCGCGTGCCTGCGCGACCACCTTCGTGGCGAGCAGGGAATTACCACCCAATTCGAAGAACCCGTCCGCGGTGCCGACCCGTTCGACTTCGAGGACCTCGGCGAAGATTTCGCACAGGGTGGCTTCGATGGGGTTGGCGGGCGCCCGGTATCCCTCGACGGCGGAGAACACCGGTTCGGGCAGGGCCGCACGGTCGAGTTTGCCCACCGGGGTCAGCGGCAGCCGGTCGATCAGCATGATCGACTGCGGGACCATGTAGTTGGGCACGTATTCGGACAGGTGTGCGGTCAGTTCGGCCGCGGTGGTGTCCGGCGCTGCCTTCACATACGACACCAGCGCGGTGGCGCCCGCCGGAGTGCGATGCCCGGCGGTATGCGAGAACTCCACCGCCGGATGCCGGCTCAGGGCCGCGTCGATCTCACCGAGTTCGATCCGGAATCCGCGGATCTTCACCTGGTGGTCGGTCCGGCCGACGTATTCGATATCGCCGGGGCCGCCGGCGGCACCTGTCCGGATCCGGACCAGATCGCCGGTGCGGTACATTCGTTCGCCCGGCTTCCCGTAGGGGTTGGCGACGAACCGCTGCGCGGTGAGACCGGGGCGGTCGTGGTAGCCGCGGGCCAGCGCGCCGCCCGCGAGATACAGCTCACCAGTCACGCCGAGCGGGGCCGGCCGCAGCCGGGAATCCAGCACCATCGCGGCCACTCCGCGGATCGGTTCCCCGATCGGGATCGGCCCTGCCGGGACCAGGGGCTGCGAAACCACGGTGACGATGGTGGTCTCGGTGGGGCCGTAGACATTGTGCAGGTTACGACCCGGCGCCCAGCGGGCCACGACCTCGGCGGGCAGCGCCTCACCGCCCACCAGCACATGCTGGAAATCGGTGATACCGGCCGGATCCACCGTGGCGAGGGCGGCGGTGGTGATGAACGCGTGGGTGATGCGTTCGGCGATCAGCACCCGGGCCAGTTCCGTGCCGCCGACCACACCGGGCGGAGTCAGCACAAGGGTGGCACCGCCGCCGAGCGCGAACAGCAGATCCAGCATGGCGGCGTCGAAACTCGGCGTCGCGAAATGCAGGATACGGCTGTCGGGCCGGACGTCGAACCGCTGCGCGGTTTCCGCCGCGAAGTTCGACAGGCCGCGATGGGTGACGACCACGCCCTTCGGTGTACCGGTGGATCCGGAGGTGTAGATGACGTAGGCCGGGTTGTCCATCCGCAGCGGGCCGTTTCGTTCCGCATCGGTGATCGGTGCGCTGGATGCGTCCAGCACTTCTTCCCGGAAATCGGGATCGTCGAGGGCCAGCCACTGGACCTCACCCACCAGTTGCGGCCGGTACTCGGCGAGCGTGAGCCCCAGTGCGGCAACGGAATCGGTGAGCATATGGCTGATCCGGGCGGCCGGATAGCCGGGGTCGACGGGAACGAAGGCCGCGCCGGTCTTGGTCACCGCCAGTACCGTCGCCACCGATTCCACCGTGCGCGGAATACCCAGCGCCACCAGGGTTTCCGGGCCGACACCGTATCCGATGAGGACCCGTGCGAGCCGGTTGCTCCAGCGGTCGAGCGCGTCGTAGGTGACCTCCACGCCCGCGGCGGCCAGAGCGACGGCTTGCCGGTCGGCCGATGCCGCCGCCGCGAATACCTCCGGCAGCGTAACCGGCTGGTCGGGGTCCGCGCGGCGCAGCGGGGCCAGCGCCGACCATTCCGCCGGTTCCAGCAATTCCAGATCGCCGATGATCACGGACGGGTCGGCTGCGATCGCGGCGAGCAGCCGGACCAGCCGGCGGCCGAGCCGGGCCGCGGTCGGCTCGTCGAACAGGTCCGCGCTGTAGTTCACCGCGACGGCGATACCGTCCGGCGACCGATCCTCGGCCCGGCATTCGGTGAGCGTGAACTGGAGGTCGAATTTCGCGATACCGGCATCGATATCCATCGCCTCGATACTCAACCCCGGCAATTCCAGTGCCCGTACCGGTTCGTCGCGGACCGACAGCATCACCTGGAACAGCGGATGATGCGATTGCGACCGCACCGGGTTCAGTACCTCGACGAGCCGTTCGAACGGCAACTCGGCGTGGGCGAAGGCGTCGAGATCGGCCTCCCGCACCGTCTCGAGCAGTTCGGTGAACTGCCGGCCGGAATCGACCGGTGTCCGCAGCACCAGGGTGTTGACGAACATCCCGATCATCCGGTCGAGCTCGGGATGGCCGCGCCCCGCGACCGGGGAACCGACGGCGATATCGCCGGATCCGGTGAGGCGGTGCAGCAGTACCGCCAGCGCGGCGTGCAGCACCATGAACACGCTCACGTTGTGGCGGGCCGCGAGATCGCGCAGATCCCGGTGCGCGCGGGCGTCGAGCCGTTCCTCCACGGTGCCGCCGCGGTAGGACGGGACCGGCGGACGGGGCCGGTCGGCGGGGACGGCGAGGAGTTCGGGCAATCCGTCGAGCGCGTTGCGCCAGTACCCGAGCTGCCCGCTGATCACCGAGTTCGGATCGTCCTCGTCGCCGAGCAGCTCCCGCTGCCACAGCGTGTAGTCGATGTACTGCAGCTGCTCGGTATCGGGGCGCGGCTCGGCACCGAGCCGCACCGTCCGGTACGCCTCGGCCACACCGGCGGCGAGCGGTTCCAGCGACCAGCCGTCCATCGCGATGTGATGGACCACGAGGACCAGGATGTGATCGTCCGGGGCGACGACGAACAACCCGGCCCGCAAGGGGATCTGGGTGGACAGATCGAATCCCGGTGCGATGAACCGCTCGATATCGGGACGCGGGTCGCCTTCGGTCACCGGGGTCTGCAGGGCGACCGCGGCGCCGGGCAGATCACGGACCACCTGGGTGGGTTCCCCGTCGATCTCCGGGAACACCGTGCGCAGGGTTTCGTGCTGCTCCTGGACCGTGTGCAGGGCGGTCGCCAGCGCTGTCCGGTCGAGCGGGCCGCGCAATCGCAGCACCACCGGAACGTTGTAGGCACCGGGGGTCGCCGCCGGATCGGCACCACCGAACCGGTTGAGGAACCACAGCCGCTGCTGAGCCGGGGACAGCGGAATCCGTGCGGGGCGTTCCCGGCGTTCCAGCGCGGGCCCGCCCGCACCGGAGTTCTCGCCGTCCAGCCGGGCGGCCAGTTCGGCGACGGTGGGCGCGGTGAAGACCGAACGCACCGCCAGCCGCACCCCGGTGGCCGCTTCCAGGCGCCCGACCAGCTGGGTCGCCAGCAGCGAGTTGCCGCCGATCTCGAAGAAGTTATCGCCGGTATCGGTCACCGGGGCATCCACCAGATCGCCCATCACCGACGCGACCAGGCGTTCGGTGGCGGTCTGCGGAGCCCGCCCGGCGGATCCGGTGGGCAGCGCCTGCGGTTCGGGAAGCGCGGCGATATCCAGTTTGCCGACCGGGGTCAGCGGGATCTCGTCCAGCAGCGTGAACGCGGTGGGCACCATATGCCGGGGCAGCCGCTGCGCCAGATACTCGCGCAACTCCTCGGGTTCGGGCCTGCGGTCGGCGTCGGCCGGCTGCACGTAGGCGACCAGCCGATCCACTCCGGCGACGCGGCGCACTTCGGTATGGGCGAAATGCACCGCGGGATGTGCGGTGAGCGCGCCGGTGATCTCCCCGAGTTCGATCCGGAACCCGCGCATTTTGACCTGGTTGTCGCTTCGGCCCAGATAGCGCAGATCACCCTCGGTGGTCCAGCGGACCACATCGCCGGTTCGGTACATCCGGGCACCGGCGGGACCGTACGGGTCGGCGACGAAACGTCCCGCGGTCAGGCCGAACCGCTCGTGATAGCCCTGGGCCAGCCCGGGTCCGCCGAGATACAGCTCGCCGGGAACACCGGTGGGAACAGGACGCAAGCGTTCGTCGAGGACCACCGCGCGCACCCCGCGGATCAGCGAGGCCAGACCGGCGGGGCGGTCCGGCGCCACCGGGGTGACCGACACCACGACGGTGGTTTCGGTGGGCCCGTAGGCGTTGAACATCCGCCGGCCCGGCGCCCAGCGCGCCACCAGTTCGGGGCCGACATGTTCGCCGCCCACCATCAGGCCGCGCAGCCGCGGCAGCGGCCACCGGTCCGGATCGATGGTGGCGAGGGCGGCCGGGGTGATGAAGGTGTGCGTCACCTCGCTGCGGGTCATGAGTTCGGCCAGTTCGTCGCCGCCGTACACCTCGGGCGGGACGATCACCATGGCGGCACCGGGACCGATGGCGAGCAGCAGGTCCAGCACCGCGGCATCGAAACTCGGCGACGAGAAATGCAGGGTCCGCGCACCGGGGGTGATGGCCAGCCGGTCGCGGAATTCGTCGGCGAGATCGGCCAGCGAACCGTGGGTGGCAGTGACGCCCTTAGGTTTACCTGTGGAACCGGAGGTGTAGATCAGGTACGCCGGATCGGTGACCCGCACCGGGCGGACCCGGTCGGCATCGGTGACCGGATCGGCCGGAACACCGGTTTCGCGCCGCCCGGCCGGAGTATCGAGCAGCAGCCAATCGATATGGTCACCACCGGCGGCGCGCAGCGTGTCCGCATGCCCGGCGCGGCTGATACCGACGGTGCACCCGGAATCGGCGAGCATATGCGCGACTCGTTCGACGGGATAGTTCGGATCCACCGGAACGAACGCGGCCCCGGATTTGGCGATGGCCAGCATGGCGGTGACCGAATCGGCGGAGCGGGTGAGCCCGAGCGCGACCCGGTCTCCCGCGCCCAGACCACGCCCGATCAGCGCCCGCGCCAGCCGGTTGGCCCGGCGATCCAGTTCGGCGTAGGTGAGGACGGTGTCCTCGGCGTAGAGCGCCGGGCGCGCGCTGTGCGCGAGGACGGTCGAGGCGAACAGACCCGCCAGGGTGCGCGGGATACCGGGAACCGGGCCGCGGGCGGGGCTGTAGGTAGCGCGTTCGGAATCGGTGCGTGTATCGATATCGCCCACCGCGATATCGGGTCGCGCGGCGACGGTGGCCAGGACGCGCAGAAACCGATCGGCCAGGGTGTGCACCGTGGCTTCGTCGAACAGTTCGTCGGCGTAGACGAATTCGAGTTCACCGGCGTCGAGGTCACCGGCCCGGAGTTCGAGATCGAACTTGGCGCGGGCGATATCGAGCGCGGCCGCATCCACCGCGAGACCGGGCAGTTCCAGCGTCGGCACCGGGGTGTCCTGCACGGTCAGCGCGACCTGGAACAGCGGATGCCGGCCGGTGGCGCGCGGATCGTTACCCAGGGCCGACACCACCTGTTCGAACGGGATATCGGCATGGGCCAGGGCGGCGAGTTCGGTATCCCGGTCGGCCCGCAGCAGATCGGTGAAAGACCGGGCCGGGTCGACGTCGGAACGCAGCACCAGGGTGTTGACGAACATACCGACCAGCTCATCGAGCCGCCGATCGGTACGCCCGGCGACCGGAGTGCCGATGGCGATATCGCGGCCGCCGGTCACCGAACGCAGCAGCACGGCGAGCGCCGACCGCAGCAGCATGAACGGGCTCACCCCCTGGGCGCGCGCCAGTTCCGCGAGCGCCGGCCGCATCGGCGCCGGGATCGTGTATCGCACGGTCCCCGCGGTCTGCTGCGGTTCGGCCGGACGGGGCCGGGTGTAGGGCAGGGGCAGTTCCTCGGGCAGTCCGGCGAGCTGTTCACGCCAGTAGCCGAGTTGCCGGGCGGCGAGACTGTCCGGGTCGGTGGCGGCGCCGAGATGTTCGCGCTGCCAGAGCCCGAAATCGGCGTACTGCACCTCGAGTGGGCTCCACTCGGGCGCGGAACCGGCACACCGGGCCTGGTAGGCGAGGGCGAGGTCGCGGGTGAGTGGTGCCAGCGACCAGCCGTCCGCGGCGATATGGTGCACCACCACACCGAGCCGGTACCGCCGCGCACCGGTGCGCAGCAGGATCGCGCGCAGCGGGGTGCCGGTGGTGAGATCGAAACCGGTCGTCGCCGCCTCGTGCAGCGCCGCGGCGGCACCGGCCGGATCGGTATCACGGACTTCCAGCGCGGGAAGCGCCCACGTGACGGGCAGGATCCGTTGCTGGGCACCGTTTCCGTCGTCGGGATAGGCGGTGCGCAGGACCTCGTGCCGTTCGACGATATCGCTCAGGGCCGAACGCAACGCCGCCACCTCGAGGTCGCCGTCGATATCGAGGACGAAAGCGATGTTGTAGGCGCTGGATTCGGGGGCGAAGCGGTTCAGGAACCACAACCGCTGCTGTGGCAGCGACAACGGGATGCGGTCGGGCCGCGGATCCCGGGCGGTCAGCGGCACCCGGACCGTCACCGGAGTGCGGGTGACGTGCTCGGCCAGCGCCGCCACCGTCGGTGCCTCGAATACGGTCCGCACCGGCAGGTCCACACCGAAACGGTCGTACAGACCGCCCACCAGCCGGGTGGCCAGCAGCGAATTACCGCCGAGATCGAAGAAACCGTCCTCCACGCCGGTGACCTCGCGGCCAAGCACCTCGGCGAACGCCTCGGCGACCCGCCGTTCGAGATCGGTGGCCGGCGGCCGGGAGTTCGCGGTCGCGCTTGCGAAGACCGGTTCCGGTAGCGCCTTGCGGTCGAGCTTGCCGGAGGGTGCGGTGGGGAATTCCGGCAGCACGGTGACGGCGTCGGGGACCATATAGCCGGGCAGCCGGCCGCGGACCGTGGCCCGCACCCCGGCCGGGTCGATACCGGCGTCGGCGACGATATAGGCGGCGAGACGTTGCCGCCCCTGCGGATCCGTATGCACCATGGTCAGCGCGCGGCGCACCCTGGGATGGGTGCGCAGGGCATGGTCGATCTCGGACAGTTCGATCCGGAAGCCACGCAGTTTCACCTGATCGTCCGCGCGCCCCAGGAACCGCAGCCGGCCGGACCGGTCGGCCACGACCAGATCACCGGTGCGGTACATGCGTTCGCCGCGGCGGCCGTACGGGTTGGCCGGGAACCGGGCGGCGGTGAGCGCGTGCCGCCCGTGATATCCGCGGGCCACGCCCGGCCCGGACAGGTACAGCTCGCCGGGCGTGCCCGGCGGTACCGGCCGCAACCGAGAGTCGAGAATGAAAAGCCGCATCCCCCGCACCGGATGGCCGAGCGGTACCGGCCGGCCGGGCCGCATGGGCCCGGACATGGTGGCGGCGACGGTGGCCTCGGACGGACCGTACATATTGTGCATGCGGTACCGGTCGGCCCAGGTGGCCACCAGTTCGGGCCCGCAGGCCTCACCGCCCACCATGACCGTTTGCAGCCGGTCCAGACCGGCCGGGTCGACGGTGGCCAGCGCGGCGGGCGTGACGAACGCGTGGGTGATGCGTTCGACCTGCAGGAAGGTGGCGAGTTCGCTGCCGCCGTAGATATGCGGGGGCGCGATCACGACCGTCGCCCCGCAGGAGAAGCCGAGCAGCAGTTCCAGTACCGACGCGTCGAAACTGGGCGAGGAGAAGTGCAGTGTGCGCGCGGCCGGGGTGACCCCGAACAGGTAGCACTGCTCCGCGGCGAACGAGGCCAGTCCGCCGTGGGTGACGACCACCGCCTTCGGGGTGCCGGTGGATCCGGAGGTGTAGATCAGATAGGCGGGGTGGATGGTGCGCACCGGCCGGATCCGGTCCGCGTCGGTCACCGGCGCGCAGGACATTGCCGCGCACGCGGATTCCAGCGCCGGATCACCGAGCACCAGCCACGGCCGGACAGCGCCGGGGCGCTCCGGCAGCACCTCGAGCTGATCCGGGCTCGTAACCCCCAGCAGCGCACCGGAATCGGTGAGCATATGCGCGATCCGGTCGCGCGGATATCCGGGATCGACCGGTACGTACGCTGCCCCGGTCTTGGCGACGGCCCAGATCGCGGTGATCGCGTCCAGACCGCGCGGCAGTGCGAGCGCGACCACGGCTTCCGGACCGGCCCCGTACGCGATCAGCAACCGGGCCAGGCGGTTCGCCCGCTCGTCCAGTTCCCGGTAGGTCGTATCGCGGCCCCGGAAACGCACCGCGATACCGTCCGGATCACGGACCGCGGACCGGCCGAGAAGTTCGGCCAGCGATACCGGCGGTTCGGCCGGACCACCCGCCAGCGGTACGAGATTGCCGTATTCGCGCCGGTCCAGCACATCGATATCGCCGACCGGGCGCCGCGGTGCGGCCACCGCGGCATCGAGGACCGCGACGAACCGCCGCGCGATCGACTGTACGGTCCGCTCGTCGAACACATCGGTGGCATAGCCGATTTCGGCGTGCAGTTCACCGCCGGAGTTGTCGTCGTGCACCTCGAGCTGGAGGTCGAACTTCGCGATCCCGGCATCCAGCGCCATGATCTCGGTCCGCACCCCGGGCAGGTTCAGGTCGATCTCACCGGCGTTGTCGTAGGACAGCATCACCTGAAACAGCGGATGGCGTGCACCCGAGCGTTCCGGATTCACCACCTCCACGAGCCGCTCGAACGGCACATCGGCGTTGGCGAAGGCATTGAGATCGGTTTCCCGCACGATATCGAGCATCCGGTCGAAATCACCGGACGGATCGACCTCGGTGCGCAGGACCAGGGTGTTGACGAACATCCCGACCAGCTCGTCCAGCGCGGGATCGCTGCGACCCGCGATCGGGGTGCCGATGACGATATCGGTACTGCCGCAGATCCGGGACAGCAGTGTCGCCAGTGCGGCATGCACCACCATGAACATGCTGGCACCGCGGCTGGCCGCCAGTTCCGCCGCCGCACCGCGGGTGCCGGCCGGGATGGTGAACGCGACCCGCCCGCCCTCGGTGGACCGGTGCGCGGGACGCGGCCGGTCGAGCGGGAGGTCGAGCTGATCCGGCAGGCCGGCGAGTTCGGCGCGCCAATGGGTGATCTGCCGGCTCAGCGCGCTGGCCGGATCGGATTCCTCACCGAGCAACTCCCGCTGCCACAACGCGAAATCGGCGTACTGCACGGGCAGCGGTGTCCACCCGGGCGCCATGCCCGCGGCCCGGGCGGTGACCGCGACGGTGAGGTCGCGGACCAGCGGCGCCACCGACCAGCCGTCGCCGCAGATATGGTGCAGCACCAGCACCAGCACATGGCAATCGGTGTCGACGGCGTACAGCGCGACCCGGAACGGGAATTCGGTACGCAGGTCGAACGGCCGCGTCACGAATTCGGCGGCGAGCTCGCGGACTCCGTCGGCCGCGACCTCCACCGGCTCGAGTGTCAGCGGTACCTCCGCGAGCGGATGCACCAACTGCTGCGGGCCCTCCCCCAGATCGGGGAAGGTGGTGCGCAGGCTTTCGTGCCGTTCGAGCACATCACGCAGACCGGCGCGCAGCACATCGATATCGAGGTTGCCGTCCAGCTGCACGGCCAGCGGCATGTTGTAGGCGGCGGCGTGTTCGGCGAACCGGTTGAGGATCCACAGCCGCTGCTGCGCCGGGGAGAGCGGAATCCGTTCGGGGCGTGCCACCGGAACGAGCCGCGGGGAAGTGAGATCCGGTTCGTGCACGGTGAACCGGTCGGTTAGCGCGGCGATACTTCCGGCTTCGAACAGGTCGCGGATCGTCAGGGCGGTCCCGAGCGCAGTGTTGATCCGCGCCACCGCCCGCGCGGCCACCAACGAGTTGCCACCCAATTCGAAGAAGCCGTCCTCGATACCGACCTCGGGCACACCGAGCAGTTCGGCGAAGATCGCGGCCAGTACCTCTTCGACCTCCGTGCGCGGCGCGGTCCGCACCCGGTCGCCGGTGGGTCCGGGCGCCGGCAGTGCGGACCGATCGATCTTGCCGTTGCTGTTGAGCGGTAGTTCGGGTAGCGCGGTCACCGTCGCGGGGACCATATAACCCGGAAGCGTGCGTGCCAGCCGGGCCCGCAGCTCAGCGGTATCGAGCTCCTCATCACCGCGGACCACCACATAGGCGGCCAGCTGGTCACCCGCCGGGGTCGCGTGCGCGATGCAGACTGCGCGCGCGATCCGCTCGTCGTCCAGCAGTGCCGCCTCGATTTCGCCGAGCTCGATCCGCAGCCCGCGGATCTTCACCTGGAAATCGGTGCGGCCCAGGTATTCCAGGACGCCGTGGCGCGTATCCCCCAGCTGCCAGCGCGCCAGATCGCCGGTCCGGTACATCCGCTCGCCGGTATGGAACGGGTCGGCGACGAACCGTTCGGCAGTCAACGGGGCCTGCCCGAGATATCCACGCGCCAGCTGCACGCCGGACAGATACAGCTCGCCCACCGCACCGGGAGCTACCGGGCGCAGCGCATGGTCGAGCACATAGGTCCGGGTGTTCCACACCGGTGCACCGATCGGCACGGTCACCGGATCCGGCGGGCACTCCCAATAGGTCACATCGACCGCGGCCTCGGTGGGGCCGTACAGGTTGTGCAGCTGCGGTACGGGCAGCGCCGCCCGGAAATCACGAACCGTGGCGGGCGGCAACGCTTCCCCGCTGCAGAAGACACGCCGCAGCGTGACACAGTCGCCCACCTCGGTATCGGTGACGAAGACCGAGAGCATGGACGGTACGAAATGTGCCGTGGTGACCTGTTCTTCGCGGATGAGCCGGGCCAGATAGGCCGGGTCACGATGGCCGTCGGGCCGGGCCACCACCAGCCGGGCTCCGGTCTGCAACGGCCAGAAGAATTCCCAGACCGAGACGTCGAAGGTCGCCGGGGTCTTCTGCAACACCGCGTCGGTGTGATCGAGCGGATATTCGTGCTGCATCCAGCTCAGCCGGTTCACGATCGCGCGGTGGGTGACGCCGACGCCTTTCGGGGTGCCGGTGGACCCGGAGGTGTAGAGCAGATACGCGAGGTGATCGCCGCGCAGCGGTACGGTCCGCTCGCTGTCGGTGATCGGCGCCGGGTCCCATTCGGACAGGTCGACCGTATCGACGGTGATCGCCGCGATGGTGCCGGGCAGGGCCAGACCGTCGCGGGCGGCGGCCAGCAGGGCGACGGGCCGGGCCCGATGGACGATCTGTTCCAGCCGCTGGACCGGATGTTCGGGATCCAGCGGCAGATAGGCGGCGCCCGACTTGATCACGGCGTACATCGCGACCACCAGATCGAGGCTGCGGCGCAGACACAGGGCCACTACCTGTTCCGGTCCTGCTCCTTGCGCGATCAGCAGGCGCGCCAGCCGGTTCGCGCGGGCGTCGAGTTCCCGGTAGGTGAGCGCCGTGCCCTCGAATCGCACGGCCTCGGCATCCGGGGTGCGCGCCGCGCGATCGGCGAAAATACTTGCCAGCGTGGCGGGTTCCACCTCGGCGGCGGTGTCGTTCCAGGTGTGCAGGACCTGCCGGTGCTCGGTCTCGGTGAGCGCGGTCAGCTCCCGCACGGGGGTGTCACGCGCACTACTGAGGAAGCGATCCAGGAAATCCAGGTAGCGCCGGCGATGGGCGGCGACTTCGGCCGCGCTGTAGAGCTGCGGATTGGCCTCGAAATCGAGATGGATGCCGTCACCGTCACTGTTGTAGAGGTTGACCGAAAGGTCCTCGACCGGCCCCGTCGCCAGAACATGCACGGAAACGTCGAGGTCGGCGAACCGCAGCGGCCGGGCGAAGAGCATGATGTTGATCATCGGACCGAAGAACCCGCGGGTATCACGGTCGTATCCGCAATCGCGGCGGATATCGTCGTGCCGGTAGCGCTGATGGCGTAGCGCCCCGGTGATCTGGCCACCCACGGCACGCACCACATCGTCGAGGGTGGTGGCGGGGCCGAACCGGATTCGCAGCGGCACCACATTCGATACGACGCCCGCCGAACGGCGCAGCGATACCGTGGTGCGCGCCGATACCGGCAGGCTCAGCACCACATCGTTCTGCCCGGTCATCGCCCGCACATAGCAGGCCATCGCGGCGGCGAACAGCACCGGATTCGAGGAATCGCGCTGTTCGGCGGCAGCGACGACCGCGGCCTCCGTATCCTCGCTCAGGACACCCGTTGCCAGCCGGCGGCCCGCGATCGCCGTGGCCGGCGCGTTGGTCACGGTGGACAGGCTGACGACTTCGCCGGCCCCGTCGAGCACCTCTTTCCAGTACGCGCCGTCGGCGGCGCGGCGCTGCGAGTTCCGGTAGTCGATCTCGCCGGCGTACAGCTCGGCCAGCGGCGTCGCCCGCGAAACCGCCGGTTCGCGGCCCTCCGCGTAGGCGGTGTAGATCTCGGAGGTGCGGATCAGCGCGTTCATCGCGCCGTAGCCGTCGAGCACGATGTGGTGGACGCGGGAGTACCAGATGTAATCGCGCTCCCCCGTACGCAGAACGGCGTTGAAGACCAGCGGATCGCGGTCGATATCGATCGGCGTGCGGGTATCGTCGTGCATCCAGCGCAACGCCGCGGCATGCGGGTCGGGCTCGTCACGCAGGTCCAGCCGGGCCCAGCCGGGCCGCGACGTGGGGTCGACCACCTGATGCGGTACACCGTCCACCTGCACGATGCGCTGCAGCCCCACTTCGGTTTCCACACCGAAGCGTTCGATCGCGTACAGCAGCAGGCCCGGGTCCAGATCACCGTGGAACTCCACATATTCGGCGATGATGAGAGGGATTTCCGGCTGAATCCGCTGGGCGTACCACATTGCGGTCTGTGCCGGTGTGAGCGGAAAGGGTGCGGCCGAAAGCTCTGCCGACGAACCGTTATCGACCCCGGTGGCCGACGATCTCATCAATCACTCCGTTCTACAGCTCGACACTCCCCGAACAGCCCACGGCCGGCCGATACCGGTCGTGGGTGTGATTCACGACTGGTTATTCGGAGCGTCACCTTGAATGGATTGGCAGTCGAAACCGAATGGTTACCTGGAGCCGGAACAGCCTTCGGACGACGATGTCCGAATTCCGGCGCAGTCCTACACTTCCAGGCGGAATTCCGCCTCACTTCTTACCCGGCGGCCCGGGCGTTGCCTAGATACTACGCACTGCGAGCGGGTCTGTTTACCCTCTGCCGACAAAAAATAAACCGGTCACTTGCGGTTACTGCATCGATGGTCGGCGAAGATCCGGCAAACCTGCCTTCGTGGGCGGCGAACAGGTCCATCGCTCAGGCGCGAACGGCGGTCTCCAGCCCGTTCACACTTCGCCGACCCACCCGCCGGCGGACCAGTTCGGCCACCACACCCGCCACTGTCACGAGCACAACGGCCAGTTCCGGCCACGGCCCGAGAGCTGTCGCCGGAGTGGTCGAGGTACGCAGCGGAACCTCCGCGACCAGCGCTTCCGGCACGAACAACGCGCTTTCCTGCCGAACGCTTCCGTCGGCGGCGATGATCGCACTGACGCCCGAGGTCGCCGCGACAACCAGGGACCGCCCGTGCTCCACCGCCCGCACCCTGGACATCGCAAGTTGCTGGTAGGTCATTTCACTGTCACCGAAAGTCGCATTATTCGTCGGCACTGCCAGCAATTGCGCGCCGGACTGCAGCGAATCCCGGAAAGCCCGGTCGAAAGCAACCTCGTAACAGGTTGCTATCCCGATTTCCGTACCTGAAGCCCGAATTGTTCCGTCACCGTGACCCGGCACGAAGTAACCGGCCCGGTCCGCATAGTCGGAAAAGAGCCGGAAGAAACCGCGCATCGGCAGGTATTCGCCGAAAGGCTGTACTATTTTTTTGTCGTGCCGCTCCCCCGGTCCGCCCTCTGCGGTCCAGACCATTACCGAATTCGTTGTGGTGCGGTCGCCGTTCACCAGTACCGCGCCCACCAAAATCGGCGCCGAGATGCGGCGCGCGGCTTCGGAGATCAGCGCGGCGGCGTCGGGATTGCGTAACGGGTCGATATCCGAGGAGTTTTCGGGCCACACGACCACATCCGGGGCCGGAAACCGACCGGCCGCCACCTCATCGGCGAGCTGTTCGGTCCGCCGGACGTGGTTGTCGAGGACCGCCCGGCGCTGGGCGTTGAAATCCAGGCCCAGGCGCGGCACGCTGCCCTGGATCGCCGCCACCGTCAGGGTGCTGTCCCCCGCCATCGGCGCCGGCAACGCCGCGCGCAGGCCGAGACCGGCCACGGGGAGCAGCAGGCAGCCCAGTGCGGCGGCGATCGGGGCCGCCCGGCGCCCGCGCGCCACCGCTTCGGAGGTTGCTTTCGGCTCATGGTCACCGAGGAGTTCGTGACGGACCGCCCACAGGACTGCCGCGGCGCACGTGCCGCTGAGCGCGACGGCGAAACTCACCAGCGGCGCCCCACCGAGCATCGCCAGCGGCAGAAACCATCCGTCGGCCTGACCGAATGCCAGGCGACCCCACGGGAACCCGCCGAACGGGAAACTCGACCTACCCCATTCCGTCGCGGTCCAGGCCAGCGCGACCCACACCGGCCAGCCGGGCAACCGGCCGAGCAGCCGGGCCAGTACCCCGAACAACCCCACATACACCGCGCACGCGGTCGACAGCGCGATCCACGGCACCGGGCCCACGTAGATACCGGTCCACGGCAGCAACGGGAGAAAGAACCCGAGACCGGCGAGGAAGCCGTAGCCGAAACCGGACCGCAACCCGGTCCCGCTCCGCAGCACCAGCGTCAGCACCGCGATCCCCACAGGTGCGAGGAACCACCACGGCCGCGGCGGGAAGCTGCCGAACAGCAGCAGTCCCGACACCACCGCGGCGAGCGAGCGCATCACCGCGGGATAGCGGCCGAGCCGGCCGGAGTACCTGCCCAGCCGCTCGGACCACCTGTTCGCTGTCCTGACACCCTGTTCCACACCTACATCCTGTCGTTTCCTCGATCCGGTGCCGTTCCCGCCCCACCACCGGGCGATCCACCGGGACGGCACCGCCGCTTGTCACCGTCACCGAGCGCTCCGCCGGAGATCATCCCGGCTCTGCTTGCGGACGGACCGCGGACATCGGTGACGAGCGGTAATGGGGGCGGGCCGCCGTGGTCCCCGGCCCGATTCGGCCGTGACCTCCTCGACCACCGCCAGCAGACCTCGGGCACATGCCAGCCGAGCGCCGCACCGATCCTGCCAATTATCCGGCAGCTGACAGGCGCCTCGGCGGCGGCCGGGTCCCGCGGCGAGCGTGCGGCCTCCTACTCCGCTGCTCGGAGGAGCCCTGCGGCAATCCGGTTTCGGCTCGTTCCGGGATGACACAGACAGTGGTGGAGCTCGTCGATCAGAGCGTGCCGGGCGTGAACAGAACGACGGCCGAGATACGCGGTGCGGCCACCAGCGCGTACAACCGGCGCCGACACGTCGGCCGGTGAAAGGCCGGCCGGATGAGCATTTGCGATGGGTGCGTCCTGACCGGCGGACCACGCAGCGACTACTCGCACACACCGCGATCAGCCGAACACGCCCCTGGGCCTCGGGTCACCCGGTGTAGATGGTCGTGCCCTCGTGCACGGTCCGCACGCAGCGGGGCAGGTCGGCGCCGGGGGTGAGCGGCGGCAGGCCCGGGACCCGGGAGCGGGGATCGGTGGACCAGCGCTGCACGGAATCCGCGGGTGCGGTGACCACGAGCTCGTCGGCTTCCCAGACCGCATACGAGGCGGGTGCACCCGGTACCAGCGTGCCGGCGACACCGTCACGGACTCCTCCTGCCCGCCATGCACCTCGGGTGGCCGCGGCGAAGGCAGCCCGGGGCGAGAGGCCGTGCCCGGGGGTGCGGTGATGCACGGCCGCCCGGATGGCGGCCCACGGGTCCAATGCCGTGACCGGGGCATCGGAGCCGATGGCCAGCGACACTCCGGCCGCGGCCATGGCGGCGAACGGGTTCAGCGCCGCCGCCCGGGTGACGCCCAGGCGTTCGGCGTACATACCGTCGGTCCCGCCCCATTCGCGGTCGAACACGGGTTGCACGCTGGCGATGACGCCCCAGCTGGAAAGGGCCTCGATCTGCGCACTGTCGAGCAGTTCGGCATGTTCGATGCGATGCCCGCGGGCCGCGACGGCGGGACCACCGAGGTCCGCGACGACCTGCCCGATTCCGGCGACGACCGCGTCCATGGCGGCATCACCGATCGCATGGAACCCGGCCTGCACACCGGCTTCGGTGCAGGCGCGCACATGGTCGGCGATCTGCGCGGCATCCAGGTAGGAGACGCCGGTTCCGGGCGCGTCCGAGTAGGGGTCGCGTAACCACGCGGTATGCGAGCCCAGCGAACCGTCGACGAAAAGGTCCCCGGCCAAACCGTGCGCGCCGAGATCGTGCAGCAGGTCCCGCGCCTCGCCGGCGGTGCGGACCGCCTGCCCCCAGTACGCCCGTACCTGGACGCCGTGCTCGAAGGCGAGCAGTTCGCGCAGATCGGTTTCTCCTTCTATATCGGGGCCGGCGCATTCGTGCACCGCGACCACCCCGCGTGCGGCCGCGATATCCAGCGCGGTCCGCCGCGCCGCATCCCGCTGCTCCCGGGTGAGCAGGGACCGGGCTGCCGCCCGGACCAGATGGTGGGCGTCCGCACGGACCGGTTCACCGGCCCGGTACCCGGCCGCGTCCCCCAGCCCCGGGACCGTATCGAGCAGCGCCGAGGAAGCCACTGCCGAATGACCGTCGATCCGCGCCAGATACACCGGGCGACCACGCGGCACGGCGGCATCTATATCGGCAACGGTCGGCGGGCGGCCTTCCGGCCAGCGCGTTTCATCCCAGCCGTCGGCCAGGATCACCCCGTCGGGCCGGGCCGCGGCGAACGCCGCCACCAGTTCCAGACACTGCGCCAGCGAGTTCGCTTCGGACAGGTCGAGCCCCGACCGCTGCAGTCCGTACGCGGTGGTGTGCAGGTGTGGCTCGACGAATGCCGGGGTCACCAGCGCGCCGTCGAGGTCGATCACCTCGGCCTCGGGGTGCAGGGCCCGCCCCACATGATCGGCGCCCAGCCACACCACCACCCCGTCGGTGACCGCGAGCGCCGTGGCATCGGGTGCGCTCGCACTGTAGATCCGACCTCCGACCAGCAGCTGCGTACTCACGGTGGACCAGTCTGCCGCACCCGCCCGCGCACACTGCGACCGGTCGTGCCCGGCGGCCGGCGGTCCGGCCAATTACCCTGCGTACATGACCAACACCCTCGGTGCGGTCGGCACCGCCGACTATGTTCTGCTCACCACCTTTCGCAAGGACGGCACTCCGGTACCGACCCCGCTGTGGGCAGTCGCCGAGGAAGGCAAGCTCTACGTCTGGACCGTCACCGATTCGTGGAAGGTCAAACGACTGCGCCGCAACGCCGAGGTCACGCTGCAGCCCTGTGATTACAAGGGGAAACCGCACGGCGAGGTGCTGCACGGCACCGGCCGCATCCTCGACGCGTCCGGCAGCGAGCATGTGCGCAAGTTGATCCGCCGCAAATACCGGTTCTCCGGTCCGCTGGTCGTGCTGGGCAGCACGCTGCGCCGCGGTAAGACGGGCACAGTCGGCATAGAGCTGACCGTGCGGGCTGATTCATCCACCGAGTAGCCGACCGGGACTCGGCTCATCGCCGGCCCGGGCCCGATCGGGCCGCCTTCTGTCACTGAAGCGGCCGCCGGGTCCGGGCCCCGGTCTTACAGTCGCACCACTTCAGTAGACGCGCCGACGATTATTTCGGCTGTGAATGCCGCAGCCGGTTGTCGTGAACGACTCGGCCCGGCGCCGCGAAGTCTCGACGACTTCGAAGCGACATGAGTGCAGGAGGGACCGGGGCGGTCGCCGTCCTTCCTTCCGGGCTCGCGACATTCACCGGCGTGCTCGGGCTCACCGGAGTGCAGCGCGGCGTCTGCCCAACGGAGCAATCACTTGTCCTATTCCGAAGGGCGCAGGTGTTCACCGCCCACAGGGCCCAGCCAGGCGGCGAGATCGTCGGCGGCGGCGAGTTCGGTGGCGAGTTCCGCTCGCTCGGATTCGGTCAGCGACAGTGCCGCCAGATCGGCGCGTCGCGCGTCGGCCTTTGCCGGGTTTTCCAGCGCCACAGCCAGTTCGGCGAGCGCCGCGTACGCCCGGGCCCGGTCGGTGCGGCTCGCGTCGGCCCCGTGGCGGCGCAGCCCGGCCTCGAGTGCCCGTTCCGCGGCTTTGTCGTCGTCCTTGAAATCCCGCAGGATACGGGCATTGTCGAGCACTTTCGCGAGTCCGGAAAGCTCGGCCGAGCCGCCGTATTCGACATCCTCCGCTCCGTCCACCTGAATGTAGGTGACCCAGTTGCCGTCCGGGTCGACCGTGCTGAACCGGGTCTGGCCCGGACGGAATCGGGTGATCCGCCCGGCCCCCTTGGCCGGCACCTTGCCGTATCGCTTCCGTAGTGCCGCGGTGAAATCGCGGTGCCGGCCCGCGACATCGTCGACCATGATCAGGCAGGTGGCGGTTTCCTGGGCCTGCCGTTCGTGCCCACTGGCCGGCGGCGCGTAGTAGTGGATCTCGCAGTCGTGCGCGCGCAATGCTCCATAGACATAGGGCTTGTGCTGTTCGTGCGTGACCGTGTACCCGAGCGTGCGCCAGAACTCGAGGGTGCGAGTCAGATCGTGGGTGGACAGTACGGGGACCGCGGTATCGCCCATGAGAACCCTCCAATACTCAATTTTGACTACCCAAAGTTAGTCGCAGCCACCCCGGTCGTCAAATTTGACTACCGTACTGTTCCGGTGATGGAAGGAGTCCGATGTCGGCGGTACGGCTACTGGTCCTCGGAGTGACACGGCGGCAACAGCCGACCCACGGTTACGCGGTCCGCCGCGAACTGCTGTCCTGGCGCGCGGACACCTGGACCAACGTGCAGCCCGGCTCCATCTATCACGCGGTCAAACAGCTCACCCAAGAAGGCAAACTCCGCACCCTCGGCACCGAAGGCGGCAGCCGCGGCCCGGGACGGACCCTGTTCGAGCTGACCCCCGAGGGCGAAACCGAATTCTTCGAACGCCTCGACACCGCGCTCACCAGTGTCGATATGGAGGAACTCGGCGCCGGCATCGCGTTCATGGATGCACTCCCTCGTGCCCAGGTGGTCGCCAAACTCGAAGAACAACGCACCCGCAGCGAAGCCGTCCGCAGAGACCTACTCGCCATGATCGCCGACTACCCCGGGCGCCACGAACCCCCGCACTTCCCCGACCTCTTGGAACTGTGGAGCGGAGTCTTCGACAATCTCACGGGCTGGACCTCGGGCGTCCTCGACCGTCTGGAACGCGGCGAGTATGTGCTGTCCGACGAGAAACCCCCACACACCGAGCCCTGAGCGGTCAGACCGGTCCGGGCGCGCGCTCCGGCGGGTACAGGAGGAATGGATTGAGCCCCGGCGGATACGAGGTAATTCCCGAGCCGGCAGCTGCGGCTATCGAGTCGACGATATTGACGAGTGGCATCTCGGACTACCTGCCGCTGATTCATCGCCTGCGGGAGGCCGAAGTACGGCATGAGGCCCCATGGGTACTGGATCTCCGGCCTCCGGGCCCACCTATCGCGTCGGTTCCTGTTCGCGACGGCCCACTACCGCTGGAAGCATCGGTGTTCTCGAACAGCGTCTATCGGGGGGACATACTGATTTGGGTGGCCGGCGGGCGTCTTTCGGGATTGGAATACGCCTGGATCACCGAAGCACCGCCGAGCCGCTGGCCGCAACCCCACGAGATCCGAATAACGCGCTGACGAGCCGGCCGACGGCCGGTCAGCTGCGCGGGCCGGGATCGACACCGTCGGCGGAGACCACGCGCTTCTCCAGCGCGATCGCCGAGCGCGGGGGTTCGTCGGTGTACCACTCGTCCACTACGACGCCGTCGACGATATCGGCGTCCACGACCGTCATCGACTGCCGCGGCATGGTCGCGGCGAGCTTGGCGACCCGGCGGGCGGCCAGGGCGGCGAGGACCGGACGGAACAGTGCTCGGGTGGGCGGGAGCAGCATGAGCAAACCCACCACCGAGCTGATCAGGCCGGGGACGAACATGAGAACACTGCCCAATGCCACCAGCGCACCGTCGGCGACCGCGGCGCCCGGGGTGATCTCCGCGCGGGAGGCGCGACGGAACTGTTCACCCACGCGCCGCCACTGGGAGCCGAGCAGCAGCATGCCCGCGGCGGAGCTGGCGATGAGCAGCAGGATCGCCGGGACCGCGCCGAGCCAGGAGACGGCGGCGGCGAAAACAGCGATCTCGACGACGAGATAGACGATGAAGCCGAGGGCAGGCAGGCGCGAGTCAGGCCCGGAGGCGGTAGCGGAGCGTGACCACGCAGGGCCCTCGCGCCTGCCGGATGGATACTGCATGGGCGAACCTTTCGGTCGGACTACTCGTACAACGCACGAGATGTCCGTTTTGCTCCCGGACCGGTCAACCGCCGGGCCGGACCAGCCCGGTTTCGTAGGCCAGCACAACCGCCTGGACGCGGTCACGCAGGTCGAGTTTGGTCAGCACCCGACCGACATGGGTTTTGACCGTCGCCTCGGAGAGGAACAACCGGCCCGCGATCTCGGCGTTCGATCGGCCCGCGGCGATTTCTTCCAGCACTTCCCGTTCCCGCGCGGTGAGGATATCCAGCACGGAAGGGTCGCGGGACGGGGCGGGCTGTTCGGCGATCAGGCGGTCGAGCAGGCGTTTGGTGACCTTCGGTGAAACCACCGCGTCCCCGGCCGCGACGCTGCGGATGGCGGAGATCAGGTCCTCGGGCGGGGTGTCCTTCAGCAGGAACCCGCTCGCCCCGGCGCGCAGCGCGCCCAACGCGTGTTCGTCGAGGTCGAAGGTCGTCATCACCAGCACCCGGGTGCCGTGCCCGGCCTCGAGGATCCGGCCGGTGGCGGTGACACCGTCGACCACCGGCATCCGGACATCCATCAGCACGATATCGGGTTTCAGTTCGGCGGCCTGGCTGATGGCGGTGGCGCCGTTCTCGGCCTCACCGACCACTTCCAGATCGGGGTGGGCGCCGAGCACCATCTTCAGGCCGACACGCATCAGTTCCTGGTCGTCGACGACGAGCACGGTAATCGGCACGGACACCAATGTAGTGGGGACAGCCCGTTATTCCGTATCCGGTGCGGGCAGCGGGATCCGGGCATACACCCGCCAGGCACCCTCCGGTGTCCGGCCAGCTTCCAGACTGCCGCCGAGCACCGCCATCCGTTCCCGCATACCTGCCAAACCCAGGCCGCTGCCCTGGATCCGGGTCTCCGGGTGCACCGGCACCCCACCGGAATCGGTGACCTCGATTTCGACGTCGCCGGTGTGCCGGTGCACCCGGACCCACGCCTTCGGATGGGCACCGGCGTGCCGGAGGGTGTTGGTCAGCGCTTCCTGCACGATGCGGTGCACACCCAGTCCGACCTCGGGAGCGAGATCGTCCAGTTCACCGGACAGTTCCAGTTCGACGGCCAGGCCCGCGTCGCGCATGAGCTGCGCCACTTTGGCCAGGCCCGCCGTGCCGTGCTGCGGTACCTGGTCGGATGCGTGTTCGGTGCGCAGCAACGCGACGGTGCGGCGCAGCTCACGCAGCGCCTCGCGCCCGGTGCCGGCAATGGTGACCAGGGCCTGTTCGGTGGTGTCCGGGGCGGTGCGCAGCGCATAGCGGGCACCGTCGGCCTGGACGATCATCACGCTCACCGCGTGCGCGACCACATCGTGCAGCTCGCGGGCGATCCGGGTGCGCTCGGCCGAGACCGCGTCGTGTGCGCGGCGCTCCCGCTCGGATTCGGCGACGGCGTGCCGGGCCGCCACTTCGGCGTCGTAGGCGCGCCGCGCCCCCGCGAACTCGGCCAGCACCCAGCAGAAGGCGAAGTAGATTACGACGAACGCCAGATCGCTGAGTTTGAACCCGGTCACCACCGCCATGCCGTAGGCGGTATCGGCGACCAGTGCCAGCGCGTACCAGAAACCTTCGCGGCGCCCCACATACGCCACGAGCGTGTACAGCATGATCCCGTGCCCGAGCAGCGCGGCGTGCAGGGTGGGGTCACCGACGATGAAGCCGATGGTGCTGGTGCAGAACGACAGCACCATGAAGGTCACCGCCATCGCCCGCGGATAGACCCGGCGCAGGGCGATCGGCAAAGGGAGCAGCACCGAGAACACCAGGAATGCCGCCGGATTCGCACTCTCGCGGGCGATCATCAGATCGAAGATCAGCAGGAGCAGTGCGAGTGCGGAATCGGCGACGACAGGTTTGTCTCGAAGCCACAAACTGAATCGGCGCACAAGCCCAGCCTAGAGCCGGGAAGCGGACAGGTTGCCGCAGCTACGTCCCGCACCTTGCCGGCCAGATCACCTGTTGCGCGATCGTGCCTGGCGATCTTGCGGCGCAGCTGCGTAGCTTCACGGTTGATCTGTGCCGAACTCACTACTGGAAGGCTTGATCATGAGTGCGATACTCGATTTCCTGGCCTGGTCGAACTGGCACATCTTCACGCTGTCGGCGTGGTAGCCCGGGGTAGCCTCGGCCCGGGCTGGTCCGCGCGCATTCCCGGTGACCCGGCTGTATATCCTCGCTTGTCGTGCACTCACCGTCTCCGCTGGTCGTAATCCTTTTTGCCGCCGATAGCCCGTTCGCATGACGGAGGTCACCGACTGGGTGGTGCTGTTGTCCGCGGCGACGGCGGCCGGCTGGGTCGATGCGGTGGTGGGTGGTGGGGGCCTGATCGTGCTGCCGATGTTGCTGCTGGTGGCGCCCGGGATCGCGCCGCAGACCGCGCTGGGGACCAACAAACTCGCCGCGGTGGCCGGTACGGCGACCGCGGCGGTCACCTTCGCACGGAAGGTTCCGCTGCAGTGGCGACTGCTGGTTCCGGCCGCGGCGCTGGCGGCGGTCACCGCGGCGGCGGGCGCGGCAGCGGTCTCCCTGATCGATCGCGATCTGTTCATTCCGATCGTGCTGGTGGTGCTGGTGGGGGTGGCGATTTTCGTCACGGCCCGGCCGTCGATCGGTATCACCTTGGCGACCCATCCGCCGTCTCGCCGCAAGGCGATACTGGTGATCGCGCTGGCCGCCGGCCTGATCGGCGCCTACGACGGCCTGCTCGGCCCGGGCACGGGCACCTTTCTCATCATCACGTTCGCGACCCTGCTGGGTACCGAGTTCGTGCGGGCCGCCGCGATGGCCAAGGTGATCAACTGCGGGTCGAATATCGGTGCCCTGCTCTTCTTCGGGTTCACCGGCCACGTGCTGTGGGCACTGGGTGCGGCCATGGCCGTGGCCAATATCGCGGGGGCGGTGGTGGGGTCGCGGATGGCGCTGGCCCGGGGTGCGGAATTCGTGCGGGTGGTGCTGCTGGTGGTCGTGGTGGCGATGGTGATCCGGCTGGGCTGGCAGCAGTTCGGCTGAGCCCCGCATTCCCGGCCGGTCATCCCGTCATACGGCGCCGCGGACCCCCTGGCCCGAAACGTCCTGATGCCCGTGGGATCCCGCCGCATCGGCGACCACCCCTGTCACCCGCTTCGCGATCCGGGCTACCAGGGTGCGCGGCCGCCGCGGCATCAGATGCGCGGCCGCGAAGTTCTGGCGGCCGAGAACGATATACCCCTTGTTACGCGCCAGCGCCCGCAACGAGGACTGCACGACTTCGGATGTCGTGCCCATCGAGCCGGTGACCGCAGCATCGCGGGTTGTTGACGAGCACGTCGATCGAGATACCTCGCGCGGCAAGTTCGGTCACGACCTGTTCGTCGGCCCCGGGTTCGGTCAGATCCTGGACCACCACCTCCACCGCGTCGCCGTGGCTGCCGCGCGACCACTGCGCGCCGATGCCGAACGCACCGTGCGCACCATCCTCGACGCCGCCGAACGCGTCCTCGGCCAGAACCCGAACGCGACGTTGGAGCAGATCGCCGAGGCAGCCGGGGTCGCGCGAACCACCGTGCACCGCCGATTCGCCGGCCGCGACGAACTCATCCGCACCATGGCGATCGAAGCGTGGCGGCGGATGGACGCAGCCGTCGATGCGGCCCGCCCGCACACCGCCCCACCGCTGGCGGCGCTGCACCAGGCCACCGCCAATATCATCGCGATCAAACACGGTGCCGCGTACGCCCGGACGGACACCGGCGCCGACAATCCCGGTGCCGTTTCGCTTCGGTTCGAATCCTTTCGCAGTCGAGGACGCTCTTATGCTTATGAGAGTCCGACCGAAACGAAGCAGCGCGATATTCCGCGCGCCCCGCTCACCGGCCGCTTCGGCAGATCGTCGAGGAGGTGGGGGCGTGGACCGTGGCTGGGCCGGTGAACAGCTTGTCCGAGCGGCCCAGCGCGGCGATCCGGAAGCGATCTCGGCGATCGTGCACGGGGCCCATCCGCATGTACGGCGGTTCGCACAGCATCTGTGCGCGTCGCCGGCCGATGCCGAGGACGCCGCGCAGGAGGCCTTGATCACGTTGTATCGCAAGATCGGCACCCTGAATGCCACGGCGGCTCTCGCGTCGTGGATGTTCCGCATCGTTCGCAACGAATGCCTGCGTCGCGCCCGATACGTGTTCGACGGTGGGCCGCATATCGTGGACGCCGCCGCGGAGATCGTCGCCTCCGCCGAGGACGAGGTCCTGCGCCGCCTCGACGCCGACCGGCTCACACAGGCGATCAGCGCCCTGCCGGATCTCCAGCGCCGAGTCCTGATCATGCGCGATGTGCTCGGCTACCCCGGACGTGCGACAGCCGATGCCCTCGGACTGAGCACCGCCGCAATGAAATCGCAGTTGCATCGCGCACGCGCCGCGATCCGGCACGACCTGCGCCCTACTCAGTGAACCGAAGGGAAGTTCCCATGCTCATCTCCGGATCCCCCGCACCCGACCTCGAACTCGAAGACACCACCGGGCAGGCCTGGCGGTTGTCCCGGCACCGCGGCGTGCACAACGTTCTCCTGTATTTCATGCGGTCCACATCGTGCCCTCTCTGCAACCGGCACGTTCGCGATCTCGTTGCTCAGCAAGACAGGTTCGACGACAGCAATATCCATGTCGCTGTTGTGGTGCCCGAGGGCCGCGGTCCGGGTCTGGAATGGAAGACCGAGCGTGGTATCCCGTTCCCCGTCTTGTCCGGCGCAGCGGCCGGCCCTCACGAATCGATCGGACTCACTCGTAAAGTCTTCGGTTCGATCCAGCAGTCCGGCACCGTCCTCGTCGACGTCGACGGCATCGTCCGGCACGCTCACGGTGCCACCCTGCCCCTCAACAGTTACGGCAAGAAAGGCCTCGCCGCCGCCATCGATTCCTTGCGCAGCCGCACGATGATGTGACGATCGAGCAGTCGCCGGGAATGTTCCGCGGTTGGGTAAGTTGGTCGGGGTGAACATGGCGACGTCCACCGAACCCGGCGGGCACACTTCCGGGCACGATATCGATCCCGAATTCGCGGATCTACCGCTACGGAGTCTGACCGATGCGGCGCTGTCCGCGGCCCGCGCGGCGGGTGCCGAGCATGCGGATCTGCGGGTGCACCGGCTGTGTACACAGTCGATCCGGTTGCGGGACGGCCGGGTGGAGGCGTTGACCGATACCGTGGAACTGGGTTTCGCGGTACGGGTCATCGTGGACGGCACCTGGGGTTTCGCCTCGCATGCGGTCTTGACTCCGGAGACCGCCGCGGAGGTCGCGCGGTCCGCGGTGACCGTCGCGACGAGCCTGCGGGCGCTGAACCGGGAGCGGGTCGCCCTGGCGGACGAACCCCGCTACGACAATGCGCGCTGGGTCTCGGCCTACGAAATCGATCCCTTCACGATCCCGGCCGCCGACAAAGTAGCCCTGCTGCAGGACTATTCGGGCCGTTTATCGGCCGCCGACGGCGTCGATCACGTCACCGCGACCCTGTTGCAGGTGAAGGAACAGACCTACTACGCCGACACCGCGGGTTCGGCGGTCATCCAGCAGCGGGTGCGCCTGCAACCTCAGCTGGAGGCGATCACGGTCGATACCGCGTCCGGCGCGTTCGAGACCATGCGGACGCTGGCGCCGCCGGTCGGGCGCGGCTGGGAATATGTCACCGGCGCGGACGGTGTGTGGGATTGGCATACGGAGCTGAGCCGGATCCCGGAGTGGCTGGCCGAGAAGGTGAAGGCCCCGACCGTGACGCCGGGCCCGACCGATTTGGTGATCGACCCCACCAATCTGTGGCTGACCATTCACGAATCCATCGGGCACGCCACCGAATACGATCGCGCCATCGGCTATGAGTCCGCTTATGCCGGCACCTCGTTCGCGACGCCGGATCTCCTCGGCACACTGCAGTACGGAACGCCGGTGATGCATGTCACCGCCGACCGGGTGCAGCGGCACGGTCTGGCATCCGTCGGCTACGACGACGACGGGGTGGCCGGGCAGCGCTGGGATCTGGTGCGCGACGGCGTCCTGGTGGGATATCAGCTCGATCGCGTGTTCGCTCCCCGCCTCGGTTTGGCGCGGTCCAACGGCTGTTCCTACGCCGATTCCCCGCATCATGTGCCGATCCAGCGGATGGCGAATGTGTCCCTGCAACCGGACCCGCAGCGCGACACCACTACGCAGGAACTGATTTCGCGGGTCACCGACGGTATCTACATCGTGGGCGATAAGAGCTGGTCGATCGATATGCAGCGCTACAACTTCCAGTTCACCGGCCAGCGGTTCTTCCGGATCCGCAACGGCGAACTGGACGGACAGCTCCGCGATGTGGCCTATCAGGCCACCACCACGGATTTCTGGGGTTCGATGGAGGCGGTCGGTGGCCCGTCGACCTGGCAGCTGGGTGGCGCATTCAACTGCGGTAAAGCGCAACCGGGGCAGGTGGCGGCCGTCAGTCACGGCTGCCCGTCGGTTCTGGTGCGCGGCGTGAATGTGCTCAATACGCGGACGGAGGCGGGGCAATGACGGCACTGACGGGTGCGGGGGTGCTGCCCGCGAACGCGGTGGTCGAGCGGGCGCTCGGGTTGTCGCGGGCCGACGAGGCGATGGTGATCGTCACCGACGAAGCCGAGGCGTCGTTGCGCTGGGCCGGTAATTCCATGACCACCAACGGCACTTCGGTGGCGCGGCGCTGGTCGGTGATCTCGGTACTGCGCGACGGTCCGCGGTCGGCGCGGGTGGGCAGTGTGGCTTCCACCAGCGTGGATCCCGCCGATATCGAGGCGGTGGTGCGGGCGAGCGAAGACGCCGCCGCGGCCGCCGAACCCGCCCGCGACGCCATGCCGCTGCTCGACGCGCAGGGTTCGGCCCCGGACTGGGAGCAGCCGGGCGCGGGCACCGGTATCGAAGTATTCTCCGGTCTGGCCGCCGATCTGGCCGCCGGGTTCGACGGCGCCGACCGGCTCTACGGTTTCGCGCATCATCAGGTGCACACCACCTGGCTCGGCACCTCCACCGGTATCCGCCGCCGCTACACCCAGCCCACCGGGTCGGTGGAGATCAACGGGAAACGCGGCGACGGCGCGGATCTGGCCAGCGCCTGGGTGGGCGCCGGGACCACGGATTTCCGTGATGTGGACACTCCCGGCCTGCTCGGCGAACTGTCTCGGCGACTCGACTGGTCGGCGCGGCGGGTGCAGCTGCCGGCGGGGCGGTACGAAACCCTGCTGCCACCGTCGGCGGTCGCCGATCTGCTGATCTATATGTACTGGTCGATGGAGGGCCGCGGCGCGCACGAGGGCCATACGGCGTTCGCCGCCCCGGGTGGTACACGAATCGGGGAGAGACTCACCGATATCCCGTTGACCCTCAGCTCCGACCCCGCCGCGCCCGGCCTCGAATGCCTGCCGTTCGTGGCCACCCAGGCGTCCTCGGAAACGGTGTCGGTCTTCGACAACGGGATGGCCGCGCAGCGCGCCGACTGGCTCCGCGACGGCGCGATCGCCGATCTGGTGTATCCGCGCGCCACCGCCGCCGACTACGCCACCTCCCCCACGGTTCCGGTGCAGAATCTGCTGCTCACCGGCGGTTCGGCGGCGAGCCTCGACGAGATGATCGCCCGCACCGAACGCGGTCTGCTGCTCACCACGCTCTGGTACATCCGCGAAGTCGACCCCACCACCCTGCTACTCACCGGGCTCACCCGCGACGGGGTGTATCTGGTGGAGGACGGGGAGGTGACCGCGGCGGTGAACAATTTCCGCTTCAACGAGAGCCCGCTGGATCTGCTGCGCCGGGCCACCGAAGCCGGGGCGACCGAGCAGACACTGCCCCGCGAATGGAAGGACTGGTTCACCCGGACGGCCATGCCGCCACTGCGTATCCCGGATTTCCACATGTCCTCGGTGAGCCAGGCGACCTGAGTTCCTCGGATCGAGTCGCTCGACTTCGATCACGACCGCTCCGCAGACGAGGGAACGGCCTGCCGAGGGCAGCGGACCGGCAGCGCCACAGCGACCGGTTACCTCTCGGCGCGCGGATCACAGCTCGAACCGATCGTGCGCGCCCCGGGGCGCACGAGCCGATCGGCGTGATGGTCGGCCCGCGAGGTCGGTCCGGCGGTCCTGGCGCCCCTGCCTCGGCGTTCATCGGCATACCGATGATTTCGCGGTGGGCGTGCAGTCGCCGCGCCCGATCAATCGGCGAGGGTGAGCACCTGCGGCCCGTCCGGGGTGATCGCGATGGTGTGCTCGGAATGCGCGGTGCGTGATCCGTCCGCCGAGCGGATGGTCCAGCCGTCGGGGTCGGTGACGATCCGGTCGGTGGTTTTCGCGAACCACGGTTCGATCGCGATGGTCAGCCCGGGTTTCAACGGGAATCCGCGGCCCGCCCGGCCGTGGTTGGCGACGTGCGGGTCCTCGTGCATGGTGCGCCCGAGTCCGTGACCACCGAATTCGGTGTTCACCGGATAGCCGTGGGAGCGGGCGACGGCGGAGATCGCGGCCGAGATATCGCCGATCCGCTTACCGGGCTGCGCTGCCTCGATCGCCGCCGCAAGGGCTTCTTCGGTGGCCTGGACCAGGCGCTGATCCTCGGGGTCGGGTGTGCCGACGATGACGGTGGTGGCGGCGTCGGCCACCCACCCGTCGATACTCACCGCCAGGTCCATGGTCAGCACATCGCCGTCGCGCAGTGCGTAGTCGAACGGCAACCCGTGCAGGACGGCATCGTTGACCGACAGGCACACCGTATTGCGGAACGGCCCACGCCCGAACGACGGCGAATAGTCCCAGTAGCAGGATTGCGCGCCCCGCTCCCGGATCCTATCCCGCACAATCCTTTCCAGCTCGAGTAGATTCACCCCGATCGCTGCCTTCGCACGCAGTTCGGCCAGGGTCTGCCCCACGAATTCCCCCGTCACCCGCATCTGCTCGATCTCCTCGGGCGTTTTCAGCTCCACCATCACAACCTCCATCGATCACCGGTATTTCAATACCAACCCTTGCGGTACTTTAATACCACTTCTAAGCTGAGGTCCATGGTCCGCCTCCCCCTGACCCCCGCCCAGATCGAAGCCGGCCGCCGCCTCGGTGTCCGGATCCGGACCGCCCGCGCCGACCGCGACCTCGGCGAGGTCGCCCGCTCCGCCGGCATCTCCCCGGAAACTCTGCGCAAAATCGAAACCGGCCGCCTGCCCTCCCCCAGTTTCGGCACGGTGGTCTCGCTGAGCCGGGCCCTGCAACTACCGCTCGACGAGCTCGCCGGAATCTGGACCGCAGACAAACTCGCCGAATCCGCCTGATCGATTCCGAAGAGGCGGCGGGCAGCCTCAGCCCATCCGAAAAGCCCGCCGGTAGGCGCCGGGAGTGGTGCCGACCTGGGCGCGGAAGCGGCGGCGCAGGTTGACCGCCGAGGCGAGCCCGACACGGACAGCTATCGCCTCCACCGGGAGATCGGTTTCCTCGAGCAGTGTGCGAGCCTCGACAACCCGGCGCGCCAGCAGCCACGCGCCCGGGCTGATACCCAGCCGGTCGGCGAAGCGCCGGGCCAGGGTTCGCTGCGAAACACTCAGATATGACGCCATATCACCGACCGACAGTGACGACCCCAGCCGTTCACCGGCCCATTCGAGGAGCCCGTCGAGCGCATCCCCGGGCGGTGGCGGCGGTGCGTACTGCGCCTGGCCGCCTTCACGATGCGGCGGCATCACCATATGCCGTGCGAGAAGAGCGGCATGCGCGGCACCGTGGTCCTTCCGGACGAGATGCAAACACAGGTCGATCCCCGCGCCGGCCCCCGCGCTGGTGGCGATATCGCCGTGGTCGACGTAGAGCACATCCGGCTCCACCCGGATTCGCGGGAATTCCTGCGCGAGTTGCGCGGCCCGCGCCCAGTGCGTGGTAGCCGACCGCCCGTCCAGCAGCCCGGTGCGGGCCAGCGCGAACACTCCGGAGCAGATCGTCACCAGCCGTGCCCCACGGGCGTGCGCCCGCACCAGCGCGCGTCGCACCGGTGCGGACAGCGGCGCCTCGACCGGAGACCACCCGGGGATGAGCACGGTATCGGCATGGGCGAGTGCGCCCAGGCCCCGGTCGACCGATATCGCATATCCGGCCGTCGTCGGCACCTGCCCGGGGACTTCCGTGCAGACCTCGAACTCGTAGTACTGCGGCACCCCCTCCCGGACGGTCCCGAACACTTCCACGGCGCAGCCGAGTTCGAACGTCGACTGCACCGGCCGCACCAAGGCCACCACACGATGCATGGCAGAAAAGTACCCCATAGTGTCATTCGGGACACTTTCCGTGCTCCGACTCCCGCGGCACTGTGGACCCTATGCACTCCGAGATCCTCACCCAGCCCGGCTACACGTCATCGGCCGTGACCGATGCCCCGGTGCGTGAACTGTTCCCCGGAATCCGGCAGCGACCACTGTGGCGCGGACCGTCCGACGCCCACGCTCAGGTACTGGAAATGGACCCCGGCACGTCCTGGCCGCACCGCGATATCCACGAGCCCGGCCCCGAAGAGGTCTACGTGGTCGCGGGCACGTTCAACGACGGCGCCCGCGATTATCCGGCGGGCACTTTCCTGCATGCCCCCGCCGGATCGTGGCATGTACCGGCCACCACGACCGGCTGCACACTGTTCGTCTTCTACCCGGAGGGCTAGACCGCGACCACACCCCGGCCGCCCGTCACCTTCCCGCCCGCACCACCAGTGCGCATTCCCTGAGTTCCCTCAGGCGACGGTGAGTACATCGTCGAGCGTCACCAGCGACAGATTGCGTTCTCGGATGATGTCCACCAGTTGCCCGTAGCAGCGGGTGACGGGCGCGAAGTTGGCGTGCCCGATGACGATCGTCTGCGGATTGAAGTATTTACGCGCGCATTCGACCAGATATTGCTCGGTGATGAGCCCGGAATCCGACAGCGACCCGTACCACATCACCGGCACGGTATAGCCGAGGTCGGCGGCGATCCGGTCCACGGTCGCATTGTGCCGGCCGAACGGCGGCCGATAGTAGGGGCTTCCGTCGATACCGAATGTGTTGCGCAGGAAGAGTTTGCATCGGGACAATTCGTCGGCCACCGCCGATTCGGACAGCGCGGTCAGATCGGCGTGATCCCAGGTGTGGTTGGCCAGCTGGATCTGCCCGGATTCCACCAGCGGGCGGAGTTCGTCGCGATGCGCTGTCCACGCCGGGTAATAGGCCGTAACGAAAAAGGTGAACCGCGCCCCGGTGTCTTTCGCGAAATCGATGTACGCGCCGACGACTTCCTCGCTCGCGCCGTCGTCCACGGTGAGCGCCATACAACTCCCCGGTCCCGGCAGCGCCGTAATGGTGGCGGGCGGTATGGCCGTCTTCGGCCCACCGGGCGGGCCCGGAAGCAACGCCGGACGAACCGGCGCCTGCCCGGCCGCCTCCGGCGCATCCGGGACCTCCGCGGCCGCGGGATCACCCTGCGCCGCACTGCATCCGGTCAGCGCCATCGCCGTCCCCGCAGCTAGCATCGACAACATAGACCGCCTGTCCATCGCCACCCCGATCACATCGCATCGCGCTACCGAGAAGACCTACCGACCTGCTGATATGCGATCGGCACTCTACCGGCGCAGGCAGTGAATCCCGCGAATCGCCACGCAGGTGAGGCCGTCTGCGCGCGGCCTCCACCGGGCACTTACCCAGGTCGCTCAGGCGGCAGATCGGGCCGACAGCCGGAGCCGGGCCAGCACGGCCCGATGATCCGAACCGGGAATGGTGAAGGTTTCTATATGGTCGGTGGTTCCCTCCGCCACCAGGATGTGATCGATACCGATCACCGGGCCCCAGGATCGGCCGTTCGGATAGGTGAGCATCCTGCCCGCGCCTGCTTGTTCGGCCGCGGCAGCGAAACGGCCGCTCACGAGCTTGCGGAAGGCAGCGTGATCGCTGGTGGCATTGAAATCGGCGCCGACGACCGCCGGTCCGTCAGTGGCCTCCAGAATGGTTGCGGCAGCAGCTAATTCCTTCAGCCACACCCTGTGGTCGATATTCGGGGGCAGCGGATGGAACGCGAAAATCGTGACCGGACCGAGTGCGGGATGAGTGAGCGTGGCAGACAGGTTGGCCATGACGAATTCCTGGTGGCGGACCGTATCCGACAGCGGGAACCGGCTGTAGATACCGGTTCCGCCGCCCCCGAGGCCCGGGTCGAGGTAGTGGTACGGGAGCAGTGAGTCGATACCTGAAGTCGTCAGCCTCGAGACCGAATCCGGGGTGAGTTCGTCGACCGTGAGGACATCGACCTGCTGTTCCCGGACGGCCGCGACGACCGCACCGGTATCGGCACCGCCGAACAGCAGGTTCGTCTGCAGGACTGTCAGTTCGGTCCCGGTGGCGGCGTTGCTGTCCGGCACGTACAGCGGGACCTGCGTCCACAGCACACCGGTCAGCACGATTCCGGCCGCGACGGCGCTGCGCCAGCCTCGGGCGAACAGGAACAACAGCAGCGCCGCCAATGCACCGAGCATCAGGTAGGTCGCCCCGGACGCGAGCAGGATGAACTCGCGCCGCTGCCAGCCGCCCAGGTAGAGCACGATACCGGCCAGCGCGGCGAGCAGCGCACACCACCCCGCGCCGAGCAGTATCCGGCGGAACACCCCATGCCTCATACCGGTCAACCTATCCGCTGCGGTTGTGAAATCCTTTCCGCGGTCTTACGCCCGCCTCAGCAGCCGGGAAACGCCCGCCGAGGTACCTCTGAGGTAGCGGGTCAGGTCAGGAGCCCTACTGCTGGGACGATCAGGGACGTGGACACCGCCATCGAGATCGTGTTTCCGATGAAGGGGTGGAAATCGGCCGGGAGACGCTGGGATATCGGCCGGGCGATCACCGGGCAGAGCAGGGCGCCCGCCGCTGCACCGAGCGCGATCGAAAGCATGCTGCCGTTGTAGGCCAGCACGGTCGCAGGAGCAACCGAGACGACCGAGATGTAGGTCGGGGCCCAGCCTCCGCCCCGGTACAGGTGCCGCCAGACGATGATCCCGATCGTCGAGGTCAATGCCTGCGCGAACAGGATATGTGGCAGCAGTTCGGTTCCGTAGCTCGGGAACATCGGGTTCAGGAGTACCGCGAGCACGACGCCCAGGATGACGCCGAGGCTGGCGAGTTCGTTGGCGTAGAACTGGGTTTCGGTGAAATCGGTGAGTACTCGCCGGATCATCCACACTGCGTCGGTCCGGACCGTGGGCGAACGTCCGGGAACGTCGGCGACATCGGCCGGTCCCTGGTCGTCGTCGGTCTGGGCCTGTGGAACCGGGCGTTTCATCCATGGCAGATACCGGCTCACGACGAATGCCATTGCGGCCCCGATGGACATCGCGGCGGTGTTCGCCACGACATCGGGAAGGCCGGGCGGCCCGGTGACGAATTCGATGAGGAGCATCGCGACGGGCGTGGTGAGGACGCCGAGGAGGGCGCCGGTGAAGAACACCGGCCAGCCGCGTCCGTAGACGAGCACCACCGATGTCGCTACACAGACGAAGGGGACGAACGTTGGTTGCCAGCCTTCGTCGAGTAGCCAACCGAAAGCCACGTTCGACAACAACAGGCTCAGTGCGGCCGAGCCCAGGATCCATGGCCACAAGCCGCTGCCGTAGGAGATCGGCGTTCCCGCCCAGCGTTTGCACCGGGCACCGGCCCACCACGCGATAGCGGCGCCGAGCAGCAATCCGAGCGAGGCGGTCCAGGATTTGTAGAACTGCGGTTCGGTGATATCGCCCAGGAACCACTGGATCCTGGCCACAGGATCGTTGGGCAGGCTGGTCAGCCATTCGGCGTAACTGGGGCCACCGGTGCCCAGATGAGGGGAAATCGCGGAGAGCGCGACGGCAAGGAGCCCGAAGGCGCCGACCATCGCTGCTCCGCCGAGGAGAAGGCCGGGAAGCGCCAGTTCTCGGCGTGGCGACGGCGCAGGCACCGGCGCGGCAGTCGTTCGCTGCAGGTCTGAGGCGGTCATGGGTAGCTCTTCGAATGCCGTCGCCTAGCGAGCAGCGGGCTTTCCGCCGGTGTAACCCAGCAGGGTGTCGTACAGGTCGGTCCTGCGGTCTCGGGGAAGATCGTTGAGCTCGTTCCAGACGACAGCGGAACGGGACTCGACGATGTCGAGGTCCGCGTAGAGAATGGTTTCCGACTCCGCGTCGGCGATGGCGCCGGCCGGCCAGCCGTTGACACCGGTGATCAACGAACAGCCCAGGAACTTCCCGCCACGTTCCTCGCCGACTCGATTGGCTGCGACGATCGGGACATTGTTGACATGTGAGGCGGACATCGTGAGGTACGAGGCCATGCAGCGGCCGGCGTCGTCGAACAATGGCGGTGGGGTGAACACCCAGTTGTTGACCGAACAGATGACGTCGGCGCCCTGCGCAACGAGGATTCGGGCGACCTCGGGGAACCAGATGTCCCAGCAGATCAGCAGCCCGATCCGCCCGATCTTCGTATCGAAGACCGGGTAGGAATCACCCGGGGTGAAGATCAGCTTCTCGCGGTTCCACAGGTGTGTCTTGCGGTACTTGCCGATGAAACCGTCGGGGCCGATCAATACCGCGGTGTCGTACATCGCGACACCGTCGAGTTCGGCGACCCCGGCGACTATGTAGGCGTTGTGCTTACGCGCAGCATCGATCCAGGCCGCACACGCCGGGCCGGCCGGGACGGGCTCGGCGTGGGCATACGCCTCCTCGCGGGTATCGAACGAGTACCCGGTGCCGGCCAGCTCCGGCAGTACGATCAGCCGGGCGCCGTTCGCCGCCGCGTCCGCGATCAGTCGCAGGGTCTCGGCAATGTTGTTGTCCTTGTTGTCCAGTCCGACCTGGGGATCGAACTGGATGGCGGCGGCGCGGATCGCGCTGACGGCGGGGCGGGTCGGTGAACGCATGAACTCTCCTTGCAGGTGAATGGAATGGGGTCAGCTGCCACCGAGGGAGGCGGCGGCCTCGGTCCGGACATCTGTGTAGCGCTCGGGTTCCGCAGCGAAGGCCCGGGCAATGGCGGTCGAGTCGGCGCCGGCGGCGAGCAGGGCGGCAAGGAGGACGCGCGCCTGACTCGGCCGGAGCAGGCCGGTCGGCACAGCCCCCGCGGCGACCAGATCGGCGGCCCCACCGCCGCCTCCGTAGACGGGCCGGATGGGACCCGCGGATACCCGAGACGACAGCAACACGGGGATTCCTGCGCGCACATGGTCGGCGACAGCATCGGCGACGTCCGCGTTCGCATTGCCGTATCCGGTGGCCTGCAAAACGATGCCGTGCGCACCGGCACGTACATGGGCGTCGATCGCTGTGCGATCGGCGCCGGGGTAGATCGCGACGATGTCCACCCGCAGGCCGGAGAGCGAAACCGGCGTGCTCAGCGCCGTCCGCGCGCGCCGGAGCTTGGTATGCACTCGGACGGTGCCGTCGACCACGGTTCCCACGGGACCGTGATCCAGGTCCGAGAATGCCGCGGTCGCGCTGTTGTGCACCTTGCGAGTACCGCGTGCCGCGTGGACGATCCCGTCGAAGGCCACGAGCACTCCGAGGCCGCGCGCGTCCATCGATGCGGCGACCGCGACGGCGTCACCGAGATTGCGGGGACCGTCTCCGGCCGGATCGTCGAAGCTGCGTTGCGCGCCGGTGAAAACGACCGGCCGTGGGTCGGCGTGGAAGCAATCGACGAGCATCGCCGTCTCCTCCATGGTGTCCGTCCCGTGGGTGACCACGATCCCGCAGGTCGTGGGGTCCGCCAACGCTGCTCCGACTTCGGCGTTCACACGGTCCATATCTGCAAACGTCATGGCATAGCTGTTGACCGTCATCGCCTCGACCACGCGGGTCTCGACCCCGGCGTGTGACGGTGAGACGGCCAGCAGGGCAGCCCCCGATGTCGTGGCAGCCTTGACGCCACGCTCGTCGGCAGTGCTGGCGATCGTGCCGCCCGTGGTGATCACAACAACTGTTCGCATTTTGCCCAATCGTTTGCGCCAAACGTTTGTGCTAATATACCCAGCAACATGGATCACGGCAATGCCCGGGTATTGCGGTGGCCGTTCTCGGTAGTCAGATCAGTTCCGGAAGGTGGTGTTCGGTTGCAATCCGGCGCGCAGGAGCTCCCCCACTTGGACGATTCCGGACGACCGACTCTCCGGACAGTCGCCGAGTTGGCCGGCGTGCATGTGTCGACCGCGTCGCGCGCCTTATCGCCCAGTCTGCGGCCCGGAGTCCGGGTGGCGTCCGAGGAAACGATGCGCCGTATCCGCCGTATCGCGGACGAACTCGGCTTTGCACGCAACCCGCATGCCGCGGGACTTCGCACCAGTAGAAGCAACCTCGCCGGCGTGCTCGTCCCGAAACTGACCGATATCGTGCTGGCCACGATCTACGAGGGCATCGACGATGCCGCCCGCAGGCTCGGCTTCCAGACCTTCGTGGCCAACACCCTCGACCGCGACCGCGAGCGGCAGGCCGGGGTCGAGATGTTTCTTGCCCGGCGCGTGGACGGGCTGATCCTCGGGGACGCGCGAGTCGAGGACTCACTCCTCGACTCGCTGTCCGATCGTCAGATCCCATTCGTGTTGGTGAGCCGCCACTCCGGGGCTCATCCCGCCGTCACGTGTGACGACTACGAAGGTGGTCGCATCGCGGCGCAGCATCTGCTGGGGCTGGGGCATCGGGATGTCGCGATCATCGCCGGTGAGAATTACGCGAGTACAGCCGTCGATCGAGTCGCGGGATTCGTCGAGACCTTCAGCGCGGCAGGCCATCCGATTCCGGCGGGCCGGATTGCCCAGTCGGCTTTCGATGTCGGCGGCGGACGTGAGGCAGCTCAGCGGGTCCTGGCAGAGTCACCCCGCCCGACCGCAATCTTCGCCGTCAACGATTTCGCGGCGATCGGTGCGCTCGGAGCAATCCGCGCCGCGGGACTCGGCGCCGGACGCGATATCGCGATCGTCGGATACAACGACACCCCGTTGGCCGGTGAACTTCCGATTCCGTTGACCTCGGTCCGGTCGCCGATGCAGCGGATGGGCCAGGAAGCCATGGAGATGCTCGTGCAGCAGATCAATGGCGGCCCTGTCGAGTCCAGGCGCCTGACTCCCACGCTCTCGGTCAGGGAGAGCACGGATCCCGCCACCGGTGACGCGCCCGGCTCTTGACTTTCCACCCGTAACCACAAACATTCGCTGAAGGGAATCCGTGACGACTACATATGCGGTAGCACCGTGGGCTCTGGCCCGCTCATGGCTGCTCATTCCTGCGACGGATCCGAAGGCACTGACACGAGCGTCCGCGTCTGCCGCCGACATCGTCGTCATCGATATCGAGGACGGGATTCCCGAGGGGCGCAAGAAGATGGCTCGCGAGGTCGCCGGCTCCTGGCTCGAGAACGGTCGCGCATGGGTTCGGGTGAACAGTCGGTCGACCGAATTCTGGGAGCAGGATCTGGCAGGTCTGCAGCGTGCCCCGGGCCTCGAGGGCGTCATGCTGGCCAAGACCGAATCGGCCGGCCAGATCACCGACACTGTCGCTGCGCTCGGGCGTGAACTCCCCGTTATTGCCCTGGTCGAATCCGCTCGCGGCCTCGCGTATGCGCCGGAAATCGCCGAAACGCACGGCGTGGTACGAATCGCCTTCGGCAGCGGCGACTTCCGCAGGGACACCGGATCCGGCGACAGCGCCATCGCATTGGCATTCGCCCGTTCGCAGCTGGTTGTGGCCAGCAGGGTCGCCGGTATCGCCGCGCCCATCGACGGACCATGCATATCCGACGATCACGGACAGCTCCAGGTCGCCGCGCGTCTCACCGCGGACATGGGTATGACCGGAAAGCTGTGCCTGCACGAACGTCAGGCAGAAGTGGCCAACCGAACGCTGAGTCCGGATGCCGACGAGGTCGCCTGGGCGACGGCCGTCGTCGCCGAACTCGGCGCCGACGGTAGCGGAATTCAGGATGGCAGCGACCGTCCGGCGCTGGCCCGGGCACATCGGATCCTCGAGGTCGACCACGCACTCGAATACCTCGGATGGAAGCATCAGTACATCGATCCAACGCGTTGATCGGGTGCGGAGCCCCCGCACAGCACCCAACCGTGCCCTCCCCTCCTCCCGCTGACCGGGGCCCCGAGGACAGTACTGCCGAATGCCGGCGGGGCGCTGCTGGGTTACTGTACGAACCGTGAGACCGCTGCCGCCGGGGACCGTATTCGCCGGTTACCATATCGAGCGGTTGCTCGGGGCGGGCGGCATGGGGAGCGTCTACGCGGCTCGGCATCCACGTTTGCCGCTCACGGTCGCACTCAAATTGCTGCACCCTTCGTTCACCGCGGATCCGGGTTTCCGCGCACGTTCGAACGTGAGGCCGAGATCGCGGCGCGACTGGATCATCCCCATGTGGTGGCCGTGCACGATCGGGGCAGTTCCGACGGCGTCCTGTGGATCGCGATGCAGTACGTCGCCGGTACCGATGCGGGCCGGGCGGTCCGCGACGGAGCGCTGCCCATCGGCCGGGCCCTGCGCATCGCGGCGGGTACGGCCGATGCCCTGGATCATGCGCATGCCACCGGGTTGGTGCACCGTGATGTGAAATTAGCGAATATTCTGCTGCGCGCCGCCGATATCTCCGCGTTTCCGCACGGCACTCTGCAGGAGCATGTCCTGCTCGGCGATTTCGGGATCGCCAAGGCTGTCGCCGAATCCACCGCATTGACGGAGACGGGCGCACTGGTGGCGACCGTCCGTTACGCCGCGCCGGAGGTGCTGTCCGGGGTGCCCGCGGGTCCGGCGTCGGACCAGTATTCGCTCGCGTGCACCCTGTTCCATCTGCTCACCGGCCGGCCACCGTTCGACGCCGACAACACCGGCACCCTGGTGACCGCGCACCTGATTCACCCGCCACCCCGCAGTAGCGCGATACGTGCCGGACTGCCTCGGCCTTGGACGATGTGTTCGCGATCGCTCTTGCCAAGCAACCGCACGACCGGTTCCCCTCGTGCGGCGCCATGGTCGCGGCCGCCCGATCGGTTCTCGAGGCTGCCGAACGGGACCGGTCGAATACCGCGGTCACGGTCCCGGCGATGCCCGGGAGTACCCACTACCCGACCTCCACGGCGGTGACCGAATTCCGGCCGCGGCGTCAGCGTTCCGGCCGGAAATGGCTCCTGGTTCTCCCGTTGATCCTGGCGCTGATCGGCGTGAGCACCGGCGTCTTGTACGCGCTGAACACGGGTTCGGCCGGTACACCCGCACCTGATATGTCGCCGTCCTAGCCGGCCACTGCTGCCGCGGCGTCCGGGACGCCCGCACCCGAGCAGCAACCCACCGACACCGCGGTGACCTACGAGGTGACCGGTGATGCGGATGCCACGGTGCTGAGTTACGTCGACGCCAAGGGCCAGGCGCAGCAGATCCTCAACGCGGAGGTGCCGTGGAGCCTCACGTTCCAGGCATATTCGTCCGTCGTTCTGGCGCATGTCAGTGTGATCACCAAGGGTAATGAGGCCGGCTGCCGGATCACGGTGAACGGCGAGGTGAAAGATGAGAAGACCGCGACCGGACAGTACTCGGCGGCCCGGTGCGCGGCCGGACCCCGGCACCGCTCGGTCCGGCGCCGGCCGAGGGCCAGGCCGATATCACGTACGAATTGGTTTCCGACGTGAGTTGAGTTCGGTGTCCTATACCGACGGCAATACATTTCAGCGGCTGCAGAACGTCCCCGCACCGTGGCAGACGACCGTGAAGAACGGCGATCTGCCCCAGGTGAATTTGATTGCCATGACGAAGGGGGCCGAGGTCACCTGCCGTATCAAAGTCGACGGCGCGGTCCGGGCCGAGAACGTGGCGCGCGGAACGAACGCGATAGTCACCTGCCAGGGCTGGCTGGCCGGCGGCTGAACAGCACGGTGAGGTGCGCGAGGCAGCGTTCCAAGGTCGTTGTTCGACGGTGGCCCGGCGGCCGGTAGAACGATCACCGCCCGACTTTCGAGGAGTTGCGCGGTGATCGTGATCCCGGCCGGTCACAGTGGCCGGTGGCCGCGGTGGCGACGAGCCCGGCAGCCGACTGCGCTCAGTCCGATACGGCCACCGGTTCGCGATGATCGGCAGGCACCGGACGCGAGCGCAGCAGGATCAGGCCCAATAGCGCGGCCGCGAGACTGAACCCGGCACTCACCCACGCGCCCACCGAGACCGCATCGGTGAAGGCCGATTTCGCGACGTCGGCGTAGCCGAGTTCGAAGGCGGCGCCGATGGACTCCCGCGCTGCCGCCGGGGCCCCGGCCGGCATCCGATCGGTGAACACACCGGCCAGCACGCTGCCCAGGATCGCGATACTGAGGGCCATACCCACCTGCTGCAGTGTGTCGTTGAGCGCCGAGCCCACGCCCGCGTGCCGCAGCGGAATGGTGTTCATGATGGCGGTGTAGGCGGCCGGCCCGGCCAGGCCGCCGCCGATACCCATGACCAGCATGCTCACCAGTACCCACAGATACCCGTCGCCGATGGCGAGGACGGTGAACGCCACGGCCATCACAGCCAGACCGGAGACGATGAGGGTTTTGTTCGGCAGGTTCTTGCCCAGGGTGGCGCCGACACCGTTGAACACCGCCCCGGCGAGGGCATACGGCAGCAGCGCCAGCCCCGCCTTCATGGGCCCGTAGCCGAGGACGAATTGCAGGTACTGGGTGAGCATCAGCATCACCGCGCCCATCCCGAACACCATCAGCAGCACCGTGGCGCAGGTGCCGGTGAAATCCCGGTTGGCGAACAGGCCCAGCGGCAGCATCGGATGTTCCTGCCGCCGCTCCCACAGCACGAACGCGACCGTCGACGCGATCGCGAGCGCCAGGCCCGCGATATTCCACTCGCGCTCGATGATCAGGTAGACCGTGGACCCCAGGGCGACCACCGACAGCACCACGCCCACCAGGTCGATGGGGCGTTGTTCGCCGGTGGTTTCGGGCATGAGGGCCAGGGCGGCCACGATGGCCAGGACGGCCACCGGGATATTGAGCAGGAACACCGATCCCCACCAGTAGTGCTCCAGTAGCAGACCGCCCAGGACGGGTCCGGCGACGATACCGAGGATCGACACGGTGGACCAGGCGGCCAGGGCCATCCGGCGTTCGGTCTCGTCGAAGGTGGTCATCAGAATGGACAGCGTCGAGGGCATGAGCAGCGCCCCGCCGAGGCCCATCACCGCGCGGGCGGCCACCAGCTGCCACGGCTCGGTGGCCACCACCGCCGCCAGCGACCCCACCGCCAGCACGACCAGACCGAGGATCAGCATCCGCCGGCGCCCGAACCGGTCCGAGAGGCTCCCGGCGGTGAGCAGCAGGCCGGCGAAGACCAGGACGTAGGAGTCGAGGATCCACTGGATATCGGCGGGGGTGGCATCCAGCTCACGGATCAGTGAGGGGATCGCGATATTGAGCACGGTGCTGTCGATCATGAGCACCAGCAGGGATAGGCACAGCGCCGCGAGGATCAGCCACCGGCGCGGGTCTCGTACAGTGTTCGATTCCACTCGCACACTGTACGACCAGATCGAACATTGTGCGAGCGGGGCTAGGATCGACTTGTGGCCAAGAAGTTCGACTCCGTATGGACCCGCGCATCCCGGCAACCTCGGTCGTCGGGCCTGACCAGGGATCAGATCGTGCAGGCAGCGATCGCGCTGCTGGACGAAGAAGGCCTCGAGGCGTTGAGCATGCGCAAACTCGGCGCACGCCTCGGCGCGGGCGCCACCAGCCTGTACTGGCATGTGGCGAACAAGGACGAGCTGCTCGAGCTCGCACTCGACGAGTTCTGGGGCCTGGCCGGCGAGGGAGGCGGGCTGGACAAGCCGGGCGACCTGCGCGAATCGCTCACCACCTACGCCTACAACCTGCGGGCCGTCCTACTCGCCCACCCGTGGGCGGCCGCCCTCATCGGCCGGCTCCCGAGTTTCGGGCCCCGGGCATTCCGGCTCGGCGAACAACTGCGCCGGATATTTCACGAGGCCGGTTTCCGTGAGCTGGATGTGTATCTCGCGGGCGGCACGGTGAACAGTTACGTTCTCGGCCAGGTCGTTCCGATCATCGCCATGGAGAAGGCGCATGCCGGCCCGGTTCGGGGCGCCGATGTGCTGGAAACCCTGGACGAGCTGGCCGCGGACTATCCGGAAATGCGCGCCGACTACCACACCGTGATGCCCGAGGATTCGACGATCGGTCAGGCAGTCGGCTTCGACTTCGGGCTGGTCTGCGTGCTGGACGGGCTGGAAAACCGGCTGCGTACGCAACCGGACGTCGATACGGTGTCCCGCGAAGCCGGCACCACCGGACCGGCGTGAGACTGTTCCGGACCGTCACCGCAGAAAGGATCCCGTGCGCACCGACGACGATTTCGTTGCCCACGTCGCCGACCGCCTGGCCGCCCTGCCGGGGGTTGTCGCCGTTTCGCTGGGCGGTTCCCGGGCCCAGGGCACCCACGGACCGGACAGCGACTGGGATTTCGCGCTCTACTACCGCGACAATTTCGACCCGGCCGCCCTACGAGCCGTCGGCTGGCCCGGCGAGGTCTCCGATATCGGGGCCTGGGGTGGGGTCTTCAACGGCGGCGCCTGGCTGACGATCGACGGCCGCGCCGTCGATGTGCACTACCGCGATCTCACGGTGATCGAGCACGAACTCGCCGAAGCCGAACAGGGCCGGTTCCGCTGGGAGCCGCTGGCGTTCCATCTGGCGGGCATTCCCAGTTACCTGGTGGTGGGCGAACTCGCCGTATCCCGGGTGTTACGGGGTGAGCTGCCGAAACCGGCGTTTCCGGAGGTGATGCGTACGGTGGCGCCGCCGATCTGGCGGCGGCAGGCCGATCTCGGCCTGCGCTACGCCCGCTCTGCGCATGCGCCGCACGGTCGCGTCACCGAAACCGCCGGCGCGCTGGCCACCGCGGCGATGCAGACGGCACATGCGATCTTGGCGGCCCGCGGCGAATGGGTGACCAACGAGAAACGCCTGCTCGAACGCGCGGGCCTGCGCGAGATGGACACGATCATCACTCGGTTGAGCCCGGACCCGGCGGTGCTGGCAGAGCAGATCGACACCGCACGGCAGATATTGGAAGCCGCCGGCGCGTAGGTCACGGTGCGGTCTCTCCAAGATCGAACATCACAGCTTCGGTACCAATGGTCTCCCGGCTTGGGCACAGCGGCGTGTCGCCCCTAGGCTCGCGGAGGACCGAGAACCCGGAGAAGGATGAAGATGAAGAAGATCGTCGTGACCGCCGCCGCGGTCGTCCTGCCCCTCGTTTTCGCGGGTCCGGCCGTTTCCGAACCCACCCCGATGGAGCCGGGCCCTCCCGCCGCAGTACTCGCCGAACCGGCCGCCAGCGGCCCTCTGGGCACAACCTTCCCGATTCGTACCGGTGGCGATATGACGGTGACGGTGCGTCCGTCCGAGGCCGAGGTCGCGCCACGTACCGAGGGCGGTTCGGTCCTCGTCTTCGATGTCGGCGCCGAACAGACCGCCGGTAAACCCTATTTCCTGCCGACCCTGGACCTGCGGCTGATCACCACGAACGGCGATATGGTCTATCCGCTCACGGGTGTCCCCGGCGAATATCCCGGCGGGTTCGTGGAACCGGGACAGCCGCGCAGCGGGCTGGTCGCCTTCGAGCTCACCGGTGGGCAGCAGCCCGAGGAAATCGTTTTCGCCACCAACGACGATTTCGTCCAGGGCGCCTGGACCCTCTGACGGTCTGTCACGACGAGGCATCGTCAAGATCGAGTACTACGCCTTCGGCAAGATCACGGTCAGCGGGTTCGGTCCCCGCCGGACCGGGCATACCCTCGCTGTAGGCCGGCGCGCACGCGTATGAGCGATCATGCGTGAGCGGATGGCCTTGCGGTATCAGCGTTTCCAGGTGTCGCGACGAGCCGGCCGGTTCGCGCGTCGGCCCGGAAATCAAGCAACCAGTGCCAGGTAGCGACCGAAACCGCCGAAGGATGCACCATGAGAAAGCTCATCGCCGCATTCGCCATCACCCTCCCCGCCTTGTCGGGAGCCCCGGCCGTGGCCGCTCCCGACCCCGTCGAACCACCACCACCGCAGGTAGAGGTCCGCGCCGAGCAGCCCACGGAAGCGGTGCCGCTGGGTACACCTGTCCAGGTCCAGAGCATGGGCCCTATGGCGATCACCGTGCGAGCAACCGACCAGACCATGCCGCCCCGGATGAACGACGCGAGGGTAGTCGTGTACGAGGTCGAGGTCGAAGCCCAGGCCGACATGGCCGCTATCGGCCCGTACGACCTGAACTTGGCCACCACCGGCGGCGAGAACCTCGGCACCCTCTCCGATATCCCGGGTGGGTTGCAGTTCGGGGTGCTGGATTCCGGCGAAATGCGGCGCGGACTGGTCGCCTTCGAACTACCCGACGGACAGGAACCCGTGGCAATAGTCTTCGCAACCGGTAACGGCTACATCCAGGGAACCTGGGCAGCGTAAGTCTGCGTCCCGCGTGGGCCGGCCGCCGCTGCAGGCCGGCCCGCGATCACTCCAATTCGCCCTCGGCCTCGAGGTAGACCTGACGCAACCGGTCCAACGTTTCGGCTTCCGGCTCGGCCCACATCTTCCGTTCGGCGGCCTCGAGCAGGCGTTCGGCGATACCGTGCAGCGCCCACGGATTGGACTGCTCCATGAACTTGCGGTTCGTTTCGTCGAAAACGTAGCTGTCGGCGAGCTTCTCGTACATCCAGTCGGCGACCACGTCGGTGGTGGCGTCGTAACCGAACAGATAGTCCACCGTGGCCGCCATCTCGAACGCGCCCTTGTAACCGTGGCGGCGCATGGCCTCGAGCCAGCGGGGGTTCACCACGCGGGCACGGAACACCCGGGTCGTTTCCTCCGACAGGGTGCGGGTGCGCACCGAATCCGGACGGGTGCTGTCGCCGATATAGGCCTCGGGGTTCTTCCCGGTCAGCGCCCGTACCGTCGCGACCATTCCGCCGTGGTACTGGAAATAGTCGTCGGAATCGGCGATATCGTGCTCGCGGGTATCGGTGTTCTTCGCGGCCACCGTGATCCGCCGGTAGGCGGTGCGCATATCATCGGCCGCGGGGGCACCGTCGAGGTCGCGGCCGTAGGCGTAGCCGCCCCAGGTGGTGTAGACCTGCGCGAGATCGTCGTCGGTACGCCAGCTCTTGGAATCGATGAGCTGCAGCAGGCCCGCGCCGTAGGTGCCCGGTTTCGAACCGAAGATCCGGGTGGTGGCGCGGCGTTCGTCACCGTGCCCGGCCAGGTCCGAGAGCATATGGGCGCGCACATAGTTCGATTCCGCGGGTTCGTCGAGCGCGGCGACCAGGCGGACGGCGTCGTCGAGCAGGGCCAGCACATGTGGGAAGGCGTCGCGGAAGAAGCCGCTGATCCGCACGGTGACGTCGATCCGCGGCCGCCCCAGTTCCGCGAGGCCGACGACCTCGAGCGAGGTGACGCGGCGGCTCGCCTCGTCCCAGACCGGGCGCACCCCGAGCAGTGCCAGGACCTCGGCGATATCGTCGCCGGAGGTACGCATCGCCGAGGTGCCCCAGACCGAAAGCCCCACCGAACGCGGGTATTCGCCGTGATCGGCCAAGTAGCGCTCCAGCAGTGAATCCGCCATCGCCCGCCCGGTTTCCCACGCCAGCCGCGACGGCACCGCCTTCGGGTCCACCGAATAGAAGTTCCGGCCGGTGGGCAGGACATTGATCAGCCCGCGCAGCGGCGAACCGCTGGGGCCGGCGGGAATGAAACCACCGTTGAGCGCGTGCAGGACACGGTCGATCTCGACCTCGGTCCCGCGCAGCCGTGGCACGACTTCCGTCGCGGCGAACCGCAGCACGGAAGCGACAGCCTCCCGATCGCCACCGGCTTCACCGAAAAGGTCACCGGAGAACCGTTCGACGAGTTCGTCCACGGCCCCGGGTGACCATTGCGCGGCCTGCAGAGCCACCAGTAGTTCCCGGGCCCGCGATTCCACGGCATCGACCCGTTCCCGGGCTTCGTCGCCGGATTCGCTGAGCCCCAGCGCTTCCCGCAGCCCGGGCACCGACATCTCGCCGCCCCACAGCTGCCGGGCGCGCAACATGGCGAGCACCAGATCGACCTCGCTCGCCCCGGCCGGCGCGCGGCCCAGGATATGCAGGCCGTCACGGATCTGCACATCCTTGATCTCACACAGCCAGCCGTCGACGTGCAGCAGCATATCGTCGAAGACCTCTTCGTCCGGACGTTCGGCCAGCCCCAGATCGTGGTCCATTTTCGCGGCCCGCATCAGGGTCCAGATCTGCTGCCGGATGGCGGGCAGTTTCGCCGGGTCGAGCGCGGAGATATTGGCATGCTCGTCGAGCAGTTGTTCGAGCCGGGCGATATCGCCGTAGCTCTCCGCCCGCGCCATCGGCGGAATCAGATGGTCCACCAGAGTGGCATGCGCACGGCGCTTGGCCTGCGTGCCCTCCCCCGGATCGTTCACCAGGAACGGGTAGATCAGCGGCAGATCACCGAGCGCGGCGTCGGTGCCGCACGCGGCCGACATCCCCAGCGTTTTACCCGGTAGCCATTCCAGGTTGCCGTGTTTACCGATATGCACCATCGCGTCGGCACCGAAACCGCCCGAGGCGATATCGGTGGACAACCAGCGGTAGGCGGCGAGGTAGTGGTGGCTGGGCGGGAGGTCGGGGTCGTGGTAGATGGCCACCGGGTTCTCCCCGAACCCGCGCGGCGGCTGCACCATCAGCACGATATTGCCGAACCGCAGGGCCGCGATGACGATTTCGCCGCGCGGGTCGGCGGAGGTGTCCACATAGAGTTCGCCCGGCGGCGGCCCCCACGCCTCCACCACGGCCTCGCGCAGTTCGGCGGGCAAGGTCTCGAACCACGCGGTGTACACCTGCGCGCCGATCCGGATGGGGTTGCCCTCCAACTGTTCGGCGGTGAGCCAGTCGGGGTCCTGGCCACCGGCGGCGATCAGGGCATGCATGAGCGCATCGCCGTCGCCCTCTTCCAGGCCGGGCACCGCACCGGCCGCGCCGAGATCATATCCGGCCGCGCGGAGCTCACCCAGCAGGGCGATGGCGCTGGCCGGAGTGTCCAGGCCGACGGCGTTGCCGATCCGGGCGTGTTTCGTCGGGTAGGCGGAGAGCATGAGCGCCAGCCGTTTCCGTTCGGCCGGGATGTGCCGCAGCCGGGCGTGCCGGACCGCGATCCCCGCGACCCGTGCGGCACGTTCCGGATCGGGTACGTAGGTGGACAATCCGTCGGCGTCGAACTCCTTGAAGGAGAACGGGACGGTGATGATGCGTCCGTCGAATTCCGGCACCGCGACCTGCGTCGCGACATCCAGCGGGGACAGGCCGTCGTCGTTGGCTTCCCATTGGGCGCGGCCGCCGGTCAGGCACAGACCTTGCAGGATCGGTACATCCAGTTCGGCGAGCGCACCGATATCCCAGGCTTCATCGTCGCCACCCGCCGAGGCAGTGGCCGGTTTGGTGCCGCCCGCCGCCAGCACCGTGACCACCAGCGCGTCGGCCTGCCGGAGGGTGTCGAGAAGTTCCGGTTCCGCGGTGCGCAGCGAGGCACAGTAGAGCGGCAGCGGTACCGCGCCGGCGTCCTCGATCGCGGTGCACAGGGCATCGATATAGCCGGTGTTCCCCGCCAGATGCTGGGCGCGGTAATAGACGACGCCGACCGTCGGTTTTCCCGCCACCGGCTCCGGATCCCGCGCGTCGCGTTCGAGCCGGCCCCAGCTGGGCAGCTGTACCGGCGGTTCGAATCCGTGCCCGGTGAGCAGGACGGTGTCGGACAGGAAGTTGTGCAACTGCCGCAGGTTCTGCGGGCCGCCGGCCGCCAGATAGTTGTGGGCATCGGAGGCCACCCCCACCGGGACGGTGGAGCATTCCATGAGTTCGGCGTCGGGCGCCATCTCCCCGCCCAGGGCCACGACGGGAAGTCCGCTGTCGCGCAGTGCGGCCAGTCCGTCCTCCCAGGCTCGTTTGCCGCCGAGAATGCGCACGATCACCAGTTCCACGCCGTCGAGGAGGCCGGGCAGATCGTCCACCAGCAGGCGGGCCGGATTTCCCCACCGGTAGTCGGCGCCGCTCGCGCGTGCGCTGAGCAGATCGGTGTCGGAGGTGGACAGCAGCAGAATCACAAGGGTGACCTTCCTGGGGTGACGCGCCCGTCGGGGTTCGGTGTGCTCGCCGGAGAGGGTCTGGCTGTGTCAGTGGCGCGACCGCACCGGAGTTCCACCGGTTTCCTCGTCACCCGTCGAGCGCTCGCATGGTATCGCGACGGCCGGCTCGGCCCGTCGGCACACCGGAGAGGGGGAGCTCATCGTCGAGCCGGGTGCCGGCGGCAGTTCCCGGAACTCGGTAGCCCAGACAGCCGATGACTGAGTTGCCAAAAGATAGCTGATAAGCGGGCAGCGAATTTAGAGGAATTCGTTGCGGGAAAATTGGACGCTTGCTATGTTGCCTGGGTCACCATCGGCCGCACCGGCCGTGACCGCCCTCACGGCGTGCAGTCCACGACGGAGAGGGCGCTTCAACCCTCCGAAGGAGATTCACCATGGGTTCGTTGAGCGATATGCTCACGGCACTGATTCCGGCTCTCGGATCGGCCGTGGCGGGCGACGGTCTCTTCGAAGTGTTCCTGGGTTCACTCGAAGCCATCATCGCATAATTCGCGATTGAGCAAACCATTCATTCATCGGAATTCCGGCCGGAATTCCGCACTCCAGTGATACAAGGAGAAACACGTGGGATCCCTCTTTGAAATTCTGGGCATGGGCACCGCCAGCGCCGGCGGGCTCGGCACCAACCTGGTGAACGCCCTGATCACCCTGAGCGGTGGCACGCCCGCCCCCGGCAAGTAGATCCGGGATCAGACGAGGGGTCCATCCGATACCACGGATGGACCCCTCCGCCATGAGCCATGGCTTACCCCTTGTATTCCGAGCCGGCAGGCGCGTTCCGCGGTCGGGGCCGAGCCGGACAATACCCCTGAGGCGCATATGACTTCACTCCTGCGGGGCCCTCGGCGGGCGCTTGTTCTGCTCACGTCGGCCGCCCTCCTCACACTCGGCACCGTGGCGACCACGACCGCCGATCCCGGCGCGTCCATCGTCTCCCGCACCCCCGGCACCGGGCGTTCGCTCGATATCACGGTGCACTCCCCGTCCATGCAGCGCGATATCGCCCTGCAGGTGCTTCGCCCGGCCGATACCCGGACGCCCGCGCCCACCCTCTATCTGCTCAACGGTGCAGGTGGCGGCGAGGACGCCGCAAGCTGGTCCGCACAAACCGATGTGGCCGGCTTCTTCGCGGACAAGCATGTGAATGTCGTGATTCCGCTGGAAGGCGCGTTCAGTTATTACACCGACTGGCAGCAGCCCGATAGCGGGCTGGCGGAAAAGCTCGGGAACAACGGCCGCAATATGTGGGCGACCTTCCTCACCGAGGAGCTGCCACCGGTTGTCGACGCCGCATTCGGCACCACCGGCGCCAATGCCATAGCCGGTATCTCCATGGCCGCTACCTCGGTTCTCGACCTCACCATCCGCGCCCCCGAGCTGTATCGCGCCGCGGCCGCTTACAGTGGCTGCGCGATGACCAGCGATCCGCTGGGGCAGGCCTTCGTCACGCTGGTCGTCAGCCTCGGCGGCGCCGATTCCGAGAACATGTGGGGCCCGGTCGGTGGTCCGGGCTGGCAGGAACACGATCCCTACCTGCAGGCGCACCGGCTCCCCGATATCCCGATGTACATCTCCAGCGGCAGCGGATTACCCGGCCGCCATGACACGGCGACGAGCCCGCGGCTGCACGGGGACCAGAAGATGCTGTGGAACCAGCTGCTGGTCGGCGGCGGGATCGAGGCCGCGGCCGACTACTGCACCCGCGCACTCCAGCAGCGCACGCACGAGCTGGGCCGCACCGATATCGTCTTCGACCTGCGACCGTCCGGCACTCATTCCTGGGGGTACTGGGAGGACGACCTGCATCGTTCCTGGCCACTGCTGGGCGCGGCGCTGGGTGCCTGATTCCGGATCGGCGGGGGCACCATCCGGAAGCGGCATCCCTCCTCAGTCGAGGGCGTCGACCAGGTCGCGGAACGATTGCACCAGCAGTTCCCGGTAACGCTCGGGGTCGGGCATCATCGCCGAATCCACGTGGAAGGTGATCACCAGTTCGTCGCCCTGCGAGGAGACGAGATGGCGCAGGCCGTCGCCGTCCAGCACCGGCAGCACCCCGAACGCGCGGAGCAGCGGTGCACCACGGAAGGTCAAACCGTCGCCGGTCGGCGGAACGTTGCTGATCGTGGTGTTGCTCAGCGGAATCGCCTCTGCTCCGGCGAACGATCGCTGGGCGCGGGCCCAGCCGGCCAGCCGCAACAACCAGGCCGGCGAGGTCTCCACCCGCGCGGCATACCGCAGAACCGCCGGATCGATGTTGCGGCGACGTTCCCGGCGCACCGATTCCCGGATCGCCGCAAGTCTCGCCGCCGGGTCCGGGACGCCGGTGTGCAGATCGACGGCCATCTGACTGAGTCGGTTCGCCGAATCCCATTCCGCGATACCGCGCATCGAGATCGGCACCATGGCGGCCAGCGAATCCGGCGGAGTCTCCTGCTTCTCGCCGAGGTAGGCGGCCAGCGCTCCGGACACGACGGTCAACATCACATCGTTGACCGTCGTACGCTCCGTACAGCGGGCACAGGCGGCTTTGACCTCGGACAACGCCAGCGTCACCTGATCGACCGTACGGCCGGGACCGGCCGCGCGATTGAACCGGGTGGCGGGCCGGGTGGGCAGCGGTTCGTCCAGCAGCCCGGCCGCGGCCCGGGCACGTACCTCCGTCCGGGCCGCGGCGGCGCGACGCAGGCCGGCCGCGAAACAGCCCAGGCGGTAGGGGAACAGTAGTGCGGCACGTATCCCCACGACCGCCGGCCGCCAGGGCGCGCTGCCCGGCACGGCCGGGGACGTCCGTCCACTGAACAGTTGCGCTTCCAGCTCCCGGGTCGCCACCCCGTCACCGGCGCTGTGGTGGAACTTCAGCACGAGGATCGTCGCCGGCCCGGGCGCGCCCGGTACCCCGTGGACTCGATCGAAGAAATGGAACTGCCACGGCGGACGGTCGAGATCCACTCGTGCGACGGTTATTTCACCGAGCCGGGCACGGACCGTATCCCAGTCCGCACCGGCCGGTTCGACATGCACATGTTCGGCGATATCGACGGCCGGATCGGGAACCCAATAGGGCAGGTCCAGGTCGAACGGCACCCGGCGCAGCCTGCGCCGGAACAGCGGCGCGAGCCCTGCCCGCTCCTGTGCCCAGCGCACTGCCGCGGCGGTATCGAGCAATTCCGCACCGCGGCTATCGAATACGTAGGCCGCGACGATGGTGGAGGGATGCCGGTCGGTTTCGTCGTAATAGAAGACGGCATCCCGCGGCGCCAGCTGTTCCGTGATCGCTGAGGTTTTCGTCGTGCTCGCGCCGACCGCGCTGTCGATTCCTGCGCTCATACCCGTTCCTACGGACCGATTTCGTGGTGAAAAGAATGCCTGCGGAAAAGCGGGCAGACCGATCGACACTATCGCGATTCCGCCTGGAGTGAGGCCGAACAGAAATATTGTGGAGCAGCAAGATTTCATAGCAGGGAAACGGTGGGCAACACCCACCACCGCACAGGTCGGAATTCCCGCGGGAATCCCCTTTTCCTATCCCGGTTTCAGGACCGAACGGGACCGGATCAATCCCCCCGCGGACCCGCCTCCGCCTCGACCACACGCTTCCCGCACCTCCCCGGAAGCAGTCGGCCCACACGCGGACCGGCCTCACCGCGGACCGGTGCCGCGGGAGCCGGCGAGTGTCCGGGACACTGCGTCGGACACCGATCGGATAGTTGCCGAATATTAGCTGCTATTCGGACGTTTGCGCGTCTCAACTCCACTGGAGCCGAACTGTCCGGCAGCTCACCGAAGAAGACGGCCGGGCAGTGGCGGTTCCCCCCGGACACCCCGTACCGACCTCGTATCCTGGTCCGGATATGTCACGTACCACCGCCGACTCCTGCCCCGGCGTCCTCCGGCTGCACGAGGCCGCCGACGGACCGCTCGCGCGGATCCGCGTACCCGGCGGCCACCTGACACCCGCGCAGGTTCAGACGCTGGCGGAGGCGGCGAACCGGCTCGGCGACGGAAGTATCGAACTGACCTCCCGGGGCAACGTGCAGCTCCGGCAGATAGGCGACGCCGGCACGCTCGCGCACCTCCTGGACAGCGCAGGACTGCTGCCGAGCCGGACCCATGAGCGGGTCCGCAATATCATCGCCTCCCCGCTGTCCGGGCGTATCGGCCCGCACCCCGACATCCGGCCGCTGGTGAGTGCGCTCGATGCCCGTCTGCTCGCCGCCCCGCGATTGGCCGGCCTCCCCGGCCGAGTGCTGTTCACGGTGGACGACGGCCGCGGCGATGTGAGCAGCCTGCGGCCCGATATCGGGATACACGGTCTCGGCGACGATCGTTTCGCACTGGTGCTCGCCGGCCG
>NZ_JARWNW010000152.1 GCF_029868325.1 Nocardia carnea
GGGGGGGGGGTTTTTTTTTTGGGGGTGTTTCTTTTTCTACCCTCCTGCCCGGGCCCCCCCCCCCCCCCGCCCCGCCGGGGGCCCCCCCGAAAATAAGGAGTACTCCTGTGTCCAGAACAGAAACCGCGCTGGTGATCGGCGGTGGAATCGCGGGGCCGGTGGCGGCCACCGCGCTACGCAAGGCGGGTATCGACGCCCGCGTCTACGAGGCCTATCCGGGTCCCGCTTTCACGATAGGCAGCGGGCTGGCCCTGGCGCCCAACGGTGTGGCCGCGCTGGATGTGATCGATGCGGGCGACGCGGTCCGCGATATCGCAGTGCCGGTACCCCGTATGTGCCTATCGGTCGGCGGCAAACTGCTGCCCGCGCCCAGCCTCCCGGACCAGCCGCCGTTGCAGTTGGTCGATCGCGGGGAGCTGCATCGGGTACTGCACGACCGGGCGGTAGCGGCCGGCGTTCCGGTCGAATACGGTAAACGCCTGGTGGCGGCCGACCACACCGCGAGCGGTGTCACCGCCCGATTCGCCGACGGAAGTACCGCCACTGCCGATGTACTCGTCGGTGCCGACGGAATCCGGTCCACCGTGCGCCGCCTGATCGACCCGGCCGCTCCGGGCCCGGATTTCACCGGGATGCTCGGTTTCGGCGCCACGGTCGAATGCGATATCGCGACCCCGGACGAAACGATCGTCTTCGCCTACGGGAAACGCGCCTACTACCTGTATTGGCCGCTCGGTGACGGCCGCATCGGCTGGGGTGCGAATCTGCCCAGCACGGAATATCTTTCGTTGACAGCGGCCCGCGACATCCCACCGGAGCGCTGGCTGGAGATCCTGCGCGACACCTACGGTGCAGACCACCCGGGCGGCCCACTCGCCCGGGCGACCACTCCGGAACAACTGGAGGTCACCGGCGCACTGCACATCATGCCGCCCGTGCCGCACTGGTATCGCGACCGCATGGTGCTGATCGGTGATGCCGTGCACGCTCCGTCCAACAGTTCCGGGCAGGGTGCTTCGCTGGCGATCGAGAGCGCGATCCAGCTGGCGCGCTGTCTGCGTGATCTCCCCGATCTCGAAACGGCTTTCGCAACCTACGAACGGTTACGCCGCACCCGGGTGGAAGGAGTGGCGGCGCGCGCCGCCAAAATCAACCACAGCAAGACGCCGGGACCTGTCGCCCGCAAGATGATGCAGCTGATCATGCCGATCATGGCCCGGACGATGAACCCGGAGAAACTGGCCGGCACCGAACAGCGCTACCGCATTGATTGGGCCGAAACGGTGCTGTGAGGCATTGCCGCCGGGCCGAAACCGTGTAGGCCCGTGCGGTATCGGCACATCAACTGGATGGCGGGGCTACCGGGTGCGCCTACTGGGCGGTATCGACGCTGCCGTTGAACGGACGTGCGGCGTTTCCACCGAGTGAAGTGCTGAACCGGGTGCTTCTGGGGGCCGTGGCGGTCGTGCCTATCGGTATCCGCGGTCCGCGGCGTCGCGTACCCTTTTCTCCGAGGGGGTTATTCGCTATCGGGGAGGTACCGTGCTCGTTCTGCTGGTGGTGGCCACCGCCTTGCTGGGCCTGATCCTGCTGGATACGGTCGGGCCGGGCATGGGCGCATGGTTTCTGGTGGTGTCGGCAGTGCTGGCGATTGCGGCCGGGGTACGCAGGTACCGGCGTAACCGGGCACCGCTGCGGTCGAAGTCGCGGTCTGCGGGGGCGGCGAGCGCGGCCTCATGGTTCGTCGGAGATGGGGACAGTCGCGGCGGTGGATGCCACACCGACGGGGGCTGCGGTGGCGGTGGGGGCGGGGGTGGGGGGGGGGGGGGGTGGGGGGCGCCCCCCCCAGCGCACCCGCCAGGGGGGGGGGTGGGGGGGGGGGGGGGGGGGGGGGGGGGGGGGTGGCCCCCCCCGGGGGGGGGGGGGGGGGGGGGGGGGGGGGGGGGGGGGGGGGGGGGGGGGGGTTTTGCCCCCCCCCCCCCACTTCAGCACTCGAAGGGGATCGTGTTGCCCGCGGCGTCGCGGGTTCCGGTCACCTGTGCGATCGCGTCCGCCAGTTCGGCGCAGGATTTCCAGGTGCGCGGGGTGGTGTCATCGAGATTGCCGATCGTGTACCACTCT
>NZ_JARWNW010000153.1 GCF_029868325.1 Nocardia carnea
CGCGGGGGGGGGGGGCGCGTCCCCCCCGCGCTGCCCCGGGTGGTCTCCTACCGGAACTTCCTGTCCTGGCTGGCCGGCCGCGACCGCGAAGAGTCCGCCCAGGCGTGGCGCGCAGCGCTGGACGGATTCACCGAGCCCGCGCTACTGGCTCCGGAACCGGTGGCCGAAGAAACCTACGAGATGGGCACCTTCGTCGCCGAGATCGACGCGGACCGCACCCGGCAACTCGCCGCGCGCACCGCCGAGCTCGGGGTCACGATGAACACCCTGCTGCAGGCGGCCTGGGGTGTGCTGCTCGGCTGGATCACCGGCCGGGACGATGTGGTGTTCGGCGCCACGGTGTCCGGCCGCCCGGCCGAACTTCCCGGCGTCGAATCCATGGTCGGCCTGTTCATCAACACCCTGCCGGTGCGGGTACAGGTCGATCACCGGGCGGCCACCGACGATCTGCTCACCGGACTGCAGCGGGAACAAGCCGCCCTGCTGGAACATCACTACCTCGGTTTGACCGATATCCAGCGGGCTGCCGGTGCCCAGGTGCAGTTCGACAGCCTGTTCGTGTTCGAGTCCTATCCCACCGACGCCGCTGCCGTCGCCGCCACCGGCGATATCGACGGTATGTCCATCGCCGGTGTGCGCACGCGCGACAACAGCCACTATCCGCTGACCCTGGTGGTAACGGCCGACGGCACCGTCCGCATCATGCTGAAATACCTGACCAGCCGGTTCGACGCCGCCGCTGTCGAAACGCTCGCCGCGCGACTGCTGCGGGTGATCGACCATCTGGTCGACGCACCGGAACAGCCGGTGGGCGATGCGCAGTTCCTCAGCCCCGCCGAACGTGCGGAACTGGGTTCGCGGTCGGGTGGTCCGGCGGTACCGGCACAGACCTTGCCGGAGTTGCTGGCCGCCGCCGTGGCCGTCGACCCGTCGGCGCCGGCAGTGGTGTTCGACGGCCGCCGGTACACCTATGGCGAGTTCGACGAGCAGTCGAACCGCCTGGCGCGGGCGCTGATGGTGCTCGGCCTGGGCGCCGAGGACGTGGTGGCCGTGGCGGTGCCGCGGTCGGCGGATTCGGTGCTGGCCGAATGGGCCGTGACCAAATCCGGTGCGGCGTTCCTGCCGATCGACCCGACCTATCCGGAAGACCGGATCACCCATATGCTCACCGATTCCGGTGCATCCGTGGGTATCACGGTCTCCGCGGCGCGGGCCGATCTGCCGGATACGGTGGAATGGCTGGTACTCGACGAATTCGAGATCTACGGGTATCCCGCCACCCCGATCACCGATGCGGAACGAGTGCGGCCGGTGACTCCGGCGAACACCGCCTACGTCATCTACACCTCCGGCTCGACCGGCCTGCCCAAGGGCGTGGTGGTTTCGCACGCAGGCTTGGCAAATTTCAGTGCCGAGCAGGTGGAGCGTTACCGGCTGACTTCGGCGTCGAGGGCGCTCGCGTTCGCGTCACCGTCGTTCGACGCGTCGATCCTGGAACTACTGCTGGCCGTCGGTTCGGCGGGTGCGCTGGTTGTGGTGCCGACCGGTACCTACGGTGGCGCGGAGCTGGGCGAGCTGATCTCCCGCGAGGGTGTGACGGTCGGCCTCATCACGCCGTCGGTGCTGGCTTCGCTGGATCCCGCGGACCTCGCGGGTATGCAGGTCATCATCGCCGGTGGTGAAGCAGTTTCGGCGGATCTGGTCGCCAAGTGGTCCACCGTGCCCGAGGGCGGGGGACAGCGCCGGTTCCACAACGCTTACGGTCCGACCGAAGCAACGATCGCGACCAACATCAGTGGCCGGTTGCTTCCGGGTGATCCGGTCACCATCGGTGGTCCGGTGCGGGGCATGCGTGCGCTGGTATTGGACGAGCGGTTGAATCCGGTGCCCGAAGGGGTGGCCGGGGAGCTGTATGTCGGCGGTATCCAGCTGGCGCGTGGCTATCACGCGCGGCCGGGTTTGACGGCCGAGCGTTTCGTCGCAGACCCGTACGGCGAGCCCGGTTCGCGCCTGTATCGCACCGGTGATGTGGTGCGCTGGCGGCGTGATGCCGCGGGTGATCCTGCGGTGGAGTATGTGGGCCGTAACGATTTCCAGGTGAAGGTCCGCGGTTTCCGTATCGAACTCGGCGAGATCGATGCCGCGCTCACCTCGTCCGAACCGGTCGACTTCGCGGTCACGTTCGGCCACGAGAACGCCGCGGGCGTGGTCTCGTTGGTGTCGTATGTGGTGGCTGTACCAGGCCATTCGATCGACGTCGCCGAACTGCGCGACTACGCCGCGCAGCAGCTGCCGTCGCATATGGTGCCGTCGTCGATCATGGTGCTCGACGAGATCCCGCTGACCCCGGCCGGCAAACTGGATCGCCGCGCTCTGCCCGAACCGGTATTCGCCGGGGAGGCCGAATTCCGCGCTCCCCGCAGCCCGCTGGAGCATACGGTCGCCGCAGTCTTTGCCGAGGTCCTGGGCATGGACCGGGTCGGCGTCGACGATTCGTTCTTCGCGCTCGGCGGTAATTCGCTGCTCGCGACCAAGGTCGCGGCCCGGCTCGGCACCGAGACCGGTATCGATATCAGCGTGCAGTGGTTGTTCACCGATGCGACCGTCGGCGGTCTCGCGGCCCGGCTCGCCGAACCCGCCGAAGCCGAAGCGCTGGCCGAAGCGGCACTGCAGGTGGTACTGCCCATCCGGGAAACCGGTTCCGCGACCCCGATTTTCGCCATCCACGCCAGGGACGGGCTGGCCTGGAGCTTCACCGGGCTCGCCCGGCTGCTGCCGGCGGATCAGCCGATCTACGGTCTCCAGTCGCCGGCGTACTCCGACGCCGGCTACGACCCGGCCTCGCTGACCGAGATCGCGGACCGCTACCTGGCCGAGATCCGGCGCATCCAGCCCAGCGGTCCCTACCGTCTCCTGGGCTGGTCGCTCGGCGGTGTCCTGGCCCACGCCGTCGCCACCGCCTTGCAGGCGGCCGGTGAACACGTCGAAATGCTGGCGATGCTGGACAGCCATCCCGGCGTCGACCCGGGCGTATTCGAGACGATCCTGCGCGCCGCGCTGCTGGAACAGGGCATCCGCACCGAGGACACCGACCGCAGCGTCGGCGAACTCGGCGACGCGGAACTGGCCCGCCTGCACGAACTGATTCCCCCGGAGCTGCTGCGGCTCCCGGTGGACCGGCTCCGCACGGTGTACCGGACCGCGGCCCGCTCCGCGGAACTGATCGCCGGCCACGATCCCGGCGTCTACCGCGGCGTCGTCGACTTCTTCCGTGCCGGCGTACCCACCCCCGGTGCGCAGCAGGAAGGCCCCCGCGCCGACGACTGGCGGCCGTACGTTTCGGGTGAGATCGCCGAATACGCGGTCCCGGCGACACACGAGGAGATGACAACCGCCGAAGCTCTCGGCGTCATCGCCCCACATCTGCTGGCCCGGCTCGGTATTACCCCCGGAGAGGACCGAACCACGCGATAGCACCCACGTGCCGAGCGTGGGCCCGAGTTACCGGGCAGGCGGCCGACTGTGCCGCCTGCCCGAACCGGTCCCGCGTAAATATCCGGGCATCCGGTCACAGACCGCGCTCTCGGCCTGTCCCCCCGGACCTTCATCCCGTTGGATGGAAGAAAACGGAGGCTAGAATTCTGGCAGCGCCGCGAATGTACGCGGTCGGCGAATCGAGCTGGAGGTGGTCCGATGGCTATGCCTGCCCCGGGGCTTGACCGGTGGACCTCGGCCGATCTCGATCGGATGCCCGACGACGGATTGCGATACGAGGTGTTGAATGGCCAGCTCGTCGTGAATGCGGCTTCCAAACCCCGGCACCAGTGGCTCATCCAGCGGCTGGGCCGGATTCTCGACGATGCGTTACCGGCGGAGTGTGTGGTCCTGGAAGGTGTCGGCGTCTTGATCGGGGACGATGAGCCCATCCCGGACCTGATAGTGGCCGAGGGGCCGATTTCCTGGGATGCGCGGGGAATACCTGTCGAACAGGTCCGGCTGGCCGTCGAGGTGGTCTCCGGGTCCACCACACTGGCGGATCGGATGACAAAACCTGTGGTCTACGCCGCCGCCGGAATCCCGTACTACTGGCGTTTCGAGATCAACCCTTTCAAGGGCCGGCTACCGGGGGAGGAACTTCCGGTCCTGTTCGCCCATACGCTCGGATCCGAGCAGGTATACGAACAGACCCACCGGGTCTGCGCGGGCGATACCGCGACCCTGCAGGGTCCGTTCGAGATCACCCTGGCCCCGGTGGACCTACTTCCCTGACTGCACTGCACGGGCAGGCTATCCGGGACAGTTCAGCGTGAGGCGCGGGGCAGGCGGATAGATGCGGTCAGGGCGCGATGGTCCGCGCCTGGTAAATCGAGGGTTTCGACCGCGACCGCACGACCTCCGGCGATGAGTATGTGGTCGATGCCCACCAGTGGCGGCCATCGCTTATCGGTGGGATAGGTGACCAGATGGCCGGCCCCTGCCTGGACGACGGCGTCGTCGAAACGTCCGGACAGCATGGCCCGGAATTGGGCGTGATCGTATGTCGCGTTGAAATCGCCGCCGGCGATCGCTGGGCGATCCGCGGGCGAATTCTCCAGGATCGCCTGCAGGCGGGACAATTCGTCCGCCCATACACCGATGTCGTACACCGGGGGAACCGGGTGGAAGGCGAATACCGAAACCGGCCCCGCGTCCGGGATCGTGGCGGTCGCCGAGAGTTGGTTCAGCACATATCCGTCGTATTCGACGGTGTCCGACAGCGGGTAACGGCTCCAGATCCCGGTCCCGGCAGCGGTCCGGGCGGGCGAGAGATACCGGTAGGGCAGCAACCGGTCGAGTCCCGCCCGGCCGAGCGCACCGATCGCCGCGGGGGTGAGTTCGTTGACCGTGAGCAACTCGATATCGCGCTCCCGCACCTGGTCGGCCACTGCTTCCGGGTCCGCTCCGTCGAACAGGAGATTGGCCTGCATCACCCGGACCAGTCGTCCGTCCTCGTCGCCGGTGCGACCGTAATACAACGGAACCTGGGTCCACACGGCCACCACGACGACGACCAGCGCGACCCCCGCACCGCTCCAGCGCCGCAACCCCAGAAAGGCCACCATCCCGACGACCGAGAAGCACATGAGGTATGGCGCAACCGAGGCCGCCAGAACAGGTAAGCGAGCCGACAACCGGCTGAAGTGCAGTAGCACCCCGGCGGCCCCGGACGCGGTCGCGAGCCACGGGAGCACGTCCACGCATACCCGGACGAATTTCGACAGCACGCTCGACAGACAACCACAGTCGCCGACCGATATCGGTGCCACCAGTGGAGGACGCCGACTCTGGAGCCGCCCCGACGGCCGCCGCGTCGCCATCCGGCGCGTGTCCGGGGCGTCGATATTCGCGAAATCGGTTTCGATCGATTGTGCGGTGGAACAGGGCTCGGTTGCCGAGTGAGATCTCGACCGGTATCGCGCGACCGGTGACCTTGTTGTTCCGGCGTGCCGCCCGGTGAATACGCAGATCCGGCCGATCATGACCCCATGGCATCTCGACGGATCAGCGGCTCGGCGCATCTGTGGCGTAACGCGGGGACCGTGATGTGTGGTCTGCTGTTCTACTACTTCGTTCCGGTGGGGTTCGATTTCCCCGGCTACTGGCCCACGCGGGTGGTGACCCTGGTCGCGTTCGTCGTCGGCGTGGCCGGGCTGGCGTGGCTTGCCTACCACCGGATCGGGCAGTTCCTGGCGGCGAGCCGCGATACCGCCCATCGGGTCGACGGCCTGCTGTATCTGGTCTGTCTGGTGGTGTTGTTCTTCGCGCTCTTCTACTACGTGCTCGAAATGCGCGATCCCGGTCAGTTCACCGATCTGCGCACCCGCAGCGATGCGCTCTACTACACCGTCGCGACCCTGGGGACCGTAGGTTTCGGCGATATCCACGCCGCCGGCCAGGCAGCGCGGATCGCCACCACGGTGCAGATGGCGTTCGACCTGGTGGTGGTCGGCACCCTGATCACGGTGACGAGTACCGGTATCACCCGGCGTTTGGACGCCGCGAATGTCAGTGGGCCCCGGTAGCCTGGTCGCGTGCCCGAACTACCGGAAGTGGAGGCGCTGGCGCAGTTCCTGCGGGAGCATGCGGTCGGTGCGGTGGTGGGGCGGATCGATGTGGCGGCGTACAGCGCCATCAAAACCTTCGACCCGCCGGTGACGGCGCTGTCCGGGCGCGATGTCACGGGAGCCGGGCGGTGGGGGAAGTTCCTCGGCATGGAGTGCGGTGGGTTGTGGTTGATCACCCACCTGTCCCGGGCGGGATGGTTGCGCTGGACCGACAATCCGAGCGCGAGCCCGCCGAAACCCGGGCGCGGGCCACTGGCATTGCGGGTGCATTTCTTCACCTCGGAGGGAGCCACCCCCGCCTTCGATCTCACCGAGGCCGGCACCAGGAAACGGCTGGCGGTCTATATCGTGCACGATCCGGCGGAGGTACCTGGTATCGCCCGGCTCGGGCCCGATGCGCTCGCCGTCACCGAACCGGAGTTCGCCGCGATCCTGGGGGCGGTGCCGGGCCGGATCAAGAATGTGCTGGTCGACCAGACCGTGCTCGCCGGGATCGGCAACGCCTACTCCGACGAAATACTGCACACCGCGCGGATCTCCCCGTTCGCCACCGCGAAGACGATGCCGGCCGCCAAGATGTCCGCGCTCTACGACGCCCTGCGTACGGTGCTCACGGATGCGGTCGCCCGGTCGGTGGGGCAGGACGCGGCGCGGCTGAAGGGGGAGAAGCGTTCGGGTATGCGGGTGCACGGCCGCACCGGTATGCCCTGCCCGGTATGCGGGGATACGGTCCGTGAGGTCGCGTTCACGGACCGGTCGTTCCAGTACTGTCCGACCTGCCAGACCGGTGGGAAGATCCTCGCCGATCGCCGGATGTCGCGGCTGCTGAAGTAGCACCGATCCGCCGGCTGTCCGAACACAGGCGTTCCGGTCCTCGACGGTGTGGCCCACACCGTAGTTCGAAACTCGCGGCCCGTTACTGAGCGCAAGCCGCGGCAGCATTGACCGTTCAGTGGCCGGAGTTCCGGTTCGAAGCATCCAGGGGAGCCGCTCGCCCGGATTCTGGGCCGGATCCGCTGCCTCGCCGGGGCTGTACTACGAGCCGGTGCCGCCGGTCGTTTTCGCGGCGCCATCGGTTTCGGCGGTGCTGGGCCCGGTTTCGTCGGCCGGGTTCTCGGCGCCATCGGTTCCAGTGGTGCGCCGCCCGGTTTCGGCGGTGGGGTTCTCGGCGCCATCGGTTCCGGTGGTGCGTGGCTCCGTTTCGCGGGTGGGGTTGTCGGTGCTGTCGGTGCCGGCGATCCCGGGCCCTGCGTCGGTGGGCGGCTCGACGCTGTCGGCCAGCTTCTCTACAACTGTGGCAGCAACTTCGGTGGGGGCTCCCGCAGCGTTCTCGGAGTTGATCTTCCCCAGCAGCGTGCCGTCGTCGCCTTCCTCACTCGCCGGAGCCGGCGCACTTTCGGTGGCACCGCCGGCCGGTGCGGTGGTATCGCCGGAAGGCTCTGCGGCGAGGCCGGCGCCCGGACCTGCCGGGGCAGCCGCACCCGCCGGTACCAGTTGGGGTGCACGGACCCCGGCCCAGAGCTTGCGCTGGGCGCTGTCGGGATCGTTCTCCACCCGGCCCGGGTCGTCGATGATCAGCGTGCTGCGTTCCGCTTCGGTGTAGCGGGGCCACACCGGCAGCGGCTCGCCCGTGCGGGCGAAATTCAACCAGTTGTCCTGGACCTGGCGGGTCACCGCGAGCAGGCCGCGCCGGCTGCCGCCGATGGTCAGTGCCCGGCTCCACGGTTCGTAGACGGCACCGAAGGTGGGCAGCAGATCGGTCGCATGCGTCGCGCCCAGTTTGTACAGCTGCAGCAGCCGGGGCGCGAAATCGTAGCGGTAGGCGTAGGTGGGGCTGTGCCGGCTGTGTCCCTCCATCACCTCCAGCGAAGGCCGCCAGAAGAAGTAGTCGCCGCCCGCGCGGATGGCCGCCGCTTCACCGGGAAAACCGGGATAGGTGTAGAACACCTGGGGATAGCGCTCCGGACCGGCGACCGAGAGAGCGCGTTTCAGCCGCTCGGGCCGGGTGGGCAGGGAATCGGTGAACCGGTTGAACAGGGCACCTTCGTTGCGGCAGGTGCCGATGATCAGCGGGACCCGGTGGGTGTGTCCCTCGGCGAACGCATCGATAGGGGTGCGGGGCAGTAGATCCCCGTCGGCCACCGGTGCCGCCGGGAAGAAACCCGGGCATTCGGCCATCGCCGCGTTGGATGCCCGGTTGAAGGCGCGCCGGATATCGTGCGGATCCATTTCGCGCAGCAGCCGGTTCGCGTCCGCGGGGGCGATCCCGAGTTCGGCCAGGACCCGGTGGGCGAATTCACTCGCCTCGGCCGTGGTCAAACCCCAGTCGGCGGGTGCGCTCTGGGCGATACCGCGGTGGAACAGCCCGGCAGCCGACGGGGTGGCCATCAGGCTCAGCACGGCGTGTGCGCCCGCCGATTCACCGAAGATCGTCACATTGCCGGGATCGCCGCCGAATTCGGCGATATTGGCCTGCACCCAGCGCAGCGCGGCGATCTGGTCGCGCAGGCCGAGATTCGATTCGTAGGGGCTGCCGGGGGTGGAGAATTCGGAGAAATCGGCGTACCCGAACGCGCCGAGCCGGTAGTTGATCGATACCACGACCACATCGCCGTCGGCTGCCAGCTGTACCCCGCCGTAGAGGCGCAGCGCGGAGGTGCCGAACAGGTTGCCGCCGCCGTGGATGAACACCATCACCGGCCGCGGACGTACGGCGGCGGAAACGGGAGCCACGACATTGAGTGTCAGTGAATCCTCGCTCATTTCCTGCAGCTTGCGCGGTCCGATCCGGACACCGAAGCTGGGCTGGATCCCCGCCGCCCGGAAGTAGGTGGCGTCGCGGATATCGGTCCACGGCTGTACCGGTTGCGGAGCGCGGAACCGCAGATCGCCGACGGGCGGCGCGGCGTAGGGCAGCGATCGCCAGTACCGGACGCGGCGGCCCCGCCCACCTCGCACGATGCCGTCGGCGGTGGTGACCTGTTCGGTGACGTGCCCGCCGGATTCCGGCGAATGCCCGCCGCCGATTCGCTCCGCTGCCGGCTCCGGGACTGACTCGCTCATGTGGCCGATGGTAACGACGACCGGTCGGTCTCCAACAGTCGTAACCAGAATTCGCTCACCGCGGGGAACGCCGGCACCGCGTGCCACAGCGCCTCCAGTGGAACCCGTCCGGCGACAGCAATCGTCGCGGCATGCAACTGTTCCCCGATATCGGGACCCACGAGGGTGGCGCCGAGCAGGGTATCGGTGGTGTTGTCCACAACCAGCGCGGCGTGACCGCTGTAATCGTCGCGCGTCAGCGCCGAACCCGCGACCTCGATATCCAGTCCCACCGTGCGGATATCGTGACCCGCCCGGCGGGCGGCATCGGCAGTGAGGCCCACGGCGGCCACTTCGGGATCGGTGAAAACGACCTGGGGGACAGCGTGTTTATCCGCGCTGGCGCGGTATCGGGGATCCGTCAGCGGCCGGCCCTCTGCCCGGGCCGCGATCACATCGCCGCATACCCGCGCCTGGTATTTGCCCATATGGGTGAGTGCCGCACGGTGGTTGATATCGCCGACGGCATACAGCCATTCACCGGATACTCCGGTGACGGTCAGCTGATCGTCCACCTCGACATAGCCCGGTTCCAGCCCGACCGTGTCGAGCCCGAGGTCGTCGCTGTTCGGGGTGCGCCCGGTGGCCACCACGATTTCGTCGGCGAGCACGGTGGTCTCACCGCCGGGCCCCTCGGCGTGCACCGTGACCGGACCGCCGTGGATCCTGCCTTCCCCGTGGTCCGCCGCCGCCGGGCGCCGGACCCGCTGCGGGCTGGTTCCGAACCGGATATCCACGCCGCGGGCCGTGAGCGCTTCGGCGACGCGTTCCCCGGCGAACTGTTCGACACCGGTGAGCAGCCGGTTTCCCCGAACCAGAACGGTGACCTCGGCGCCGAGCGCCGACAACCAGGTCGTCGCCTCACAGGCCACCACGCCGCCGCCGATCACCACGACCCGCTTCGGGATCTCGCGCAGGTTGGTCACATCGCGTGAGGTCCAGGGCAGGGCCTCACGCAGGCCGGGGACATCGGGTATCGCGGCCCGGCTGCCGGTGGCGAGCACCACGGCCTGGCGGGCGTGGAGCTCGTGTTCGCCGATCCGGATCCTGCGAGCGCCGGCGAGCCGGCCGGCGCCGCGGATCACGTCGATACCCTGCTGCGCGGCCCAGTCGAGCTGGCCCGAATCGTCGTGGTCGCCGTCGCGGGCGTGGACGAATTCGTCGCGCCGGCGCAGTACCGCACCGACATCGGGCCCGTGGGCCTCGATTCCGGGCAGGCCGCGCGCTGAACTGAGCACATGCCCCGGCCGCAGCAGCGCCTTGCTGGGGATACAGGCCCAGTACGAGCATTCGCCGCCGACCCGTTCGCGTTCCACGATGGCCGCGGTGCGGTTGCTGCCCGCGATCGCGTAGGCGGCGGCATTCTCACCGGCCGGTCCGCCGCCCACGACGATCACATCGTATTCCTTTGCCGCGGAATCTATTCCGGTCATCGCGGCCGCCTACTGCAGGTATCCCTCGACCTGTCCCGGCGGTCGTGGCTGGGCCTCGTCGGGGGATTCGTCGCGATCGATACGGGCCCGTCGCTGCCGGAGCAGATCCCAGCACTGATCGAGCATGACCTCCACCTCGGCCAGCCGGCGCCGCTCCACATCGGGATCGAGCTCCCCGCGCGAGGCCCGCGACCGCAGGTCGTGCTCGTGGTCGACCAGTTCCTTGATCCGCCCGAGTATGTCCTGTTCGGTCATGCCGACCATGCTACGACCCGCAGGCCGATTACCAGCTCATTCAGCGGGCCGCAGCAGATAGATATCCATGATCCAGCCCTTCTGCGCCCGCAGCTCCGCACGCCGGCGCACGATTTCCGCGCCGATCTCGCCGACCCGGCCGTGGAACAGCGTTTCGTCGGGCATTCCGAGGTAGGCGCCCCACCAGATGTCGGTGTCGCCGGGGACGGAGGTGAACGCACAGTCGGCGTCGAGCATGACCACCGTCGACCCGCTGCCCAGCCCCTCGTCGCGCAGGCGGCGCCCGGTGGTGATGTGCACCGGTTCCCCGATCCGGTGCAGGACGATCCGATGCCGGGCGGCGAGGGCGTGCACGCTGGTCACACCGGGAATCACGGTGTAGTCGAAGGCCAGTGTGCCGCGCGCCAGGGCCCGTTCCACCATGCGGAGGGTGCTGTCGTAGAGCGCCGGATCGCCCCACACCAGGATCGCCCCCACACCTTCGGTCGCCGCGAACGCCTCCTCCAGCAGCAGCGAACGGCGTTCGTGCCAGTCGAGCACTGTCGCGTTGTAGTCGGCCGGTGTACGGTCGCGCGGTGGGTCGGGGATCTCGACGATCCGGTGCGGACGGGCGGCGTGCTCCTCGAGGATCGCGGTGCGCACATCCACGAGCTGCTGCTTCTCCGCGCCCTTGCCCATGACGAAGAAGACATCGACCTCCCGCAGCGCCTTGACGGCTTGCATCGTCACCTGGTCGGGGTCGCCGGCGCCGATACCGATCACATACAGCTTCCGCATGGGGTCAGCTTGGCAGCCCGGATGCGGCGGCGGTCGTGGGGGCAGCATCCCGCTCGTACTCGAGGCCGACGACCTCAGCGCTGCGTCCAGCGGACAGTCGCACGGACCGTAGGCCGCGGCAGGTTGCTGCGCCGCCGCCCTGGTGGGTGTGAGCGCCGGCGCAGTGCCGAGTTGCGTGCGCGTGCACGATGACCTTTTGGCGTGTGCGGCCCGGGTGGCCACCGGCCGTTCGGGTATGTGCCCGCGCACTGTGTGCGCTGACCTGGGACCACCGCCGTGGGGCGCTGCGGGCCTTGCGCGGCCGCGCACGTGCGGGGAGTTAAGCTCGGCCCGTGGCGAGCGCAACGAACAGTACGGCGGGCGTGGCCGGCGATCCCGGTGCGAGCGCGGCGAGCACCCGAGACGCGGAACGCGCTCCGGACACCCAGTACGAGGACTTGCTACGCCGGGTACTGGATACCGGTACCGCCAAGGCGGATCGCACCGGCACCGGTACCCGCAGCGTGTTCGGGCATCAGCTCCGCTACGACCTCTCCGCCGGGTTCCCGCTGATCACCACCAAGAAAGTCCACCTCAAATCGATCGTGTACGAGCTGCTGTGGTTCCTGCGCGGCGATTCCAATGTGCAGTGGCTGCAGGAGCACGGGGTCAGCATCTGGGACGAATGGGCCGGCGCGGACGGCGAGCTGGGGCCCGTCTACGGCGTGCAGTGGCGGTCCTGGCCCGCGCCCGACGGCCGCCATATCGACCAGATCGCGCAGGTACTGCACACCCTGCGCACCGACCCGGACTCCCGGCGCATGCTCGTCTCGGCCTGGAATGTGGCCGAACTCGACCGGATGGCGCTGGCACCCTGCCATGCCCTGTTCCAGTTCTACGTCGCCGACGGCCGGTTGTCCTGCCAGCTGTACCAGCGCAGCGCCGACCTGTTCCTCGGGGTGCCGTTCAATATCGCCAGCTACGCCCTGCTCACGGTGATGGTGGCCCAGCAGAGCGGCCTCGAACCCGGCGATTTCATCTGGACCGGCGGTGACTGCCATATCTACGACAACCACCACGACCAGGTCACCGAACAGCTGACCCGCAGCCCCTACCCGTTCCCGGAGCTCGACCTCACCCCGGCCGCGTCGCTGTTCGACTACCGGTACGAGGACGTGCGGATCCTGGACTACCGGCATCACCCGGCGATCAAGGCCCCGGTGGCGGTATGACCGCACCGGAACGCATCATCGGCCTGATCTGGGCGCAGACACCCGACGGAGTGATCGGTGTGGACAACACCATTCCGTGGCGGGTGCCCGAAGATATGGCCCTCTTCCGGCGGACGACCACCGGCCATCCCGTGGTGATGGGCCGGCGGACCTGGGAATCGCTACCGGAGCGTTTCCGCCCGCTGCCCGGCCGCCGCAATATCGTGGTGACCCGGCAGTCGGATTGGTCGGCCGCGGGTGCCGAAACCGCAGGTTCCGTTCCGGCCGCGCTGGAACTGGCCGCTCCCGCGACCACCTGGGTGATGGGCGGCGGCGAGGTCTATCGTGCGGCGCTGCCGTATGCGACCGAACTCCTGATCACCGAGGTGGACACCGAGGTGCACGGGGACGCCTACGCCCCCGAACTCGGGCCCGAATGGCATTCCGGCGATTCGCAGGATTGGCTGGAATCGTCCGGCGGTCTCCGGTACCGCACCCGCCGCTTCACGCGCTGACCGGCGGGACTGCCCCGGCGTGCTGCCGGGTGGCGCCGGCGGATACCGGGAGCACCTCGCACGGGGGCAACCCGGTATACCGAGCGCGTTGCGGGCCGGGGCCGGAAGTGAGCCGCCCGGCGGCAAAAGGAGCACAGCTCGGAGAAACGCGGGAATGCCGCGTCCCGGTCGGGCATACTCGGCGATACGACCCCGTGATCATCAGCCCGGTCGCGGGTACGCGGAGGCGAAAGGCGGTTCATGGACAAGAAATCGCTGACAGCGGTGGCCCGGCAGCAGCTCAAGATGGCGGCGACCACCACCAGTGGCCGCAGCTCCCGGACGATCTACGGCGGGCATGCCAATTCGTTGCGACAGACGGTCGTCGGGTTGTGCGCCGGACAGAGCCTGGCCGAACACGACAACCAGGGCGAGGCCACCCTGCTGGTGCTCTCCGGCACTCTCACCCTGAACAGTGGCGACAACGAGTGGAAAGGATCGTCCGGCGATCTGCTGGTGGTGCCCAAGGCGCGGCACAGTGTGCTGGCGATCGACGATGTGGCCTTCCTGCTGACTGTGGCCAAGTAGCCACCGGGAATGTGCGGGGCCGGGTCGGCTCGCCGGTAATGTGATCGCCTATGGGGCAGCCGCAGCCGATACTCGAACCACTCACCCCGGCCGCGCATTTCCTCGTCGCCACCGTCGAACCCGGTGGTGAGGCGGCGGCGCGGGACCTGCTGGCCGAGCTGCCGGGTCTGCGGCGGGCGATCGGCTTCCGGCTCCCGGGCGCCGGGCTGGGGTGCATCACCGGTATCGGATCGGCGGCATGGGATCGGCTCTTCGGTGGCCCCCGCCCGGCCGAACTGCATGAATTCCCCGGATACGACGGCCCGCTGCACCACGCCCCCGCGACCCCGGGCGATCTGCTGTTCCATATCCGCGCCCAGGCGCACGACGCCTGTTTCGAATTGGCGATGGCCATCGGCGACCGGCTGGCCGGTGTCGGCACGATCGTCGACGAAACCGTCGGCTTCCGGTATTTCGAACAGCGCGATCTGCTGGGGTTCGTCGACGGCACCGAGAACCCCGAGGGCGCGCTCCCGGATTCGGCGGCCGGTGCGGCCGCGCTGATCGGCGCCGGCGATCCGGACTTTACCGGCGGCAGCTATGTGATCGTGCAGAAGTACCTGCATGATCTACCGGCCTGGCGGGCTCTGCCGGTACAGGAGCAGGAGCGGGTCATCGGCCGGACCAAACTCGAGGATTTCGAACTGGACGAGGCGGATAAACCCGCGGATTCGCATATCGCGGTGAACCAGGTGATCGAGCCCGACGGTACCGAGCGGGAGATCCTGCGCGCGAATATGCCCTTCGGCAGTATCCGCGACGGCGAATTCGGCACGTATTTCGTCGGTTATTCGGCCACCCCCCGGACCACCGAGATCATGCTGGAGCGGATGTTCCTCGGCACCGACGAGGCCACCCACGACCGGATCCTGGATTTCTCCACCGCCGTCACCGGCACCCTGTTCTTCGTTCCGCCGCAGGATTTCTTCGACGATCTGCCGGCGCCGCCGGCGGCGGAGCCGGTCGGGGAAACCGCGGACCGGCCGGGTCCGGCGCCGAGCGCGGACGGTTCACTCGGTATCGGCACATTGAAAAGGAGCAGCACCGTATGAACAACCTGCATCGTGAGCTCGCGCCGATCACGGACGCGGCCTGGGCCGTTATCGAAGAGGAGTCCGCGCGGACCTTCAAACGGCATAACGCCGGCCGCCGGGTGGTGGACCTGTCCGGTCCGCACGGTACCGACTACTCCGCGCGCGGTCTCGGCCACACCACGCCGATCGCCGCCCCGAACGACGGGGTCGTGGCCCGGCAGCGGGTGGTCGCGCCGCTGGTGGAGTTGCGGGTGCCGTTCACGCTGTCGCGGGAGGAACTCGACAATGTCGAACGTGGTGCGCAGGACACCGACCTGGACCCGGTCAAGGACGCCGCCCGCAAGATCGCGTTCGCCGAGGACCGGGCCGTTTTCGAGGGTTACGCCGCCGCCGGGATCACCGGTATCCGGGCCGCCTCGTCGAACCGGGCGATCGCACTACCCGACGACGTGTTCGGGGTGCCGGAGGTGATCGCCCTGGCGGTGAGCCAGTTGCGGCTGGCCGGTGTCGACGGACCGTATTCGGTGCTGCTCAGCGCCGATCTGTACACCAAGGTCAGCGAAACCTCCAACCACGGCCATCCGCTGCGTACCCACCTGGAACGCCTCGTACCCGACGGCGAGATCATCTGGGCGCCCGCTATCGACGGAGCCTTCGTGCTCACCACGCGTGGCGGAGACTTCGACCTCACCCTCGGCCAGGACCTGTCCATCGGCTATCTCGGCCATGATGCCGAAACCGTCCAGCTGTATTTCCAGCAGAGCATGACCTTCCAGGTCTATTCCGCCGAGGCCGCCGTCGCCCTGCACTGAGTGGGTCCGGTGAGCGGGTGCCGTGGCGCCTGCTCCGGTACCGTGTGGCCGGCAACACGTGTTCTCGGGTGAGTGGAGTCGGTATGCACAGGGTGCACGCGGGGGTGGTGCCCGGCGGGCGGGTGCTGGGTTACGGTCTGGCGGGTGTGGCGGTCGTGGCGGCCGTGACCGTGCCGACGGTGCTGCTGTTCGGGGCGGGTCGTATCTTCACCGGGCTCGTACTGGGGGCGCTGCTCGCCGTGGCGGCTCTTCTCGCCCTGTTCAAACGGGATACCGTCGTGCTGACCGACGACGGTATCCACCGGCGTACCCCGTGGTCAGCGACCAGTATCGAATGGGACCGGGTGATCGCCGGGCGGTTCGTTCTGGACGAACGGGCGCGGTGGTCGCTCGCGCTGGATCTGACCGGGGGTGAGGAATTACACAGTGAATTGATTCTGCTGTCCATTCCGCCGGTGTCCGGCCCGGTATCCGGCGCCTATGACCTGCGGAAACGAGAGCAAATCAACGAGATTCGGAATATCTTGCGGCACAAGAAGATTCCCGTGACCGTCCTACCCGATATCGCCGGTGCCCTGGAAAAACACTGGCAGATCGCACCGCCGGTCCGCTGAACCCGGGACACGCCCGGGCCACCGGCGCGAATATGCCACCGCATGCGCGAGGTGCCCGAATTGCTGCGATCATGTACTGGGCCGCCGTGAGATAGAGGAGAGGGCTGGTGCGCGTAGTCCGGACAATCGTGGGGGTTCTGACGTTGGTCGCGGCGCTGTGCGCCGGACTGCCGGTCGTCGCCCACGCGGATTCGGCCTGGCACCCCGGACTCCTGCTCTCGGCCGAACCGCTCGGCCGCGAATGGGGCGGACTCGACGACGTCCATCGCATCGGTTACGTCACCACCGGCCCCGGCGGGCGACTCGTCGCCGCGGAAGCCGTGGTGCGGCTCCCGGACGGGCCCGTCCCTGAGGGAGGCCGGCGGGTCATCGCCTGGGATCACGGCACCTCCGGCATAGGTAAGCAGTGCGGGCTGACCGGTTCCCCCGAACTGGAGCAGGAGACGGGCCCGGTGGTGCGCCGGTTCAACGACGAGGGGTACGCGGTGGTCGCGCCCGACTACATCGGATTGAGCCCGGGCTCCTCGGGCCCGCACCCGTACCTGCAGACCGCCACCGCCGCCACCGCCACCATCGATGCGGTCCGCGCCACCCGCAGCGCCTTTGCCGAACTCTCCTCCGACTGGGGGGTCGCGGGATACTCCCAGGGCGGTCACGCCGCGCTGGGCACCGGCCGGTACGCCTCGGAATATGCGCCCGAACTCGATTTCCACGGCACCGTTGCCCTGTCACCGGTCAGCAATATGGAGACCGTGTTCCTCCGCGCCCGGCCGGACCAGCCCGAGATGCCGGGTTTCCCGGGGCGCGCCGTCACCATGGTGCTGTCCGGTATGGCCGGTGCCGGGGTGGATATCGACGACTACCTGACCCCGGCCGGGCGGGATTTCGTCGGTGAACTCGGTACCGAGTGCAACTCCGGTACTGCCGAAATGCTGGCCGATGCGGAAATCGGCGGTATGTTGCAGCGGCCGCTCAACGATCCCGAATTCGCGCCGGTGATGCGCGACTATATGAGCGTGCCGGTCAGCGGCTACCGGGACCCGATCCTCATCGTCCACGGCGCCTACGACACCGTCGTCCCGCTACCGTTCACCCTTGCCCTCACCGGCCAGTTCCTGATGAACGGAACCCAGCACCAGCTCCGTATCCTCGAGGCCGGCCACGATGTACCCCAGCAGGGCGGGGTGGACTACGCCCTCGACTTCTTCGCCCGCCGGCTGCCGCCGGACTGAGCTCGGTCCGTCGTTACGATGCAGCCGCCAGGTCCCTGGCTCGGCGGGAACCGGCTCGGGAGTGCGGAGGGCACGTCACCTCGCCCCCAAGGCGACCGGTGGTCTCGAGCCGGAGCAGGCATCCGTGGTGCCGCAGGAGAAGGTGGCTAGCCTGAGCTGATGCGCCGGCTGAGCGTTATCGACGGTATTTTCCTGCGAACCCATCAGGGGATGGGCGCACCTATCGCGCTCCAGGGACTGTGGCGGACGTCGGACCCGGTGGATCGTGCCCGGCTCGACCGGTTGCACGACGCCCTGCGCGTGGGCCCGCTCGGCCGCCGGGTCGTGCGGTCCGGAGTCCCCGGCGCCCGGGACCGCTGGCAGACCAGTACACGCGCCCACCCGCTCGATACTGCGTCGGCACCACTTCGTGCGGAGGAGATCTTGCCCTGGGCAGACGGACGAGGTGCGGATCTGGACCCACGGCACGGCCCCGGCTGGCGCCTGTCGGCGGCGCCGCTCACCGACGGCGGCACGGTCGTCGCCCTCACCTGTTCACACGTTCTGGCCGACGCCCGGGGGCTGGTAATCGCAGTCGAGCAGGCGCTCGGGGCACCGGCCGGAAACGGCCCGGACTTCGTACCCGGCCCGGGCCCCGGACCGGTGCCGGACCGGGACAACCGCCCCGGCGGCAGTGCGCAGCAGGGCGGCGATCCGGAGTCGGACTGGGCCGACGCCGCCGAAACCTGCGCCACGGTCCTCACCGGTACCGCCCGTGCCGCGCGAACCGCATTTCGGCGGGCACGGTCCTCGGGGCGTTTCCGGCTCTGGTGGTGGCATGAAATGCCGGCAGCGATGCGGTTGCGTAAGACGCCGGCAGCGATGCTCGCCCGAAGCCGGTCAGGCAGGAAAATCGGACCCGGCGAGTTGCGCACCGTTTCTGATCCGGCGGGATACGCGACGTCGGGGTCGCCCGCCGATTCGCCCACCGATTCGTCCGGTCCCGGGGTGAGGGGTTCTGCTGCGGTCAGCAGCGAGGCGGGCGAGACAGGCGGCCCCGCCACGAACCGGGAACCGCCAGGCGACTGTCACGGAGCCGGAGCTGGGGTGCGCGAACCCCGAGACGGTGGTCACGGGGCCGGAGCTGGGGTGCGGGGAACCCGAGACGGTGGATACGGATTTCGAGGCGGCGGTTGCCCGCCCGAATCCGATTCCGGTGACCCGGTCGCAACCACCGTCCCGCACGCCGACCTGCCGGTGCCGGCGCTTGTGCTGCGGTGTCCCGGCCGGGAATGGGACAGGATAGCCGCGGTGAGCGGCGGTACACCGAACAGTTTGTTCATCTGGTTCGTCGCGAACACGCTGTGGGCCAGTGGGTTTCCCGAGCGCGGGATCGTGGCGAGCCTGCCGGTGGACACCCGCGGCGAACCCCGGATCGATAACGATCTCGCGATGACCGAGATCGTCGTCGCCCCCGGTGACGCTCCCGGCGAGATCCGTGCGAAGAGTCGCGCCGCCTACGAACGGCGGATATCGAGCCCCGGCGGACTGCCGGAGGAATTCCTGCATCTGGTCCCGGACAGGGTGGCGTACCGGCTGTCCCGGGGTGCCGGGGAACGCGACATCCTGTGCTCGAATATCGGACCGATACCGGCGTCGCTGCACGCCCTCGGCCCGCACGACTGCACCGGTGTCGCCGCGCGCGCCATCCATCCGGGGCTCACCTACGCGCGCCGCCCGCGGACCCGGTTGTCCGGTTATCTGTGCCGGTTCCGCGGTGACTATCTGCTGACGCTGGCGAGTCTCGATCCCGAGCGGGTATCCGATACCGGCCGGCTCCACCGGCTCGCCGTCGGCACCGCGCGGCGTATCGGCCTGCCCATGGCGCCGTGGTGACGGACGATCATCGGGCCGTCACCCGACCGGCGGCGTAACCGCGTCCGGTGCCGTGAGCCGCGGTCAGCGGTTATCGCGGTACCAGCGGATCAGACCGTCCGTCGAGGAATCACCCTGCGGCGCGGGGTCTTCGGCCGAGGTGAGCAGCGGCGCCAGCTCGAGCGCCTGCTGTTTACCGAGTTCCACACCCCACTGGTCGAAACTGTCGATACCCCATATCACTCCCGCCACGAACACCTGATGTTCGTAGAGCGCGATCAGTTGCCCGAGTACCGCGGGCGTCAACTGCGGCGCCAGGATCGTCGTACTCGGGCGATTCCCCGGCATCACCTTGTGCGGCACCAGTTCCGGGGGAGTGCCTTCCGCAGCGATCTCCTCGGCGGTTTTCCCGAACGCGAGGACCTTGGTCTGCGCGAACAGGTTGCTCATCAGGATGTCGTGCATGCTGCCGGTGCCGTCGCGGGTGGGCAGATCGTCGGCCGGCCGGGCGAAGCCGATGAAATCGGCGGGAATGAGCCGGGTCCCCTGATGCAGCAGCTGATAGAACGCGTGCTGGCCGTTGGTACCCGGTTCGCCCCAGAAGATCTCACCGGTAGAGGTGGTCACCGGGGTGCCGTCGGCGCGCACCGATTTACCGTTCGACTCCATGGTGAGCTGCTGCAGATAAGCCGGGAAACGAGCCAGGTCGTTCGAATAGGGGAGTACCGCACGGGATTGGGCACCGAAGAAATTCGAGTACCACACGCCCAGCAGCGCCAGCAGCATCGGCGCATTGGTTTCCGGCGGCGCCGTCGCGAAATGACGGTCCATGGTGTGCATCCCGGCCAGGAACTCGGCGAACCGGTCCGGTCCCACCGTGACCATCACCGACAACCCGATGGCCGAATCCACCGAGTAGCGGCCGCCCACCCAATCCCAGAAGCCGAACATATTGGCCGTATCGATCCCGAATTCGGCCACCCGCTCGGCATTCGTGGAAACCGCCACGAAATGTTTCGCCACCGCGTCCGCACCCAGCGCGCCGGTCAGCCAGCGGCGGGCGGCCGTCGCGTTGGTCAGGGTCTCCAAGGTGGAGAAGGTTTTCGAGGCGACGATGAACAGCGTGGTGGCCGGGTCCAGGCCGGCCAGCTTCGCCACCAGATCGGCCGGATCGACATTGGATACGAAACGGGCGTCGATCCCGGCATCCACATAGTGCCGTAGCGCCTGATGCACCATCACCGGACCGAGATCCGAACCGCCGATACCGATATTGACCACGGTGTGGATCCGTTGCCCGGTGGCGCCGCGCCACTGCCCGGAACGGACGGCGTCGGCGAAAGCGCGCATCCGGTCGAGCACCTCGTGCACCGCGGCACCGGCGTCCTCGCCATCGATGGTCACCGAAGTACCCGGCGGAAGCCGCAAGGCCGTATGCCCGACCGCGCGATCCTCAGAGGTGTTGATATGGCTGCCCTGCAACATCCGGTCCCGCTGCGCCGCCACCCCGGCCTCGTCCGCCAAATCGACCAGCAGGCGCAATGTTTCCCGGGTGATCCGATGCTTGCTGTAATCGATCAGCAGCTCACCAGCGGTCACTCTCAGATCACGGCCACGCGCCGGATCGTCGGCGAACAGGTCCCTGAGCCGGAGGGTGGCGATCGCCTCGTGATGATCCTGCAATTTCCGCCATGCCGCCGATGCGGTGATGTCGACGCTCACACCAGCCGAGCGTACAAGCTCTGTCTATGGCGCGCCTTCGGCGCGCGGGGTTTTGGCCCATTTTTAAAATAGTTTATAACACCCACCCAAACCCCCGGCGGGCGCGGGAAGGGGGGGGGGAGCGCATTGCGGGGCCCACCC
>NZ_JARWNW010000154.1 GCF_029868325.1 Nocardia carnea
CCGAGGACGCCGTCGAAGCCAGCGGCAGCCAACCGCTTGGCCCCGGGGTAAAGACTGTGCCGGGGATTCCCCTGGAGACGAACCCGAAACAAATTGAGGCCAAATTCAAACACGCCACCGATTTTGGGGTTACCACTCCCCGCGGAAAAGAGGGGTTCCAAGCCTTCGACGATGCTGTAATAAAACACGTCGAGGATCCCGGAACCCTCCACATCGACGGCACCTACCACGGCAACCCCGCAATTCTGAACTATAACCCTGATAGCGGACTCGTTGTTGTACAATCTCCCTCTGGAGAATTTGTATCGGGATGGAAGCTGAGCGAGGGCCAAAAACAGAATGTACTGGAACGAGGAAAGCTTGGCGGTGGATGATGACTGACAACAGCGCAGCGATTGCACGAATGGTCGCGGGATACAAGCCCATATTGGAGGCTCTCTTATCCGGCGAGTCGGGCGCTGATGAATTCGAGCACAACTACCTTCACTACTTCAAGAACGACAGGAATCAAGTAATAGGACCCGATTTCGATATACTAGATGAGCTATTCGCGTATGCAGACAATTACGTGTCGGACCCAACACTACGGGAAGAAGTCGGAGGAATAGACGAGAAGGAACTCAGGACCCGCGCATCAGAGGCATATAGAAAACTGTTCGGATAACACCACTGAACTTGGACAGGCGGTGCCTGCCACGGGCCCGACCGTGGGATTCAATAGAGTTCCCCCGTCTCAATGATTCAGCGACAAAGCACTCGTCGAGCTCCGGGCTCGTCGGAAGAGCACGGATTTATCCGGCACCGCCGTCCACGCCGGCAAAGTCGCCGAACTCACCCGGAACACCACCGACACCCGCACCAAACTCGAACGCCTCCACGACACCATCGAAACCGCCGAAACCGGTCACAGGAGATGGGCCGTGAGTACGCATCGCCGCACTCCTGGGAATCACCGTCCCGAATGAGCAGTACTGCTACATGCGGCGAAAATTTTAAGGCAATTCACTTCGCCACCTCGACGATTGAGTTCAGCATGCTCGGCCGGTCGGCCGGGACTGAGCATGGCGCAAATGGGGCACGGTCGGCGTGCCGGGTGCCGCCGCGCCGGGAACGATGCCGACTCTGTCGACGCCTGCCGCTACTTTCGCCGGCTATGGCCGTGCAATCGTCGACTCCACACGATGGACTGTTCAAAGCGATCTGCTCCCGTAAAGCCGAGATCGCCGGAATACTGCGTGCCAACCTGCCCGGTCCACTCGCCGCTCGGCTGGACTTCGACTGTTTGGAGTTACAACCGGCCGGTTTCGTCGAGCAGAACCTGCGTGCGTTCTACAGTGATCTGCTGTTCCGTACCCGCCTGTCCGGTCACGACGCCTATGTTTATGTCCTCGTCGAGCACCAGTCGTGCCCGGACCGTTTCATGCCGATGCGGATGCTGCGCTACATACTCATGACCTGGACCCAGCACCTCGACGCGCACCCGAACAGCAAAGCTCTACCCGCTGTCATCCCGCTGGTCGTGCATTCCGGGCCCAGAGGTGAGCGATGGAACTATCCGACCGAACTGGCCGAGCTGATCGATATCGACGACGCGGGCCGCGCCGAACTCGCCGAGCACCTGCCGAGCTTGAAGATCCTGCTCGATGACCTGTCCCAGGTCGATATCGCCGCAATCCAAGCCCGTGATCTCACCCCACCGGCGCGGCTGGTGCTGATCCTGCACAAGATCACCGCCAAAAACACGAACCTCGGCCACGATCTACAACGCTTTATCGCCGATCTGAACGACTTGACCACGGATGACCTGTGGCGGGTCTTCGAGTACATTTTCCTGGAGGGCGATACCGCTCTCGAGGACCTGCAAGCCCTGTTGAATCAGCTCGGTCCGCGAGCCAAGGAGGTAGCTGTGACCGCCGCAGAACGACTCCGCGCCGAAGGCCGGGCGGAAGGCCGCGCTGAAGAGGCGACTCGGGTGCTACTCAAGCTGCTGGCCACCAAGTTCGGGACGCCGCCCGCCGCAGTGGTCGACCGGGTGAACTCCGCCGACACCGACGAACTGGAAGCATGGATGCCGCGCGTACTCACCGCCACCACCCTGAACGACATCTTCACACCCGCCTGAACCAGCCTCGGACACCCTGCTCGCCGACCGATGGGCTTCGCCCTCGTCAATCTGTGGAAGGGCGAGTACTAGCCGGTGAACTTGTCGAGGTGCCGGTGGCGGTGGCGACAGACTGTTCACCCGCCGCGCTGCGACCTGCGCGGCGTCCGGAGAAAATGCAGTCGGACAGGGACAGTCCGCTGACGTAGGAGTTGACACAGATTCCGGCGGCGGTGCGGCCGGCGGCGTACAGGCCGGGGATATCGGCACCGTCGGCGCCCTTCACCGCGCCGGTGTCCTCGTCGACGACCAGCCCGCCGACGGTGAACATCGGGCAGGGGTTGGTCAGGCTTCGTTTGATCGAGACGTCCACCAGCCAGTACGGGCCGGCCCCGACGGGACGGACATAATCGGCGGGTTTGCCGACCGGGTCGGGGGCGCCGGTGGCGTAGGCGCTGTTGTGCGCGGCGACCGTTTCCCGCAGGCCCTTCGCATCGATGCCCGCGGCGGCCGCGACGGCGTCGAGAGTCTTGCCGCGCTTGGCCTTTCGGCGCATGACCTCGAACTGCAGCCGCTGGAACCAGGCGGCCTGCGGGCCGATCTGCGAGATCGCCTTGCGCATGAGTTCGTCGTCGGCGAGCAGGAAACCGATACCGTCGTGCCGTTTGATGAGAGCGTCACCGACCGCGGCGCCGTAGCGGGTTTCGTCGATGACCCGCTGACCTTTCCCGTCCACCAGTAGCGCGCCGGTGAACGAGCTCGGCGGTAGCAGGAACCGCCATGCCGAGACATTGCCCATCCGGGCGGTGGCGGCGCCGGCGCTGCGACCCATTTCGATACCGCTGCCGTCGTCACCGGAACTGCCCAGTGCCAGCCCGTTCTGGTAGGCGGGGGCGTAGGCGCGCACCATCTCCCGGTTGGCGATGAAACCGCCCGCGGTGAGGACCACACCGCGCCGGGCGAGAACCCGGATGGTGGTGCCGTAGCGGCGGTCGAGGCGGGCGAGCTGTTTTTCCAGTACGCGGCGCAGGGGCGGGTAGTAGATGCCGGGTTTCGCGGCGACGGCGGCCATCCGGATGTAGCGCGCGCGGACCTGGGCGGGCGCATCGCGCAGGGTGCGGCACTGCACCCCGACCACGGCGCCGGTGTCGTCGGTGAGCAGCTCGGTCGCGGTGGTGAGCGATTCGACGCGGACTCCCTTGTTCGCCGCGGAGCGGGCGAGCGGCGCGAACAGTTTCTTGCCCGAGGTGCCCCATCCCTTGACCCGGTGGCCGCGTTGGGCGGGTGTGATGTCGTTGAAGGCGCCGGAAATCTCGCTCCCGGAGTAGTAGAGGTAGTAGTCGTTGTTCGGGTACGAGGTCTTGTACGGGCACAGCGACGCTTCGAAGGGCACCCCGTGCCCCGTCAGCCAGTCGATCATCGCCGGGCTGCCGTCCACGAACCGGCGCAGGGTCGCGGGGGCGACCGCATCGCCGACCTCACGTTCCAGGTAGGCCAGCATCTGCTCGGGAGTGTCCTCGACCCCGCCCGCACGCTGCACCCAGGTCCCGCCGCCGGCGTAGATGATCCCGCCGGACAGTGCGGTCGCTCCCCCGCCGGTGAACCGGTCCAGGACGAGGACCTGAGCACCGTCCTCGGTGGCCTGCAGCGCCGTCGCCGCGCCGGCCGCTCCGTACCCGACGACCACCACGTCCGCGGTCAGGTCCCATTCCTGCGCCATATAGCCAACTCCACCGAAAATTGAAACGAGTTTCGCTGCCGCTTCGGCGACAGAATAAGTCTTCTGCCACACAACATAGACCAACAGCGGCATCATTCTATAACGTGTTCTACATGAACGATCGGGAATACGATGTGGTGGTGGTCGGCAGCGGCGCCGCCGGAATGACCGCCGCCCTCACCGCCGCGCACAACGGGCTGAGTGTGGTGCTCCTGGAGAAGGCGCCCTACTACGGTGGGTCCACCGCGCGCTCGGGCGGCGGGGTGTGGATCCCCGGCAACAAGGCCCTGCGCGATACGGGCGGTCCCGACGACCGCGAAGAAGCGCGGCGCTACCTGCACAGCATCATCGGCGACGTGGTGCCCGCCGAACGTATCGACACCTATATCGACCGCGGCGCGGAAGCCCTCGACTTCGTCCTGGCCAACAGCCCGCTGGAAATGGAATGGGTCAAGGGCTACTCCGACTACTACCCCGAAGCGCCCGGTGGCCGGGCCGGTGGCCGATCCTGTGAACCCAAACCGTTCAACGCCATGATCCTCGGCGACGAACGCTTCAACATCCACCCGCCCTACTCCAAAGCTCCGCTGAACGTCGCCGTCACCCAGGCCGATTTCGTCCGGTTGAACCTGATCCGCCGCCATCCCAAGGGCATGCTGCGGGCGCTGCGGGTCGGCGTGCGCACCTACTGGGCCAAGTTCACCCGCAAGCATCTGATGGTGATGGGTCAGGCCATCATCGCCGGGATGCGCAAGGGTCTGATGGACGCGAACGTGCCCGTGCTGCTCGATACCCCGATGACCAAACTGGTCATGGAGGACGGCAAGGTCACCGGTGTCGAGGCGACCCACAACGGCGAAACCGTCCGCTTCACCGCCCGCCACGGTGTGGTGCTGGGCAGCGGCGGGTTCGAGCACAATGCCGAGATGCGCGCCAAGTACCAACGGGAGCCGATTACCACTGAGTGGACGACCGGTGCCGCGACCAACACCGGAGATGGCATCCTCGCCGGTATGGACGCGGGTGCCGCGATCGGCTTCATGGAGGACGCCTGGTGGGGTCCGACCATCTTCAAGGGTGGTAAGCCGTGGTTCGCGCTGTCGGAACGCAACCTGCCGGGTTCGATCATGATCAACTCCAAGGGTGAGCGGTTCGGCAACGAATCCGCGCCCTACGTGGAGGCCGTGCACACCATGTACGGCGGCGAATACGGGCAGGGCGAGGGGCCGGGCGAGAACATCCCCACCTGGCTGGTTTTCGATCAGCGCTACCGCAACCGGTACATGTTCGCCAGCCTGCAGCCGGGCCTGAAGTTCCCGTCGCGCTGGATGGAGAACGACCTGATCGTCAAGGCCGCGACCCTGCAGGAACTGGCCGAGAAGATCGGGGTTCCCGCCGATAAACTCGCCGCGACCGTCGAACGGTTCAACAAGTTCGCCGAATCCGGTAAGGACGAGGACTACAACCGCGGCGACAGCCAGTACGACCGCTACTACGGCGACCCGACCGTCAAGCCCAACCCGTGCCTCGCCGCACTGGTTCAGGGCCCGTTCTACGCGGCCAAGATGGTGCCCGGCGATCTCGGCACCAAGGGTGGTCTGGTCGCCGATACCGCGGCCCGCGTACTCCGCGAGGACGGCACCCCGATCGACGGGCTCTACGCGTCCGGCAATGTGTCGACCCCGGTCATGGGCCACACCTACGCCGGCCCCGGCGCCACCATCGGACCCGCTATCGCCTTCGGTTACCTCGCCGTCCACGACATCATCGACCGCAAGAAGGCCGGGTCCGCCACGTCCCCGGCCGAGGCCTGAGCCGAGGAGAAGTTATGCCCATCGATCCACAGGTAGCACTCGGTGCGGAACTGCCGAGCAAGGAATTCTCCTGGACCGCCTCCGATATCGCGCTCTACCACCTGGGTATCGGCGCGGGGCACCGCTGGACCGATCCCGCCGAACTGCGCTACCTCGACGATCGGGAACCGCAGGTCCTGCCCACCTTCGCCACCGTCGCGCACACCCTGCGCGATACCGACCCGCCGAAGGTGAAGTTCCCCGGTGTCGATATCGACCTCGCCAAGGTGGTGCACGGCGCGCAGGAAATCCAGGTGCACCGGCCGCTGCCCGCCTCGGGTAAAGCGACCCGCACCGGCCGGATCAGCGAGATCTGGGACAAGGGTTCCAACGCGGTGATCGTGCAGGAATTCACCGTCACCGGCTCCGACGGCGAAGCCCTGTGGACCGAACGGTCCTCCATCTTCGCCCGCGGCGAAGGCGGTTTCGGCGGTGAACGCGGCCCCAGTAACAAGGCCGAACTCCCCGACCGGGCACCGGATTTCGACGTCACCACCGAGACCCTGCCGCAGCAGGCGCTACTCTACCGCCTCTGCGGCGACCGCAACCCGCTGCACTCCGACCCGGAATTCGCCAAGGGCGCCGGCTTCCCGGCACCGATCCTGCACGGTCTCTGCACGTACGGGATCATCTGCAAAACCGCCACCGATACGGTGCTGGAATCCGCGGCGACCAGGGTCACCGGGTTCAAAGCGCGGTTCGCCGGGGTCCTGTTCCCCGGTGAGATGCTGCGGTCACGCATCTGGCAGGAACCGGGCAAGCTGACCATCAGCGCCACCGCCGTCGACCGCGAGGACGCGCCGGTGCTCGGAGACGTGGTCCTCACCTACGCCGACTGACGCGTTCCGCGCTGTGGTGGGGGGGGCGGAGGGGGGGGGGGGGGCGCCCCCGCCCACAAAGGGGGGAACCCCGGGGGAGAGTCGCGATCATCTGCGCCGGGTGCTCGGCGAACTGCCGGACAAGTAGGCGCACGCCGCGTGCCGGCTGGCGGCGGGGGAGTCGACC